>JALWOP010000160.1 GCA_027083445.1 Planctomycetota bacterium | reverse complement strand
GGATGGGGGCGTAGGTTTCCTTGGGGGCAAGCTCACTAGAGCCAGACCCTCCACAGCTGTCGTCCCCCCGTGGGTGGTTGGATCGTGTCGAGCGCGTCGTCTGCGAGCCGCAGAGCTTGGCGGATCTCGATGGTCGTTCGCTCCAGGACCGCACCACTGGTGGGTTCGAACACCGTGTCGACCACGCTGAAAGGGCGGAAGTTGCCCTGATCGACTTCTACGTAGCTTCCGAAGTCGATGCGGCGCTGCAACGAGCCGGAAGTCGTGAAGTACTGCACGGAAGAGGGGTGCTGCGCCGTTTCGCTCTCCCAGTGATAGTCATAGGGCCCGAAGCCGGCCGATAGGAGATCGGGGTGGGAGACGGAGATGGCAACGGCTCCATCATCGCCGGTGACGACGCCGTAGTCCCATCCGGGAAGGAAGTGGATGTCGAAGGGATCGCGGACCCACTGCCACACGTTCAGCGCGTAGCGGGCGACGGTGGCCAGCGGAACGAACCGTTGATCATGCCCCTCGAGCCAGAGGTCGGTGAACTCGTTACCGTGGATGTAGAAGAACAGGTTCGCACCGTCGAAGTAGATCTCCTTGGTCATCGGTAGGTACTCACCTTCGGTGAACACGGTAGTCGTGGCCACGGTGTGGAACTTCCCGTCGGCACTCACCTTGGCCACGAAATCGAGAGCGCGTGTGTACGGCTGCTCACCCGAGTACTCCTCGTAGCGGTAGGAACCTCGGACCAAGACGGCCGGGATCGGCAGGTGTTCGAGGTAGGCATCACGAAGTTTGTCGGGGAGGTCGTTTGGACTGATGGGCGGGGTGCCATCGTCGAATACGGGCAGCACTCCCCTGGATGAGAGGTCGTACGGATCTCCCGCGTAGTAGAAGAACTCGTTGCTACCCAGCGGATCGGGGACGTACCCGACTGTGCCGGGGGGCGGCAGGTAGGACTGCTGATCCTGGGAATGGCTCTCGTCGGGTGAAATCCTTGCACACTCAGATTGGAAAGCCGACCAGTCGTTACCCTCGGACAGTTTCTTCAAGGGCTTGCAGGCGACCAGCTTCGTCAGGGCCTCGATCTCCCCGTTACGGATGAGGTCCTTCACAGATCGCATCAAATCGGGCGTGATGTCAGGGTATGTCTGTGTGGGGGGATTGAACCCCCAGTGCTCACGGTGGGACTTCTCCCCCCTCACTCTGCAGTGGCTGTTTGGCGATTCGATTTGACAGACAAAGAGGGGCTTGTCTCGAAACAACCAGCTCTTGTTGCACATTTTGGGCATGGGGTTGCCCTTCGCGATTCCCGGGACGCTGAGGGCGAGGGAATCCGTGTTGCATGCCTCGCTCTCATACTCGTTCCTTGGGCCGGCGGCGAGCTTCCGAGCTTGGTCGTTGCAGGCGGACCCGGAGCCGCTGCCCTGATACGCACTTGCCGAAGCCGACAAGAGCAGTGCGGAGGCGAGGACCCATAGAATCTTCATCGATGCTTCTTACCGTTCTCTGGGAATCGGTCTGTGCGGGTTTGAACCGTTTCCATGGTGCACGTTTCCATGGAGTAGGGGGTTTAGCGCAGGCTCTTGGTAGAGTCCAAACCCCGTTCCGTCAAGATTGGAGCCTGGACCGTCCCTGCACTCCCCGTAGCCTTGTCGTGCGGAGGGTCTACTGGCCCACCGCAGGAGTGGGTCGGGTAGGGCCGATAGGGGGAACCCCCGGCGACTCTCGTCGCCGGGGGCGTTGACGCTCCGCGGGAGTCGGAGCCCCGGAGCTCTCGAATGGACCGGACCCATCGAACCGGCCGCAGCGGAGGTCCAAGGAGAGGTGCAGGGCAGCGGGGGTCAGTAGAGTTCGCAGCGCTTGGTGGCGAAGTCCTCCACTTGGCCGGCGGAGGAGACGTACTCGCAGTTGCAACCGTTGCCGCTCAGTAGGTCGTCCGTACTCCCTTCCAGGTTACAGTCGCAGACGTAATACTCGAGCTCCAGGGCCTTATCAATCGTGCAGTAGTGTCCCCAAAGGAAATCCCCCTGGCATTCCTGGTGAGCCGGTACGAGAATGCGCCAGGGCGGACAGTCGAACCGGAGCGTCAGTTCAAATCCCCACAGCTCTGTAGAGGCCTCGCAGTCCAGGGTGTACCCGGGCTCGATGATTTCCTCCGGAATGTAGGTGGCCTTCTCGTCCCGGCAACCGAATTCGTATCCCTGGGCCAGGATCGGAGCGCAAAAGAGCAAGAGGGCCGCGCATCGTTGAATGGCTTGCATGGCACTAGTTCCCCTTCTTCTTGCAGGGTTGCGAGGTGAAGGTCTCGATGTATCCGCTGATGCCACCGTAGTCGCAATCGCAGTAGGGCAGGGCGATGCCGGTGTCGAGGATCAGGGTCGCATCCGCGCAGTCACAGATCTCGCGGGTGACCTCCACCAGCTCGTCGAAGACGCAGGCATGACCGATCAACTCCTCGCCCTGGCACTCCTGGTGGCTGGGGTAGGTGTCGATCCACCTGGGGCACTTCTTGCCGAACAGGGAGATGTCGAGGCCGAACAGTTGCAGTCCCACGCCGCAGCGGCGGTACTTGGCCGATTGGACCTCCTTGGAAGGCACGTTGGAGGCCTGTTCGTTGGGACAGTCCGGACCCGGGGGGGCCGGCCGGGCAGCCGCCAGGCCTGGGATGAAGGCGGCGGCCAGGAGGGTGAGGGGGGCGAGCTTTCGAATGAGCATGACTTCTCCTCTCGGATAGACAGGGAAACAACGGAAAACGGGGCGAGCGGACTAGTGCTGGCCCTGGTCGAGTTCGGCCTTGAGGGCCGAGAGCTCCTCTGGATCGAGGTGGCGCTCGAGTAGATGCAGGGCGTAACCGCGGTCGGCGGGCGAGAGGTCGGGGGAGCGCACGAGGGATGTCAGTTCGGCGGTCGCCTTGGCCATCAGCTCCATTTTGCCGTTGCGCCGAGCGTTCATGGCGAGGTTGGAGAGGGCGCTGGAGACCGATGCATCCGGCAGACCGATGAAGGGGTCGTCCTTTTGGGCGCGTCCGTCGAGGATCGCCGCAAGGACCTCTTCGTTCGCTGAAGTGGATTCGAGACTGCCCATCAGGATGGCTCGGCCGCGCACGCGCGGATCGGGATCGGTGCGCGCGATGTCGAGGAGCGCCTGGCCGTTTCCCGTTCCCATCAGGCCGAAGACGATATTCTCCCGTTCCAAGGCGGAACCGCCGAAGGCGAGGCGCTCATCGTAGGCATCGAGCAGGGCTTCATCCCCTCCCGCACGTGCTGCGACTTGGGACATCATCACCTGCGAAGAGATGCTCTCCTCGCGTGCGATCAGGTCGATGGCGTCCTGGATGGGAGCCGCCACGGCGAGGGCTTCCAAGATCGCGTTGCGCACATCGGGTGGAGTGTTCTCGTCCTCGAGCCGGGTGCGTGCCAGTTCGAGGTAACGGGCCCCCTCCTCTCCGGCGAGCAGCTCGGTGAGGGCGATCTTGACCAGTTCCGCATCGTTCTCTTCCGCGGCGAACTCCGAGGCGATCCTTTGGCGCTCATCGGGCGGCAATTCGGCGGTGCATTGTTCGATCAGGCGATCGAAGAGATCTCCCAGGGAGGGGTTCCCCTCGCGCAGCTCGACCAGGAGGTCGAGGAACTCGGGTCCGAGCACCGGTCGTTCCGCCAGCCGCAGCCGCTCGAGCAGGTCCACCAGGCCACGGGCGACCACCGGACGCAGGGACGGGAAGGCGGTGAGCACCTGGCTCACGAAGGCGAAGCGGTCGACCCTGTGCACCTCGAAGGGCATCTTCGAGCCGGATCGGCCGTAGGTCGCGGAGGCGAGACCGAGGGCGAGGATCGCCCCCCGTTCAGGCAGGGAGAGGCTGATGGGATCGTCCACCAGGCGATCGTCGGCCAGGAGCCGCAGGCTGCGCTCCACCCGGGAGGGGATCTTCAGGATCGGGTCCGCCCGGGGAACCAGGCGCTGGTCGTCCAGCCCCTCGACCTCGCCCAGGGCAGCCAGCGCTGCGATCAGAGCCCCGTCGGTCCAAGCGGGGGCCCTGGCCGAACTGCGCCTGGTGGGGGCCTCGCCACCGACGAGCTGGAGGGTCGGCTCTGCGGCCTCGGTGGACCGGTCGACCTTCGCGGTCGAGGCCTCGTCGGTTCGACGGGAGGCTCGGAAGAGAAGCAGGGCGAGGGGCAGCAGGACGAGAAGAATCAGGATGGGGGGGATCGATCGCGACACAGAGAGGCTCTCCTTTCGCGCCGGAGACCCCTCCTTGCCCGGTAGGGTGACACCTGCTGCGGTGAAAAACCGGCCCCGTCCCCGGAGCGAGATCGCTCACCGCCGGTTCACCCCCGGCTCGAACCCCGCCGCGCCGGGATCAGTGCCGCTCCAGCATGCGGCGCCGCCGCTCCCGGTAGACCGGGTCGATCCAAGCGCGGACCTCCCGGTCGAGGTGCTCGAAGCGGGCCTTTTCGCGGGCGTGGCGGGCCATGACCTCCGGCGCGAGGCGTTCGAGGCGGGCCTCCTCGGCCAGGGCGGGTTGCAGACCGCGGGTGCCGACCTGCCAGAGCAGCACCAGGGGCACCCAGACCGGTGCCCAATAGAGGAGCTGTCCCAGCAGACCTCCTAGGACCTTCCCGGCGACTGCCGCTCCCCGTCTCATGCGCAGGTCAAGTCCCGGGGGCCGTAGCGGGCCGCCCGGCCGAGCTCCTCGTGGATGCGCAGCAGGCGGTTGTACTTCGAGACCCGGTCCGAACGGCAGGGGGCCCCGGTCTTGATCTGCCCCGTGCCCGCCGCCACCGCCAGATCGGCGATGGTCGTGTCCTCGGTCTCACCCGAGCGGTGGCTCATCACGCAGCGCATGCCCCGGCGGTGGGCCAGGGCGATGGTCTCCAGGGTCTCGGTCAGGGTGCCGATCTGGTTGACCTTGATCAGGATGGCGTTGGCCGCCCCCCGGTCGATGCCTTGCTGCAATCGTTCCACGTTGGTCACGAAGAGGTCGTCGCCCACGATCTGGACCCGGTCTCCGAGCGCCTTGGTCACCGAGACCCAGCCGGCCCAGTCGTCCTGATCGTGGGTGTCCTCGAGGGAGAAGATCGGGTACTTCTCGCAGAGTCCGGCGTAGTAGTCGGTCAATTCCTCGGGGGAGTAGGCCCGGCCCTCGATGGTGTACTTTCCGTCTTCGTAGAATTCGCTGGAGGCAGCGTCGATCGCGATGCGAATGTCCTCCCCGGGGAGCAGGCCGGTCTCTTCGACCGCTTCGAGGATGAGCTGGATCGCCTCCTCGTTGGAGTCGAGGTTGGGGGCGAAGCCGCCCTCGTCACCCACCGCCGTGTTCAGCCCACGCTTGCGGCAGACGCTCTTCAGGGCGTGGAAGACCTCGACCCCCATGCGCAGTCCCTCGGGAAAGGAGGTCGCGCCGAAGGGCATGATCATGAACTCCTGCAGGTCGACGTTGTTGTCCGCGTGCTCCCCGCCGTTGAGGATGTTCATCATCGGCACCGGCAGGACGTGGGCCGCCGCACCCCCCACATAGCGGTAGAGGGGCAGGCCGCACTCGTCCGCAGCCGCCTTGGCGGTGGCCAGGGAGACCCCCAGGATCGCGTTGGCCCCCAGCTTCTTCTTGTTGGGGGTCCCGTCCAACTCGATCATCGTCCGGTCGATGCCCGCCTGATCCAGGGCCTCCCGGCCCATCAACTCATGGGCGATGTCGCTATTGACGTTGGAGACCGCCTTGAGGACTCCCTTGCCCCCGTAGCGGCCCTCCCCGTCGCGTAGCTCGTGGGCCTCGTAGATGCCGGTCGAGGCCCCGCTGGGGACCGCCGCCCGGCCGAAGGCACCCGAAGCGAGCTCGACGTCCGCCTCCAGGGTGGGGTTGCCGCGGGAATCGAGGATCTCTCTGGCGTGCACGCGGACGATTTCACTCATAGTGGGGGCATCCTAGCGGGGCTACCCCGGGGCCCCAAGGGGACCGGGGCCCTCTTCGCACAGCTCACCACCCACCCCCTCCCAAGGAATCCCCCATGGACTTCGAGATGCCCAAGCCCGGTCCCGAGCATGCCTACCTCGCCCGCCTCGCGGGTCGCTGGAGCGGCGAGGAGGTGATGGCCCCCTCCCCCTGGGATCCGGGGGGCTCCAACCGGACCAGCACCTGCGAGGCGACGATGCTCGAGGGCTTTTTCCTGGTCACGAACTACGAGCAGCGGGACGAGTCGGGCGAGACGGTCACCTTCCGCGGGCACGGGGTCTATAGCTG
>JALWOP010000159.1 GCA_027083445.1 Planctomycetota bacterium | reverse complement strand
ACTCCGACCAGCTCCACCCCCTCGTCCTCCACGAAGCCCCGAAAGAGCCCGATGGCGTTCGAGCCGCCGCCGACGCAGGCCACCGCGAGGTCGGGTAGGGCCCCCGCCTGGTCGAGCATCTGTCGGCGCGCCTCGATTCCGATCACCGCTTGAAAGTCCGCCACGAGGGAGGGAAAGGGGTGCGGGCCGAGGGCGCTGCCGAGCAGGTAGTGGGCCTGTGGGTCCCCCACCCAGGCTCGTAGCGCCTCATTGATCGCATCCTTCAAGGTCTTCTGGCCGTGCCCCACGGTACGGACCTCGGCGCCGAGCAGGCGCATGCGCTGCACGTTGGGTGCCTGCCGCGCCGCATCGACCTCTCCCATGTAGACCACACACTGCAAACCGAAGCGCGCGCAGGCCGTGGCGGTCGCGACCCCGTGCTGACCGGCACCGGTCTCCGCCAGAATGCGGCTCTTGCCCATACGCCGGGCGAGCAGGCACTGACCCAGGGTGTTGTTCAGCTTGTGGGCCCCGGTGTGCAAGAGATCCTCACGCTTGAGCCAGAGTTCGACGCCGAGACGTTCCGAGAGCCGCTCGGCGTGGTAGGTGGGGGTCGGCCTCCCCGCATAGGTGCTGTTCAGTCGCGCCAGCTCCCGCTCGAACTCCCCGTCCACGCGCGCCTCGCGCCAGGCGCGTTCCAACTCGAAGAGGTTCTGCATGAGGGTCTCGGGGGCGTAGCAGCCGCCAAAAATCCCAAAGCGCGTCGGGTTCACGAAGGTATCGCTCATCGCTGCTCCTTCCGGTGCAACTCGGCCAGGGCCGCGCGGGCCGCGTGGGTAAAGGCGCTCACCGCCGCGGGATCCTTGACCCCCGGCCGACACTCGAGGCGCGAGGAGGCGTCGACCCCCCGTGGCCCGACGGCCGCGACGCAGCAGGCCACGTTGTCCCCATCGAGTCCTCCGGCGAGCAGGCAGGGCACGCGCCGGGCGAGCCGCGCCGCTCGCTCCAGCTCCACGCCGACCCCTCCCCCTCCTGCCACGGCGGGGTGGTCGAGCACGAAGCCGGTCGCGATGCCTTCCCAGGCGGCGAGTTCGCGCTCCGCCCCCTCCTCGACCGCCAGACGGCGCAGGATCGGGGCGCCGAACCCGCGCCACTCCCCGGGCTCTTCCCGACCACAGAGCTGAACCCAATCGAGGCCGCTCGCCTCCAGGTAGGCACCCAGCTCACTCGGGCGCCCATCGACGACGACCGCCACCCGGGGCACGCCGGGGGGAACCGCTCGGGCCAGACGGGCGGCTTGGCCCGCCTCCAGGTGGCGCGGAGAGGGGGGGTAGTGGACGAAACCCAGGGCGTCGGCGCCCGCCTCCAGGGCGCAGCGCACATCCTCGGGGCGGGTGAGCCCGCAGACCTTGACCGCGGGAAGCTCAACCACCCAGGGCCTCCCTCCACTCCCGCAGGGTCCGGGCCGGGTCGGGACTGCGCATCAGCGCCTCCCCCACCAGGGCCC
>JALWOP010000158.1 GCA_027083445.1 Planctomycetota bacterium | reverse complement strand
GGGCGTCGCGCCGCCCCTTCCGAGAGAGAGGAGGGGCTTGGGCGTGTCCGTCCCTCGGAGACCTTGTTTCGGGGCTCCCGTCCGTCGCCCTAGCTTCGGATGCTCCTTCGCATGGATCGTTTGCACGCCCCCCGCTTCCTGGACCGGCCGATCGCCGCCGGATCCATCCCCCCCGGATCCGTTTTCGCCGGATCCGTTTTCGGTGGTCTCGTCCGGAGCCACGCCTCCCCGTGAACCTTTCCGAACCCTTGGTCTGAATAGCATGGTCGACCCGCGCGGCTTCGAGCCGAGCACCCCCCCGCACGTGGGTCGCCTTGGAGGAGGAGGGGGCTACAGGACCGTAAGAACCAACTGGGATGCGAGAGCCGGAATCTGCCGCCGCGCCGCGAAACCCTGCCGCCGAGGAAACCCTAGAGCATGAGGCTGCTGCCCTAGCACGACCCCCTTTGAACCCACTCGATCCTAGATCGGCCCGCAAGGAAGCCCAGGCATTGGAAGCCCAGGCATTGGAATCCAAGACGCAGGAATCCCAGCCGGACGAACCGCCCCTGCCCGAGGGACCCTGCCGAGCACCCTCCCAGGAGCCGGAATCGGTGGAGGGCGATGCCACCGGAAGTGGAACCGAGGATTCGGAGAGTGCAACCCCTACGGCCCACGATCGGCGCGAACTCTGGGCACGCATCCAAGCAGCCCTCGCCAGGCGCGTCCAACCCGAACAGTTCGAGACCTGGTTCCGCCGAGCCGGCCTGGTCAGTCTGGACGACCACCAGGTCAAGATCGCCGTTCAGAACGGCTTCGCACGCAAGTGGCTCCAAGACCACTACCTCGAGACGATCGAACAGGCGGTGCACGCCGTGCTCGGTGTGAAGCGCAGCATCCTGCTCACCGTCGACCCTGAACTCGCCGTCCCGCCGGAGGCTTCCTCGACCCAACCCCCTTCAGTCCTGGCTCCTTCTGAACTGGGCGTGGCGGGGAATCCAACAGCTCCTTCTTCTGCAGAGGTGCCTCGCTCGGGAGAACCCACGCCGGGGGGCGTCTCGCCCCTCGTGCAGCCGGCCGCACACCAGGGCGGGTTCCCCCCTTCGAACGGTAACCCGAGTTCTGCCGGTTCCCCATTCGGGGGGACCGGCCCGCGCACCGGGGCAGCGCAGAGAAACCCTGACCCGGGTTCGCTCCGGGATAGCATGCTCGGCCCTGCCGGAGGCCTACTTTGGAACAGCGACGTAGTCCTGAACCCCAAGTACACCTTCGAGAACTTCGTCGTCGGCCCTTGCAACCGCTTCGGTCATGCCGCGGCGATGGGCGCGGGTGAGCAGCCCGGCAAGCACTACAACCCCTTCTTCCTGCACGGGCGCGTCGGTGTCGGCAAGACCCACCTCCTGCAAGCGGTCTGCTTCGCGATCCTCTCCCGTTGGCGCGAAGCACGCATCCTCTACCTCTCGTGCGAGACCTTTGTGAACCACTTCATCGCCGCGCTCGAGAACGGCGATCTGGCCGAGTTTCGCAACAAGTACCGCCAGGTCGATGTACTCGTCGTGGACGACATCCATCTGCTCGCCAACAAGGAGCGCACCCAAGAGGAGTTCTTCCATACCTTCAATACGCTCTACAACGCCGGCAAGCAGATCGTCCTCTCGTCGGATTCGCCGCCCAAGGACATCCCAACCCTCCAGGAACGCCTTGTCTCGCGCTTCAAGTGGGGCATGGTGACCGAGATCGAGCCTCCCTGCTACGAGACTCGCATGGCCATCGTCAAGCGCAAGAGCCGAGACCGCAACACGAACGTCCCCGATGACGTAGCGCAACTGATCGCCGAGCACATCGACGAGAACGTGCGTGAGCTCGAGGGCGCCGTGACACGACTGATCGGCTACTCGAGCTTGACCGGCCGAGAGATCACCCTCGAGCTCGCTCGTGAAGGACTGGCGGACCTCCTGCATGTGCGCCGCGGCGCTCCGTCGATGGACGACATCATCCAGGAGGTTACGCAGCACTTCGGCGTCAAACTCTCCGAGCTACAGTCCAAGAAGCGCACCAAGTCGATCGCCTACCCTCGGCAGGTGGCGATGTACCTGGCTCGCAAGGTTACCCGTCACTCCCTGGAAGAGATCGGAGGATGGTTCGGCGGGCGGGACCACTCGACCGTCCTCTACGCCGTCGATCGCATCGGCTCCCGTCTGACCTCGGACCCCGCCTGCAAGCAGTCGGTCGAGGAACTGTTGGGACGCTTGCAGGGCGGACACTCCTCGTGAGCAACACTCCGCAGCCCCCGCCCTCCCCCGGCTCCCTGGTGGCGGCCCCGCCCCATCCTGGACAGGTATCCACAGCCTGCGGAAGCTCCCGCCGGCGCCGAGGTGCCTATCGACAGGACCTGTTCCCCTATCTACCCTATGTCAGGGGCCTGTTTACCTGGCATCCCCTCGCCGACGACCCCTTGGGGGCCCTGTGCCCCTCCGGGACTCGGCGTGGAGATCCCGGGGAGAATCCTCCGGAAACTCCGGTACTGCTCGGGGGGTCATTTGGGGAGAATCAGAGCCCCGGAGGACCAGCCCCTCCTTCCCCAGGAAGAGCGTGGAAGACCTGCGGTTCCTCCACCACCCATCCACATCCCAGATCGAATCCTCCACCGAGCCACTGTCAACCCGAACCCCTGACTACGACCCCACTTACGTCTTCTACTCCAGGGGTTGTCCACATTCCCGGCCCCCCCCTGTTAAGAAGGTGAGTTTCTTCTCTTAAGGGGAGCGTGGACAACCGTTCAGGGACCCGACCCCACCCATCCCCTCTCACCCCACAGCGTCCCCCTCTTCCACCATGAAGGTCATCTGCGATCGCGCGAAGCTCCACGAAGGCCTGGCTATCGCCGGCAGCGTCGTGAGCGGCAAGGCTGCCAAGCCCATCTACGAGAACATCTGTCTGGTGGCCTCCGATGACAAGCTGGAGATCCTGGGCACCGATGCCGAAGTCTCGATTCGCTTCTCGGTCGACGACGTCAGCGTCGAGGAACCCGGTCCTACCGTGGTTCCCGGCAAGGTGATGCTCGACTTCGTGCGCGACCTGTCCGGCGAGACGGTGACCATGCGGTCGGACGATGGGACCTGTGTGCTATCCAGCGGTTCCGACGAGTGCGAACTGGTGACCATGGACCCCGATGAGTTTCCAGTCATCCCGCGCTTCACCGATGCCAAGACCGTCTCGCTCCAAGGGGGGAGCTTCATCCGTTTGGTACAGCAGACCGCCTTTGCTGCTGCCCGTGAGCCAGGTCGTTACGCGATGCACGGTGTGCTGGCCGAGTTCGATGACGACAGCTTGAAGCTCGTCGCCACCGATGGGCGGCGCCTGGCCGTAGCTAGCGTTCCCGTGGATGGCGCTCCCAAGGATCAGGAATCCGCCATCGTGCCGACCAAGGGCATGAACCTGTTCTGCCGCGTCATCTCCGATGCGCTCGAACAGGTACAGGTCGCCTTCGATGAGCAACAGGCGAGCCTGCGTACCAAGAACGCGGAGATCTTTGCTCGCCTCATCGATGGCGAGTTCCCTCGCTATGCCGCCGTGATTACCTCGGATCCTGCTTTCGCCATCGAAGCCGATCGGGAGCTCTTGGCTCGTAAGATGCGTCTGGTGAGCAACGTGGTCGGGGATGAGGCCCGGGCGGTCAGCCTCTCCTTTTCCCCTGGTCAGGTGGAACTCTTCGGCTTTGCCGCCGGACGGGGGGAGGCGAAGGCGCACATGGAGGTCGGCTTCAAGGATGAGAAGGCGGAGATCGCCTTCAACCCCGATTTCGTGATCGAAGGACTCAAGCACTGCCAAGAGGACAAGGTCTGGATTGAGTTCAACGACCACACCAGTCCGGGGAAGTTCCGTTTGGGCGAAAACTACATCTATGTGGTGATGCCGATTACCGTGGCGGCCAAGCCCGGGAAGGCTTGATGAGCCGGAGGCCTTCGCAGGATCGCCCGCGCCCGGGTATGTACACGGCCCGCGATGCGGTGCGGCAGTTCCTGGAGCAGAGTGGCCTGGGGGCCAAGCTGCGCGATGAACCGGTCTATAGGGCGTGGCACGAAGCCGTGGGAGAAACCCTTGCCCGCCGGGCCCGCGCCGTGGACTTTCGCCGGGGCGAGTTGATCGTGGAGGTTGGATCGGCTGCCCAGCAGGCGGAACTCACCGGTTTCACGGGAGAGCGCTACCGGCAATTGACCAATCGCCGTCTGGGCAGGGAAGTGGTCCGCAGAGTGACATTCAAACTGGAGCGATGACAAAGGTAGGTATGGCAGACTCCAAGGAGACCTCCGAGCAGCACGAGTACGGCGCGGACTCGATCACGATCCTGGAAGGATTGGAAGCGGTCCGCGTTCGTCCTGCGATGTACATCGGGGACACGGATGTCCGAGGACTTCACCACCTTATCTGGGAGGTCGTCGACAACGCGGTGGACGAAGCTCTTGCCGGCTACGCCACGAAAGTCACGGTGACTATCTGTGAGGATGGGACGATCAAGGTGACCGATGACGGACGCGGGATTCCCGTTGGGATGCACAAGACCGAGGGCAAGCCCGCGGTCGAGGTCGTCCTCACCAGCTTGCACGCCGGCGGTAAGTTCGACGACGAGGCCTACAAGGTGTCGGGAGGTTTGCACGGCGTCGGGGTCTCTTGCGTCAATGCTCTTTCGGAATGGTTGACCGTGGAAGTCCATCGCGATGGCAAGGTGCATCGCATGGCATTCGACCGCGGTGTGACGCGGGCACCCCTGGAGATCGTCGGCGAGACAGACCGCACGGGAACTACGGTTCACTACAAACCCGACGCAGAGATCTTCTCGACGACCGAGATCGACTACAGCATCGTCGAGAAGCGCCTGCGTGAGACCGCCTACTTGATGGGTACGCGGGGTCTGCACATTGAGCTCATCGATGAACGCTCGGGCCAGCACGTGGAGTTTTGCTTCCCGGATGGCCTGCGGACCTTCGTGTCTCACGTGAACAAGAACCGCACACCCTTGCACGAGGATGTGGTGCACTTCACCAAGGTGATGCCCTCTCCGGAGGATCCTCGCCAGGAATACGAGGTGGAACTCGCGCTCCAGTACACCGACTCCTATCAGGAGACGGTCTTCACCTTCGCCAACAACATCAACACCCATGGGGGCGGTACGCATCTCGCCGGCCTGCGGGCGGGTCTTACGCGTACGTTGAACAACTACGCCAAGGCTGGGAAGCTCCTCAAGGACGGGGTCGAACCCCCCTCGGGGGACGACTTTCGCGAGGGCCTGACCGCGATCCTCTCCCTCAAGGTTCCCGACCCCCAGTTCGAAGGGCAGACCAAGGACAAGCTAGGCAACCGCGAAGCGCAGGGGCTGGTAGAGTCCGCAGTAGCCGAGCAGTTTGGGATCTACCTCGAGGAGCATCCCGCGGCAGCCAAGGCGGTCATCCAGAAAGCCGTGCGCGCCAAGGAAGCTCGGGACGCCGCACGCAAGGCCCGTGAGTTGGTCCGGCGCAAGTCGGCGCTGGCGGGCGGGGGCCTGCCCGGGAAACTTGCGGACTGTCAGAGCAAGGTGCGCGAGGAGACCGAGATTTTCATCGTCGAGGGAGACTCGGCAGGCGGCCCGGCCAAGATGGGCCGTGATCGTGTATTCCAGGCGATCTTGCCGATCAAGGGCAAGATCTTGAACGTTGAGAAGGCGCGCCTGGACAAGATGCTCGCCCATCAAGAGATTCAGCTCATCATTCAGGCACTGGGATGCGGGATCGCGGATGAGTTCGACCTCGAGAAACTGCGCTACCACAAGGTCATTCTCATGACCGATGCGGATGTCGATGGATCCCACATCCGCACCCTGCTACTTACCTTCTTCTTCCGCCAGATGCCGGAATTGATTGAGAAGGGACACCTCTACATCGCTCAGCCGCCCCTCTACAAGGTGAGTAAGGGCAAGCAGTCGGTCTATCTGACCGATGATGCAGCTTTGCGCAGGTACCTGGTCGAGCGTGGCATTGGAGCACTCTCCCTGCTTGACGAGGCGGCGGGAAGGACGTGGGAAGGGGCTGCTCTCGAGGAGTTGATGAGCGACCTGATGCGGCTCTCGGACCTGGCGACCTCCGCTGTGCCGTACTGGGCCGATGTCTCTTTTGATGGGGTCCTGGACCGTTGGGACGGCAGTACGATTCCTCACTACTGGGGCGGAGCCGGCGAGCGGCAAGGCTTCTTCAACAGCAAGGAAGAGCTCGACGACTGGATCGAGCTGCAGAGGGGGATCGTGGGGGAAGATGCCGGTGTCTTCAGCAGTCCTGAGAGCGACTGTTCTTTGGCCGATGCGAAGATCATCACCTGCCACTTTGCCGGAGCCGATGAGGTCGTCGAGATCCTGCGCCGACTAGAGGAAAAGGGCCTGCAGTTCCGTGGGGGCGGCCAGTGGAAGGTCAGCGGTGACAAGGGGGAAGTCAAGGTGGCTCAGAACCTGCTCGAGCTGAGCGTGCTCCTCGAGCGGGGCATGCAGACCAATGTCGACATCCAACGCTACAAGGGCCTTGGTGAGATGAACCACGACCAGCTCTGGGAGTCGACCATGGACCCAGAGACACGCAACATGTTCCGTGTGGAGTTGGACGACGCCATCGCGGCCGATGAGATCTTCACGATTCTGATGAGCGATGGTGTGGAGGCGCGGCGCGAGTACATCGAGCAGCATGCCCTCTCCGTGACAAACCTCGACGTATAGCCCCGCATGGAGCTTCCATGGGGGCTTGGGCTCCGAGCCGTGCGAGGAACTGGAAAGGTTTTCCAGGTCATCGCTGGTCGAGATCGGGCTTTCCCAGAGTCCGGGTAGAGGTCTCTCCAGACGGAGGCCGATGGGTGTCGATGAATCACCCCCACCACCCCGGACCACCGACTTGAAGTACGCCCAGCGCCTCGACGATTCCCGATTGGCGGAAGTTCTCCACGAACGCGGCATGGCGGATCTGGAGAGTATCCGCGAAATGCTCGCCGCCAGTCAGAACGGAGCCACACCATTTTGCGAGGCGATAGTCTCATCGGGGATGGTCAGCGACTGGGATCTCTCCCGGGTCGTTGCGGAGTTGTTCCAGCTTCCCTTCCTGCCGGTCAGTCTCTGCAAGCCCAACGAAGCGCTCTGGGAAGAACTCGGCTCGCCCCTGCTGCGTGAGAACGCCCTCGTGCCGCTTCAGCTCTTCGGTCAGCTCCTGACCGTGGCCATGCCGGGGCTGGTGGGGGCGGATGTGTTGGGCATGCTGGCCGCTGAGACCGACTACTTCTTGCTCCCGGTCGTGGGCACGGTGGAGACCAACCGACGCTGGATCAGGGAGCACGACAGCTCCACCGAGAGTTCGGCTGGGGATGGTGACGGTGGGGGGTGGAGCACTCTGTTCGACGAGGGAGATGCGGCCGTCCAGGCTTCGCTCGGTGATGAAGCCGACGAGGAGAAGACGGCCGAACTGGAGTTCACCTCCCTGGAAGAGGAGGGCTCAGCGGAACTCGAACCCCCGCCGCTCCTGCCTGATCTGGACGGGGCGGGGGAGTTGACGCTGAACGACGAGACCGACGGCGAGAGTGCGACGGAGGGCACGGAGCTTCCCCCGCCGCCGGCCTTCGGCTGACCGGCGCGAAGTCCGATCGAGAGTCAGCCCCTGGGACGGTCCGAATTGGGATGGAAAGGGGGACATGCGGCGATGCATCTCGGTCTCCCAGGGTCGCGGTTCACCGGGGAGCGAGCTATGCTCCGCGACATGGAGATCTACCAGGCCCGTTCCCGCCTTTTTTGCCGCTTCACCATCCTGGCGGTCGCCGCCCTTTCTAGCTGCGTGCATTGCCTGCGCGGTAGTGGCACCGTGATCAGCGAAAGCCGCAGGGTCGGTGCGTTCCACTCGCTGCGGATCGACGGCTCCGCCGATGTGGTCGCGGTGGATCCCGCTTCACTGGAGGCCGGTGATTTGCGGGTCGAGACCGACGACAACCTGCTGGAGCACGTGGTCACACATGTCGAGGACGGGACGCTGGTAATCGATACCTCAAACCACCTGTGCCTGAAGCCAAGCGGGCCACTCACCGTGTACACCAGCCTCGACCATCTCCAATCCCTGCGGATCGACGGTTCTGGGAGCGTCACGTGCATGCGTACGATCACGTGCAAGGAGCTCGAGGTGGTCATCGACGGAAGCGGAGACGTGCGGCTCGAGGCTTTGGCGGTAGAGGATCTGGTGACGAAGATCGATGGCTCCGGTGACATTGAGTACGGCGGAGAGGCGCAGGCGCACAAGATCTTGATCGACGGATCCGGCGACGTGGACGCCTTCGGTCTAAGGGCCACCGACTGCAAGGTCGTCATCGACGGGTCCGGGGATGTCGGTTTGGTGGTCACCGGCCATCTGGACGTCGTCATCGAAGGGAGTGGTGACGTGACCTATCAGGGAAAACCGGGCACCTTGAATACGCACATCCGGGGCAGTGGCGACGTGATCATGCGTTGATTCGAAAGGGGAGCCCCCGCAGCGAGAGGGCTCGACCTGGTCGCCAACGACGGTTTGAGAGACGACCAATCGCGGTGATCTCGTATTCCAAGAAGAAGAGGGACGCGCTCTAACGCTTGGGAATGCGCCAACTTCCGCCAAGCCTCTTGACGAGGAGGCGGTCGGCCAGGCGTGGCCAGAGCACGGAGAGGATGGCCAGCATTCGCCATTTCCAGCGCAGGGAGACCTCGGGCCTGGGGTTGCGGTCCAGGTCGAGGACCCAGCGGGCGACATCTTCCGCCGGCGCTGCGTTGGAGAGGTCGGGGTGGGGCAGGTCTGCCGGGTTGGGTTGAGCGTCGAAGAACCCTGTGGCCGTCAGAGCTGGATTCAAGGTGCAGACGGCGATGCCGTCAGGAGCCCACTCGATACGCAGGGCCTCACCAATGGAGCAGACCGCAGCCTTGCTGGCACTGTAGGCCGCTTGACCGGGGATGCCACGTCGACCCACGACGGAGGCGACATTGATGAGGACGGGATCGCGGCCAAGGCGCAGGAGGGGAAGAACTTCTCTGCAGAGCAGGAGGAGGCCGGTCACGTTGGTGTCGAAGACGGACGCGACGATCTCTGGATCGAGCTCCTCGATACGTGCCCGACACCCAACTCCGGCATTGTTGACGACCAGGTCGAGGGAACCGAACTCCTCTGCGACCCGGCCAACCGCCTGGCGAATGGCCCCGGGGTCGGTAAGGTCGCAGGGGATGACCCGATGCCCTTCCCCCCTGAGTTCGGCGGCGGTCTCCGCCAGAGCTTGGGGGTTGCGTGCAAGCAGGGCCAGGCGGTACCCCTCGGAGGCGAGTAGCTTGCTGATTGCGGCGCCGATCCCTCGCGAGGCACCGGTCACCAGGGCGAGGCGGGGGGTCAAAGGCCCTTGTACTTGCGCAGGATCGCGAACCACTTGTCGCGCTCGGCCTTGATCTGGCTCACCCGGCGGTCGTTCTCACCGTACTTGTCGATGAGTTCGACCTCCCACTCCGCCGTCTCCTCGATCAGTTTCTCGAAGGCATGCAGGACCTTGGGACCGAGTTCTAGGTAGGTCTTGTTGTCCTTGGCCTTGAAAGCGTCCTGAGCCTGTTTGTGCTTGACGTACCACTCATTGGCCTCGGTTGCAGCGGCGACCCAAATGGGATCGTCGAGGAGATCGGCTGGCGAGTGGTCGACAAGCCCGGCGCGCTTGCCCCCGGGGCTCATCGGATAGGGACCGCTCTCTTCGGGGACCCCGGCAAAGGGATCGACCTCGGACGCGGCCTTGCCGGCGTCCTGCGCATCGTGCCTGGGCCGCTTGTTGTTGTTGGCATAGATCGCAAACCCGATACCGGCGACTGCGACGATGGCGACGACCCCAAGGAGGGGGACCAGGTTCGGGCCCTGGTTCCTGGAAGGGCGGGGCCGGCGGCCGGAATCCGTGCCGGAATCTTCTCCGCGCGAGTAGGTGTTGCGTCTGCGTTGGGCCATGGTCAGGCCCCATCCTATCCGCGGCGCAGGAGGGCGGCATAGCCCCCGTCGACAGGACCCTGCACGCTCGGGAGAGCGGCGAGCTCTTCCTCTAGGGACCAGTCCGAGTGACGGTCGAGGAAGGCGCGCACCCTGCGAGGGCCCTCCTCGGGCTCGATCGAGCAGACGGAATAGACCAGGCGTGGTGCCCGCCGGGCGGCCTCCTCGAGGAGCCGTTCCTGGACGAGACCCAGGTCACGCAGGCTGGCGGGGCCGAAGCGCCAACGCGCACCTGGACGGGCGGCGAGCACTCCTGTGTTGCTGCATGGGGCATCGACGAGGACACCGTCGAAGCAGGCATCGGCGCGCAGTGCGCTCGTTCCGTCCGAAGCGACCCCATTCACGCCGACGATACCTAGGCGCTGGAGGGTCTCTGCCAGGGGGGCGAGGCGCGTTGGATTCTTGTCGAGGGCCAGCACCTTGGCGCCCGTTCGGGCCAGGATGGCCGTCTTGCCACCGGGGGCGGCACAGAGATCGAGTAGGCGTTCGTCCGCCACGGGGGCCAGGAGTTCGGCCGCACGCAAGGCGGTCTCGCCCTGGATAACGACACGCCCGGCCTGGAAGGCGGGGCTGGCGAGCAGGGAGCGGATCGAGTCCTGTTCGGCCAGGAGGAGAGCGGGGTGGGCTCCCATCCGGGTTGGGAAATCGAGCTCCGAGGCGATGGCCTCCCGCTCCGTTCCCAGGCAGACCAGGGAGAGCGGGGGCGGCTCCAAGGCTTGCCGGGCCAGGGCCAGCGCGTCCTCTTCGCCGTAGCGCTTGCGCCAGCGCTTCATGAGCGTCGCCGGCATGGAGTAGGCGTCTTCGATCCAGAGCAGGGGATGGGCCTTGGGATCGCGAAAAACATCCTCGGTGAAGTGGAGCTCCCGACCGATCAGGTCGCGCCGAGGCTCGCCGATCGTTCCCTTGCGCAGGGCACGCTGAACGCTACGCAGGACGCCGTTCACATAACGAGCACGGGCCAGGCTGACCGTATCCGCGCAAGCGCGCACCGTCTCCGACACGGCAGCGTGGGGAGGGATGCGATCGAGGAAACAGAGTTGCAGGACGCCCAGGCGCAGGTGTGCGGCGACATCGGGCGAGGGCTTGCCCTTGGCGAAATGTCGGACGATCGCACGCAGGGTTGCACGCTGCCGTACTTCGCTGCCCACCAAGTGCCGCAGCAGGGAGCGATCACGATCGTCCAACTCAAAGGCGGTGGCGACCCGGTCCACTTCGCGCAGGGGCGTGGTGCGGCCCGAGCGCAGGATGCGCCATGCGGCGTGCCGCGGGGAGCTCATGTGAGTACCGTGCCCGTCTCCAGGCGCGCACCGTTGCGGAAAGCCGCCGCATCCATCGCAGCCTTGCCTTCGGGTTTGACTTCGAGGAGCGTGAGGGATCCCTCCGAAGTGGCAACGCGCATGCCCTTGCCGCTGAGCAGGGTTCCCGGAGGAGCGGGATCTGCCAGGGGATCCACCCTGGTCCGCAGCAGGGTCAGGGTTCGTCCGTCGGGCAAGCGGCAGCGCGCTCCGGGCCAGGGCTGGAAGGCGCGTACTTGCCGCTCGATGCGGGCGGCGGGCTGAGCCCAGTCGATCCAGCCGTCCTCCTTCCTGAGCTTGGGGGCGTAGGTGGCGGCTGTCTCGTCCTGGGGAGTGAACCTGGCCTCTCCACGGGAGAGGGTGTCGAGAGCCTTCACGATGGCCGAACCACCGAGCTTGGCCAGGCGTGCGAGCAACTCGCCGGCGGTTTCGCTCTCACCAATCGGTGTGCGTTCCTGCAGCAAGAGATCTCCCTTGTCGAGGGCCAGGACCATGCGCTGAACGCTCACTCCCGTCTCGGCGTCCCCCTCGAGGATCGCTCGTTGGATGGGGGACGCGCCTCGCCAGCGGGGCAGGAGTGAGGCGTGCACATTCAGTGCGCCATGGGGAGCGAGTTCCAGAATCTCCTGGCGCAGGATCTCGCCGTAACTGGCGACCACGAGAACCTCGGGGTCGGTTGCGCGCAGCGCCGAGACGAAATCCGGATCCCGGGTCGTCTCCACCTGGAGGAGTGGGAGGGCGTGGTGCTCGGCGAGATTCGCGATGGCGGAGGGCAAGGCACGCCGCCCCCGCCCGCGGGGACGGGAGGGGGGTGTCACGACTGCGGCGGTCTCGTGCGGACTCGCTAGGAGGGCTTCGAGGATCGGTGTGCCAAAGGGCGGGGATCCCAGGAAAACCAGGCGCACCGGAGTAGGAGCCGGGGGAAACGAGACCTAAAGGTGCGCTTCGACCTTTTGCTTGAGGGCGTCGTACTTCATCGCGCCCACGATCTGCTCTGCGACCTCGCCGTCCTTGATCAGGAGGAATGTCGGAATCGAGGTGATGCCGTACTTGGCGGGGACTTCGGTGTTGTCCTGGGTGTTGAGCTTGACGACGCGCAGTCGATCACCCATCTCCTCGGCGAGCTTGTCCACATAGGGGCTCATCGCCCGGCACGGGCCACACCAGGGGGCCCAGAAATCGACGAGGACGGGGGTGCTGCTCTGGGTGACGTTCGAGTCCCAAGTGCTGTCGGTGACGTCAGCGGCGCTGCTCATAGGTCTTGTGGTTGTCCGAGGGTGCTTGGAAAGGAGAGTGATCGAGGTGCCAGTCTAACCTGTGGCGGGCGGTTCTTCCTCTGGGTCCGACGAGCCTTCTAGGCCATCATCGGCGTCCTCTTCGTCCAGGAACCGGCTGGCCCCGATCAGGTCGTCGAGATCCTCGGCTTCGGATGCCAGGCGGATCTCGATCTCCTCGCGCACGCCGCCTTGGCTTGCGGTGACGACCCCGAGCTTCATCAGTTCGAGAAGCGCGCAGAAGACGCCGATGACGGCTTCCCGGGTGATGGGGCCCACCGAAGCGTCCACCAAGTCACGCAGCCGCAATTCCCGCCGGGCATGGATTGCCCGGCCGACCTCGCGTACATACCAGCGCAGGGGTCGGGGGTCGCCCTTTACCTGGTGTGGCCGATGGGCGAGGGTCTCGCGCATCAAGCGCGAGAAGGTGGCCAAGAGGTCAAAGACCGAGAGTTCTCCCAGGTCCAGGGTCCGCTCGGGGGTGTTCATGGCGACCTCGCCCCGGAACCCCCTGCGGTGTTCTCTCTGACGCCTGCGCCACCGATCCTCCAGGTCATCGGCGGCGCCCTTGAAGCGACGGTACTCGATCAGGCGCTGGATCAGCTCATCTTCGGGGTCCAGGTCGTCCTCCAGATCGACCTCTTCCCGGGGCAGGAGCGAGCGGCTCTTGATGGCCATCAGGGTGGCGGCCAACACGAGGAACTCGCCGGCGACCTCGATGTCCAACTCCTCGAGCTGCCGAACATACTGGAGGTATTTGTCGACGACTTCCGCGATGCGAACCTCATGGATCTCCACCTCCTGCTCCTTGACGAGGTGCAGGAGCAGGTCCATGGGACCCTGGAAGACGTGGTCGAGATGGACGGTGAAGTCAGGGCTCACCACGATCCTCCCGTGAGCCAGTTGGTCACCGCAAGCAGCGGTCCGAACACGCTTTCTAGAATCTGATTGAAGACGCCGGTGAAGAGAAATGCGAAGACCAGGATCAGGCCGAATCGTTCCAGGCCGGCATAGCTCTCCCGCAGACCCGACGGCAGGAGCCAGGCCATGACCCGCGAGCCGTCGAGGGGCGGGATCGGGATCATGTTGAAGAGGGCCAGGACGAGATTCGCGATCAGGGCCCCTTCCATCACCTTGGGTGCGAGGGCCCCGGGATCCATGTGGACCTCGAAGACGAGGATCTTCCAGACCAGGTTGAAGAGCACCGCCAGTAGGAAGTTGGAGGTCGGTCCCGCGAGCGCGACGAGCATCATGTCGCGTAGGGGGTTGCGCAGTTTGTAGTAGTTGACCGGCACCGGCCTGGCTCCACCGAAGATGAACCCCGCGTGCATCAGGGCCAACATCCCCGGCAGAATCACCGACATGAAGGGGTCGAGGTGGGCGATCGGGTTGAGGGTCAGGCGACCCAACGACCGGGCGGTGTCGTCACCGCACCTGTCCGCGACCCAAGCGTGGGCGGCTTCATGGATCCCCAGGGAGAGGATCAGGAAGCCGATCACGAGGATGATCTCGAGGGAGCTGTTCAAGGCGGGAGCACCTTAGCACCCCCTCTGCCGGGCCCCAACGCCTGCGCGGCAGCTCTTCGGCCTGCGGGTCGACCGCGCTAGAATGCCGGGCCGGTCCCCCCCGAGCCGATCCCGTGCCCTCCCCCCAGAAAAGCCAAGTCCAGGACCGCCTCGCCCGAGCGGCGGAGGTGATTCGTCTCGAGGCCGCCACCACCGCACGGCTGGAGCAGCGGCTGGATGAGCGTTTCTCCCAGGCGGTGGACCTTGTCCTGGGCTGTGAGGGGCTGCTCGTGGTGACGGGGATCGGCAAGGCCGGCTTGGTCGGCCAGAAGATCTCCGCCACCCTGGCCAGCACGGGTACCCCCTCGTTCTTCCTGCACCCCGCCGAAGCCTTGCACGGAGATCTGGGACGGGTCCGGCCCCAGGATCTCTTGCTGGCACTCTCGAACTCCGGAGAGACGGCCGAAGTCCTGCAGGCCCTGGCAGCCGCCAAGAAGGTCGGTGCGGGGGCGATCAGTATGACCGGGCGCCCCGAATCCCGACTGGGTCGTTTGGCGGACTGCGTGCTCGACATCGGCCGGGTGGAGGAGGCCTGTCCCCTCAAGCTGGCGCCGACGGCCTCGACTTCAGCCATGATGGCGCTGGGGGATGCCCTGGCAATGGTCGTCCTGGGCGACCGGGGCTTCGACCGCGAGGATTTTGCGCGCTTTCATCCGGCGGGGGCTCTCGGCCACCGGCTGCTGACCGTGGCCGAGGTCATGCGGGGTGGGAGGGAACTGCCGTTGGTCACGGGCAACCTGACCGTGGCGGAGACCCAGGTCGCGATCTCGACGACCCCCGGCCGTCCCGGAGCGGCGCTGGTCGTCGATGAGCAGGGGCGACTGCAGGGAATCTTCACCGATGGGGACCTGCGGCGTCTGATCACCGCAGGTGACTACACGGTGCTCGACGAGCCGGTCGCCAGCCATATGAGTCGCCACCCCAAGGTCCTCGCTCCGAACCAACTCGTGGAAGAGGCTCACCGCTTGCTGCGCGAGCACAAGAAGGATCAGGCACCCGTCCTCGATGAGGACGGTAGGCCCATTGGGTTGATCGACGTACAGGATCTCTTGGACGTGGAGGCATGACGCACGATCCCCTCTCGACGGTGCCGGAAGAGGTCGTCCAACGGATGGCGCGGGCCCGACTCGTGGCCTTGGATGTGGACGGCGTCCTGACTGACGGGCGCGTCGTCTATATCGGGGATCAACAGGCGCAGTTTTTTGACGTCAAGGACGGAGCAGGGCTGGCCGCGTTGCGAACCTACGGCGTCAACCTCGTCTGGATCACGGGGCGAGGCTGCGGGGCGACCCGTATGCGTGCCGACGAGCTTGGAGCCAAGCTGCTCGCCGGCGTGCGCGACAAGCGAGCGGCCTTGGCGGAGGTCCAGCAGGAATACGGCGTGGAACCGGAGGCCACCGTGGCCATGGGAGACGACCTGGTCGACCTGCCCATGGCCGAGGGGGCGGCGGTCTTCGTCGCACCGGCGAATGCGGTTCCCGAGATACGCCTGCGGGCGGACTGGGTGACGGTTGCGCCAGGTGGCAGGGGGGCTGTGCGTGAGCTCTGCGAGGCCCTGTTGGCCTCCAGGGGTCTGTGGAGCCGCCTGGTCGACGGCAGGCGGTGATGAGGCGAGCGCTGCTCTTCACCCTGGCTGTTGGAACTGGGGTGCTGCTGCTCTTCCTGGCGGACGGGCGCAGCCGGAAACGCATGGCGCGTGCGGCGGAGAGGCGCGCCCCGCTGGCGGTCCACGAGGAAACCCCGCTCGAGGAGCATGTGGCCGCAGCCGGTGCGCCCTCCTCCAGGGTCATCCAACAGGATGTCGCGATCATCCGAGGGCACAGTCGACTCAAGGTTTTTCCCACCGGCATCGGAGTGCATCAACGCACACACGAGATCGAAGGCCGCTTCGAGCCGGTCGATGAACTGGGGCGCAGGTACGTGATTCACGATCTGGTGACGGAGATCTACGACACCAAGGGCGCCCTCCTAGAGACGATCGAGGCGAAGCGAGCCGGCTTGCGGCTTGACGTCGAGAGCAAGGAGGGTAAGCCCTTCGCACGGGTCGAGATCGCCGAGCGGGGCCGGATCGTTTTGGAGGAGGTGACGGTTACGCGGCACACGGGACACCCCCTCGCTCCTCTCGTTTTTCGCGCGCCACACCTGGACGCGTACCTGTCGGACGACCGCCTCGCAAGTGGACCGAGCGAGGAGGTGCAGGTCGAGGGCCAGGGGCTCTTGGCGAAGGGCAAGGGTTTGCGCTATGAGGGCCAGAGCGGTTTCCTCGCCCTCGAAAGGGGCGGGCGCCTGGACTTCGAGCGGGAGAACGGTGAGCCGCTGGTCTTTCTGGCTCCAAGCGGCGGACCCCTGGAGGTCGAACGCGTAGCCTCCGAGGAAGATGGGGAAGAGTCCTCTCGGCGTCTCGAGGTGCGTGCGACTCAAGGAGGGGAATTACGTCTCGGCACTGGCGAGCGCCAGAGCCGGATCAAGGCACGCCGCCTGACTCTGGTGGGGACCGTGGAGGCAGGGGGCTGGCGCTTGGAGCATGGGAAAGCGCGGGGGAAGGTCGTAGCTGTACGTGGGCTGGAGAGCTACCGCGGCGACCGGGCCGATCTGTTTGCCGATGCGCAGGGGCGGATCGAGCGGGCGGTCTTGGATCACGATCTCTCGGCCCGCCTGCGTGTGAGGAGGCGCGAGGGGGGAGAGCGCTTCGTGGTCGTGGAGGGGAAGGGACCGCTGGAGGTCGAGTTGGAGGGGCCGTCCAACGGGCACTTCGAACTCGTCGGTCCGGGCCAGGCGACCCTCGAGGGGGAGGATCTGGTCATTCGCGCTGAGGGGAGCCTCGAGGGCTGGGCGGCGGAAGGGGGATCGGCTGCGACCCTCCGGGCTCGCAGGGGCGTGGAGGTTGTGGATGGGGAGTCGCGCCTCGAGAGCGACTCCTTGGACGCGCTCATCCTGGCCGAGGGGCGGGCGCTGGACCTGTCTTGCGAGGGGGCTACGCGCCTAACGACTCGCAGCGACCGGGACGAACTGGTGACGTTCGACGCAAGCGAGCGAGTCCAGGTCGAGGTGCGAGGAGATGCCTGGACCTTACCGGTGGCGGAGGGGGTCGAGCTGCATGTGCTCGGAGATCAAGCCATGCGGGCGACCGCCGGAATGGTGCGCGACTACGACCCCAAGGCGTCGACGGCCTTTCTCTCCGGTGGGGTGAGCTGGGTCAGTGTGAGCGGAGAGGCGGATGCTTCCACCGTTGAGCTGAGGGGGCCTGAAAGCGCACTCCTAGAGGGAATTCCGGGCAGCCCCGCACGTTTTCGCATGTTGGTTCGGCCCACCGACGGGACCGGGGAAGGTGCTCAGCAGGCGTTCTTCTCGGCCTTGAGTTTGGATGTGACCGAGGCCGGAGTGCGGGCTGACGGCGAGGTGCACATGACGGCCGAGGGTTTCCGGCGCCGGATGGTGCTCGACGCCTCCCATCTCGACCTGGAGAGGAGTCCTGCGAGCATCCCCAGTCAGCCGGACCTGTTCACCTTCTCGGCCATGGCTGTGCGCGAGATCGAATGGGTTTCGGCCCGTGGACGGACGAGCTTCAGTTGCGAGCGTGTGATCGGTGGCGGAACGCAGGGGGGGGCGTCGGGCAGGTCCCGCGGAATGGAGGTGATTTGGGGCGTTGCGTCCGGGGAGGTCACGCTTCTGGCGAGTGAGCCGATGGCGGCCAAGGCCGGCGGTGAACGACTGGCCTGGTTCTCGGGGATGGCGCGACTGACTCCCAAGGCGGGCGAGCGGGTCCACCTGGAGACCCCGACGGGACAGCTCCGTGCCCGCATTCTGACCTATGACGGCGAGGTGTTGCGTGCCGAGGGAGTGCATGCGGATCAGAGGGGCGGGGTGTTACCCGGCGTGGCCTGGCAGGACTCCGCAGTCCCGATGGCCACCATCGAGGCCGAGCACGCCGAGTTGCGCAGAGAGCGAGCCGAATTCCGGGGTGGAGTCCTCATTCGGGGAACCGATCGAGAGGGGCTACCGGTCGTCTTCGAGGCAGAGCAGGTCATTGCGCGGGGTGACTTCGCGAAGGCGGGCACAGCGGAGGCCTTCGAGGCCTGGGGCGGGTTTCGTGGGGTTTATGGGGGCATCGCCCTCTCACGCGGCCGTCACTGCGAGCTGACACGCTCTCGGCTCGAGCTCTGGGGAAGTGAGGAGGATCCGGCCGTGATCGATTCGGCTGGATTGCGCCTGCGTTCCACGAGGTTGGCGCTAGACCTGGATCGCTTTCTTGTAGAGAGCGATCGAGGTGAACTTCACTCGGCCGCGGGCTGGGACCTTTCCTACGCGGCTCTTCGTCCCGTCACCGTCGGCACGGAGACCCTGATGGTGCTCGTCGCTCCGCGTTATGCCCGGGGGACGGATCGGGCACGCGCGGATTTCGCTGCTTTCTGGCTGGATGAAGCGGCCTGGAGGGCAAGGGGCCGGGGCGCGATGGAGGGAGCGCCACCCGCCCCGGAGGTTCCCGTTCGAACGCAGCCTCGGCGAGGATCTCGGGCGGCAAGGCCCGGCCTCGTCCAGACGGCCTTCGCAGCACTTCTCGCGGGTGAAGCGGGAGCCCTGATCCGGCAGGCGCATTTGGAGGGGAGCTTGGAGGTCACCGAGCAGGGGCGCACGGTTGCTCGAGCTTCGGAGGCCTGGCTCGACCTGGAAGGACAGCGAGGCTGGCTGCGGGATGCGACGCTTGTCGCTCGCATGGACCTGGCGGGTACACAGCGTCAGGACCGGGTGCGCGTGCGTGCCAAGGAGATCATCACCCGCGCGGACGGTTCGCTGCGTGCTGCCGAGGCGACGATGACAACCAGCACGCACGAGGTCCCCGGCTATGTGATCCGTACTGGAGAGCTGGTCCTCATGCCGCGCAGCGACGGGATGTGGTCGTTTTCGGCGCGTCCCAACCGGATTCGCTTCAAGAGTGGGCTCAGCCTACCGCTGCCTCCGCTGGGCAACTTGGTGCTCGACGATAAGGGGTCCTTCGTTGGTTTTGGAACCGAGAGCGGAGAGGTCCGAACGATCGAGAACCTGACCATTGGGGACAACGCCCGCCATGGAACCGAGGTCGGTGGTGGTGTGCGCTACCCCATCGGTGAGTGGGGCAAGCAGCTCGCGCGCTTGTTTGGGTTCAACAAGACCAGTGTGCGTGGAGACTGGTCAACGGACGTCTCCCTGCTCTCCAGCCGGGGTCTGCTCTTTGGAACGGGGTTGGAATTGCGCGACCGTGAAGCCACGGGAGCTCCCGAGGACTACTGGCTGAACCTCTACGCCAAGGGCATCGATGATCGGGGCCAGGATCGAGGCCTGGTGCGCGTG
This sequence comes from Planctomycetota bacterium, assembly GCA_027083445.1. Lineage (GTDB taxonomy): Bacteria > Planctomycetota > UBA1135 > UBA1135 > JALWOP01. Next base: position 2,842 of record JALWOP010000158.1, on the reverse strand, counting down.
GATGAGGGTGACCGCTCCAGCCTCCGGACCTGGCTGTACGGGCAGGGACGTTACCCCTTCTCGCGAACCTCTTGGGTGGAGACGCAGTTCTCGACCCAGAGTGACCCGGGAGTCCAGGCTGAGTTCTACGAGAACGACTACCTCTACTACGAGCAGAGGGACAATGACGTGCACTGGCGCTATGGGAACGGCGCGAACCTGGTCAGTGTGAAGGTCAAAGGCCGCATCGACGACTACCGCAGGGAGGTTGAGGAACTGCCCTCGGTCGGCCTGTTCGGTGGCGAACGTACCGTTGCGCACCTTGGCAAGTTGCCCGTTCTGTGGCGGGGATCTGTCGATGCAGCCTACTTGCGACGGCGGCCGGGCGACCCCGAGTTCGAAGATCCCTTCCTCGACAGTCAAGGGGCGCCGGACGGCCTTGGCGAGCGCGAGGTGCTGCGGGCGACGACATCGCAGCGAGTCTCGATACCAGTGCGCACGGGCCTGGCGGCGATCACGGCGACTCCATGGCTCGACGCGCAGTTCACCGCCTGGGACCGTGGGGAGGATCCGGGGGCGGCACCCTATCGGGCGGCGCTCCTCGGCGGAGTGGATCTGGCGACGACGCTCGTGCGCCGCACGGCTGCGGGATACCTGAGCACCCTCTCCCCGACGCTCTTTGCCAGCGGCGACCTGGCACTGGAAGAGAAAGGCACGGCGGTCGTACGCTTCGATGAACTCGAGGACAGTCCGCGTGGAGAGCTGGTCGGCGCGGGTCTGCGAGCTCTTTGGACACACCCCGAGCGAGCCAACAGTTTTGACCTGTCCCTGCGGGCGTTCCAGATCACCGACCGCGGGGAGTTACCCAACAAGGAGCGCATCGAAGCCCTGGGTGCCTACCGCTCGGAGGCCTGGGGCCGCCCCTTCGGCATCCTGACGGACCTGCGGGTCGATCCCGGCAACGGAGACACGGTCTATGCGCGCAGCACCCTGGCGCTGGCCCCCAGTGAGACATGGCTCTTCGAACTCTCCCACCGGCGCGGCCTCGATGTGGATGGAGCGAGCCTCTTCGAGACGGCGTCCTTCGATTCGCGCTGGACGATCGACCCCAAGTGGGAGTTGCAACTCGGTCAGGACATCAACCTCCTGGGGAGCGGGGCCCTGCGCTCGGAGTTCATCATTCGGCGCTACGGGGCGGACTTTCTCTTCGAATTGCAAATCTTGCACCGGGCGGGGGAGGGTGGGACCACGGTGCGGATCAACTTCGCGCCCCTGTTCCTGTGGAAGCGACGGCCCCTGGGGATTCTCGAACGGGGTCACTAGCGGGGACCGCGCAGCTGATTCGATCCGCGGTAGAATCGGGCCGACATGTTGGCCTTGTTCGGGAACCTCGACATCCTCGAGATCGTTGTCATCTTCGCCGTGGCGATCATGGTCTTCGGCAAGGATCTCCCCCAGGTAGCCATGCGCGGGGCTGCGCAGCTCATGAAGTTGCGCCGTGAGGTGACACGCATGTGGCGCGAGGCGGGGCTCGAAGAGGAGCTGCGCAAGGTGCGCCGAGACATCGAGCAAGAGGTTCCGCACAAGCTGCCAAGAGTCGAGGAGTTGATCCAAGAAGCGGAGCACGAGCGCAGGGTGCGCGAATCGCGCGGACCGACAGCCGAGACCATCGGAGGCTTGACCCCGATCGATCCCCTGTCGAGGGAGGCTCTGTCCAACGAACCACAGGTCGAACCCGAGCCGGAACCCACGGAGGCGGCAGCGCATCTCGAGCCGCGGCTCGAACCGCCGGGGGGAGATGAGGAGGCCGACCGGAGGCCGAAGGAGTCCACCGGGACGCAGGCCCCGGGCCCACTCGAGGCCTCCGAGACCCCCGAGTCCATTCAGGCCGAATCGGGTGACTCTCAGGAGGACGAGTCCGAGCTCGATGGGCCGGACGCACCCGAGAAGGAGTCCGCCTGAGGCGCGATGTACCGTCTGGGGTACAACACCAACGGACTCGCTCACCACCGTCCCATTGACGCTCTGCGCCTGGTCGCCGAGTTGGGCTATGAAGGGCTGGCGTTGACCCCGGATGTGGGGCAGTTCGATCCCTATCGGCTGGATGCCTCCGAGGTGGAGGATTTTCGGGGTTGGGCGAATGAACTGGGGGTTGCACTAGCGATCGAGACCGGCTCCAGATTCCTCCTGGACGCTCGCCGGAAGCATCGTCCCAGCCTCCTGGATCCGGAGCGGGAGGAACGCGAGCGGCGTGTGGACTTCTACCGGCGCTGCCTCGACCTGGGCGCGGCCCTGGAGGCTTCAGTTCTCTCCCTGTGGTCGGGGGACGCCGGCGATGCCGAGTGTTCGGCCGGTAGGGGCGAGACGACGGCGCTGCTCGACCGATTGGGCGAGGGCTTGGCGGTCGTTCTTCAGCATGCTCGTGACGTCGGTGTACAGGTCGCTTTCGAGCCGGAACCGGGGATGTTCATCGAGCGCCCGGACGAGTATCTACGACTGGTGGAGCACATGGGCGCTGAGGCGGACGAGCTTGGCCTGACCCTTGATGTGGGGCACCTGCTCGTGACGGGAGACCTGCCTGTGGGCGATGTGATCCGGCGCTTTGCGCCACGCCTGGTACACGTGCATCTGGACGACATCGCTGGTGGTGTCCACCTGCATCGGATGTTCGGGGAGGGCGATCTCGACCTGCGCGAGACGCTGGTGACCCTGGCTGAGGTGGGCTTTGGAGGGATGGCCGCAGTGGAGCTGTCGCGGGACTCCCACCGGGGGGTCGAGGCAGCCGCGGAGGCATTCGGGCACCTGCGGAGGGCACTTGGGAGCGAGCCGAGTCGAGGAGTGTGATCCACCACCCTCCCCCTCC
>JALWOP010000157.1 GCA_027083445.1 Planctomycetota bacterium | reverse complement strand
GGGTTCGGTGGCGCAACCCCTTGCTACTCTAGGGGTTGCGACGATCGGTGCCGGAGAGGCGGCGCGGCCTCCCCCGACCTCCCCCGGAGCTCCCGTCGACGCAAGTGTTTGCTTGACAACGGCGTAGGACTGTGGATGCTCGGCCCTGCGAGGTGGAGATCGATCATGTCCCAACCCGAGAACCGGACGGTTACCAAGAAGGAGCTCGTCAACCGGATATCCGAGGTGACCGGTCAGACCAAGGTGGTCGTCAAGGATGTCCTGCAGCGCTTCCTCGATGAGATCATCGATGAGCTCAGCCAGGGGAACCGCCTCGAGTTCCGGGAGTTCGGCGTCTTCGAGGTGCGTGAGCGGGCCGCCCGCCAGGCCCAAAACCCCCGCACGCTCGAGAAGGTCTACGTCCCCGCCAAGCGGGTCGTGAAGTTCAAGGTCGGCCGCACGATGCGTGAGCGGGTCTGCGACGAGCCCGCTCCGGTCCCGCGCGAGGGGAGCGGTCGGGAGGAGGGTGCGGCGCCTTCGGCGACTCCCCCGGTTCAGCGGCCCCAGGGGACACAGTCCCAAGAGGCACGGCCCCAAGAGGCACGGCCCCAGGGGGCACGGCCCCAGGGGACACGGCCCCAGGGGACACGGCCCCAGGGAACGCCCTCCCCGGTCAAGCCGCCCCAGCCGCCGCCCCCGCCCTCGACCCCCAATTCACCCTTCTGATCGGGGGGGTCTTCAGGCCGAGGGGACCGCCTCGCGCGCCGCCACGAGAGCCTGCTCCAGATCCGCCCGCAGGTCGTCGACGTGCTCGATGCCGACCGAGAGACGCACGAGACCGTCGGCCAGACCGGCGGCCCGGCGCACCTCGGGGGGGATGCTGGCGTGGGTCATGCTCGGAGGGGTCTCCACCAGGGACTCGACTCCTCCCAAGGATTCGGCCAGGGTGAAGATTCGCGTGGCGCTGGCAAAGGCATTGCCCGCCTCGACGCCGCCGGCGAGCTCGAAGGAGACCATGCCGCCGAAGCCGTGCATCTGCCGTCGAGCCAGCTCGTGCTGGGGGTGGGAGGCGAGGCCCGGGTAGTGCACCCGCTCGACCTCGGGCCGCCCTTCGAGGTACTCCGCCAGGGCGAGGGCGTTCGCGCAGTGGCGCTCCATGCGCACCGCCAGGGTCTTGGTCCCACGCAGGACGAGGAAGGCGTCGAGGGGGCCCCCCGTGCCACCGCAGGAGTTCTGAAAGAAGGCCAGCTCCTCGCGCAGGGACGGATCCCGTCCGATCAAGGCGCCGCCGACCACGTCCGAGTGTCCCCCCAGGTACTTGGTCAGCGAATGCAGGACGAGGTCCGCGCCCAGCTCCAAGGGACGTTGCAGGTAGGGGGTGGCAAAGGTGTTGTCCACCACGAGCAGGGCTCCCCCGGCGTGGGCGATGGCGGACATCGCGGCGATGTCGGTCAAGCGCAGCAGCGGGTTCGACGGACTCTCGATGTAGAGATAGCGCGTACGTTCCGTCATCGCCCCACGTACGGCCTCGGGATCGGAGGTGCCCACGAAGCTGAACTCGATGCCGTAGCGCTCGAAGACCTTGGTGAAGATGCGGTAGGTGCCGCCGTAGAGGTCGTCTCCCGCGACGACGTGATCCCCCGGCACGAGCCGATTCAAAAGAGCGCTGGTCGCCGCCAGACCCGAGGCGAAGCAGAGCCCGAAGGTTCCCCCCTCGAGGGAGGCGAGGTTGTTCTCCAGTGCCGTGCGGGTGGGGTTGGAGGTGCGCGAGTACTCGTAGCCCCCGATCGGCTCGGCGGGTGCCCGCTGGGCGTAGGTGCTGGTCATGTAGACCGGCGTCATCACCGCACCGGTGACCGGATCGTGGCCCTGACCGGCGTGGATGGCTCGCGTCTCGAAACGTCCTTGATCGTGCTGGTTGCTCATCGTGTTCTCCGGCGGCGAGTCTAGGCACCCCTCACCATGGGGACCAGGCCTCCCGGGGCGGGGCCCGCTAGAATCCCGCCCATGCTGGAGGATCGCCCCCTTCGCGCTCCAGAGCGCTCCCTGACTCCCCTCCTGCTCGGGGTGGTCCTGCTCCTCTTGGGGGTTCATCTGTTCGTCTTCGCCACCCGGCCCATCGATAGCTGGGGCTATGACGAGAGCACCCACGTCGAGCTCCCCGCCGCGCGCCTCATCTTGAGCGGGAGCTGGAACGAACGCCTGGAGGTCATCGGGCAGTGCGACCGCTACCCGCCCCTGGTTCCCCTGGTCCAGGCTCTCGGCCAAGCCGCCTTCGGGTTGGGCGAAACGGTCGCCCGGCGAATCGCCTTCGTCCTGGGATTCGGCGGAACCCTGGTCGGGCTCTTCGTACTCGGGCGGGGGCTCGCTCGACGCCTCTCCCTCACCGCTGAGCTTCCGCTCCTGATGCTGCTCCTCGCGGAGCTCTCACCCCTTCTGGCACGCTTCGCGCCGACCCTCTTCCTCGAGGTGCCCTTCCTCGCCGTCGCCACCTGGACTCTGGTGGCCTGGATGGCCCGCCAGGGTCCGGCGCCCGGCTGCTCCCGCCTGCGCGAGCTCCTGGCCGGAGCGGCTGTCAGCGCCGCCTTCTTCACCAAGTTCAACTACGGGCTCTTGCTCGTCGGCGCCCTGGCTCTCGATTGGCTGCTCGAGACGGTGGGGGAGTGGCGCGTGGGGCGCCTGCGCGCCCAGCTCCAGCGCAGCACATGGCTCGCCCTTCCGCCCCTTTTCGCCTTCCTCTCGTGGTTCGTTCGGCCGCCGGGAGGCATCACCAAGGGGGAGAGCCACTGGGAGGCCCTGCGCGCCTATCTCTCGGGGAACCAGGAGCTGGCCGCCACCGGCGCCGCCAGACGCCTGCTCGACTGGGGTCTGCAGGCCTTCGCCCACCCCGCGTGGCTCCTGCTCGTCCTCCTGGCCCTGGGGGCGGCGCTCTTCGCCCGCAGCGTCGACCGCGGGGGGCGCTTGCCTCCCTGCGTGCGCTGCCTTTGGCTGCTCCTGTTCGCCCTGGTCGTGCCGCCCATGCTGCACCCCTTCCACCTGGAGCGTTTCCTCCTGCCGGGGCTCCTGCCGATCTGGGCCCTCGCCGCCATCGGCGCCACCGCGTTCACCCCGCGGGTGCGGGTGAGCGCCCTCTCGCTCACGGCGCTCGTCGCCCTTGGGCTGCCGCGCCACCTCTGGGCCGGGGCCCTGGGCTTTCTCGCCGCGCCGGGGGAGCTGCGTGAGCAGCAGGTGAGGGTCATCGATCACGATCTCGGCCTCTGGGGCCGGGTGCCCACCGCGGGCCTTGCGCGTTCCAACCACGAGCGGCTCGCGGATTGGGTCTTCGAGGAGGCGGGAGTCTCGGGACGCGTCGCCTGGATCGGCATGTCGCCGGAGTTCTCTCCCGCGGCCCTGCACCTGGCGCTCCTCGAACGCGGGGGCAGCGTCGAGCGCTTCCTCGCCGATGCCCACCGGCCGATGGACATCTTGCCCACTGCGGGCGCCCCCGCGCCCGAGGCAGGCGAGCGCGCCAGGCGCGGGCGAGTCGGCCGGCTGCTCGAGTGGGCGGACGTGGTCTTCATGACCTCGCCCCCCGACCTCAAGGGGCGGCCGCGACCCCAGTTCGAGGAGCGCTGGCAGAAGCCGGTCGTCGACGCGGGCTGGATACCCCGGGAGGTCGGTCGCCTGGGGATCGAGCGCCTGGGAGAGGAGCCGCTCGAGGTGATTCTCTTCTCCCTGCACCCCCCCGCCGGACGGGGCGGGGCTGGGGGGGACTGAACCCCGCCGTAGCGCTCGGGGTAACCTTGCCGGCCATGGCCGACGGCAAGCACGATGACGCTCGCGCCGCCGCCCGCGAGGAGTTCGCGGGGGAGGTGCTCGAGATCGGGGCGGTTCTCACCGCCCTGGAGCGCTACGCCTCTTCGTCCCTCGGCGTGCGCGCCCTGCGCGAGCGCGTTCCCCTCAGCAGGACGGAGGCACGCGCCGCCCTGGCGCGGGTGAGGGAGATGCAAGAACTCGAGCGCATGGGGGAGGCCCTCTCCCTGGCTGGGGTGACCGATCCCCTTCCACCGGCGACGGCACGCACGCGCCGCTTCGACGAGGAGCGCCTCGCCGCCCTGCGGAGTTTCCTCGAAGCGAGCATGCGCATCGCCGAGTGGCTCGCCGAGCGCGAGGAGGATCTGCCCGCCCTGGCGGCGGCCGGCAGGGGGATCGGCGACTCCCGCGATCTCGTGGCGCGCATCGATCGCGTACTCGACCCCCGCGGGCGGGTGCGCTCCGACGCCAGCGAGGCACTCGCCCGACTGAACGCCCGCCTACGGGAGCTGGGGGATGAGATCGAGGAACGCTTGCGACGCATCCTGGCCCGCGGGGATGTGCGCAGCGTGCTCTCCGACGGGGCGGTCCACCGCCGGGGGGGACGGGCGGTGCTCGCCATCCGTGCGCGCAGCGCGGGCCACGTGCGCGGCATCATCCACGACCGCTCCTCGAGCGGAGAGAGCGTCTTCGTCGAACCGGCCGAAATCATCGAACTCGGCAATCGTTTGGCTGAGACCCAGGTCGACGCAGCCCGGGAACTCGAGCGCGTCCTGCTCGAACTCTCCGCCGCGGTGCGTGCCGAGGAGCACCGTATTCGCGCCGCGGCCCAGGCGGTGGCGGAGATCGAGCTGGCGACGATCGCGTCACGCTACGCCGCCGATGTCGGTGCGAGGGTCGCATTGGAGCCCGGTGACCCGACGGCGGCCCCGGGCCTGCTCCTGCGGGGAGCCCGCCACCCCCTGCTCATCGAGCAGGTACGCGAGGGCCACCTGGATGCGGTGGTGCCCATCGACCTGCGCCTGGGGGGCGACTTCAGTCTGCTGATCGTCACCGGCCCCAACACGGGCGGCAAGACCGTGGCCCTCAAGACCGCCGGCCTCTGCGCCCTCTTGACGCGCATGGGGCTGCCCGTGCCGGCCGAGGAGGGGACCACCGTCCCCCTCTACTCGCGGATCTGCGCCGACATCGGCGACGAGCAGGAGATCCGGCAGAACCTCTCGACCTTCGCCAGCCACCTGGTGCGGATTCGCGCCGCCTTGGAGAGGGCGGACGAAGAGAGCCTCGTGCTGCTCGATGAGCTGGGGGGCGGGACCGATCCCGAGGAGGGGGCCGCCCTGGGCGAGGCGGTGCTCGAAGATCTCCTGCGCCGCCGGGTTCCGACCCTCTGCTCGACCCACATGGGCAAGCTCAAGGAGTTCGCCTTCCGCAGGAGCGGAGTGGAGAATGCCTGCACCGAATTCGACGTCGAGACCCTGGCTCCGACCTACCGCCTGACGATCGGAACCCCGGGCGAATCGGGCGCGCTGGTGATCGCCCGCCGCATGGGGCTTCCAAAGCGGGTCACCGACCGGGCCACGGCTCGTCTCGAGCGTAGCGCCGATGAAGTGAGCGAGGTGATCGAGGATCTGCGCCGGGCGCGCCTCGAAGCGGAGCGGCTACGCAGCGACGCGGAGGAGCGGGTGGCCCGTGCCGCCCAGGGAGCGCGGGAGCTGGAGAGCGAGAGGGACGCCATCGAACGCCGCAGCCGCCAGCTCGAAGCCGAGGCGCAGAAGGGGATCGAGGAGCGGGTGCGCGAAGCGCTACGGGGGGTCGAGCGCGCCCGCGCGCTCTTGAGCCAGGTGCCCAAGGGGGCGGCGGGCCCCCTGCAGGAGGTTCTGGACCGGCTCGAGGCGGATCTGACCGGAGCGACCCTGAGCGAGAACCGCCAGAGCTTCCTCGATTCCCTCAGCAAGGGCAGTCTGGTCTTTCTGCCCCGCTACCGGCAGCGCATGATCGTGCAGCGCATCGACCGCGCCAAGCGTGAGGTGACCTGCCGGCTGGGGTCGATGCGCGTGCGGGTCAGCTTCGAGGAGATCACCCCCTATGAGGCGCTCTGATCCGGGGGGAGCCCCCCTGGTGGGGAGGGCGCGGGAGAGCCGGTCACGCCCTGGGTGATTCGGCGTATCCTCGCCGGTATGGCCCGTATCCTCGTCGTCGAAGATGATCGCGACCTGGCGGATCTCTCCCGCATGCAACTCGAAGAGGCCGGCTTCGCGGTCGAGGTGCGCGGGGACGGACTCGATGCCTGGCAGCGCATCGAAGCGGGCGAGCACTTCGATCTGGTCCTGCTCGATCTCGGTTTGCCGGGGATGGACGGCCTGGACCTGTGTCGCCGGATCCGTACCCGCGACGGCTACCTGCCCCTGATCGTCCTGACCGCCCGCGGGGCGGAGCTGGACCGGGTGCTGGGGCTCGAGCTGGGGGCGGACGACTATCTGGTCAAGCC
>JALWOP010000156.1 GCA_027083445.1 Planctomycetota bacterium | reverse complement strand
CGGGACTCCCCTGCCCCCTGCCGCGGAGCTCTGCGGGCGCAGCATGCTCCCCCTGGGTGCGCTCCTCCTCTTCGCTCTGACCCCTTGGATCGGCCCCTTCGGGCTCTTCCTGGGGGCTATCGGCGCTTGGAAGCTGGCTGGGAGGTTCCTGTGAAGCAAGACCGAACCAAAAGGCGTCCCCTCCTCGCTCATCCCTCCGAGATCCACTCGATCCTCTTCCACCTGCTGGTTCTCGGCGCCTACGGGGCAGCCTTCTGGCTCTGGGAGCATCCCGCCGTGAGCGGCCTCGATGGCGTCTGGGATCGAGCGGCGTTCATCCTCGGAGCTGCCCTTCTTCTGGGCTGGTGTTCGGGGGTCGACCTGGGGGTCAACTTCCACGATCACGCCCACCGCCCGGTCTTCACCCGTTCGTGGATGAATCGCTGGTTCGCGCGCACCTGGGGAGTGGCTGCCGGATGGCCGGCCTACTGGTGGCAATACAGCCATGTCGTCGTCCATCACGGGCGGCTCCTGGGCGAGGATGACTGGACCCTCCCGCGCCGTCGCGCGGACGGACGCTTCGAGAATCTCTTCCGCTACAGCCTGCTGCACTATCCCTGGCGTTATGCGGTGGGCATGCGCGAGGAGTTCGGGCGCGCTCCGGCACGGCTGCGGGAGCGGCTGCGGCGTGAGGGGCTTTGGTTTCTCTTCCTCTTCAGTCTGCCCCTGCTCTATGACTGGCGCATGGCTCTGGGCTTGTGGGTCCTACCAGCCTGGCTGGCCAACGCGATGGTCATCGGCCCCGGTATGGTGGCCCAACACGCGGGTCGACGCGCTCCAGATGAGCAGCACGAGCTGGAGCATTCGACGACCTTCACTTCGCGGCTGTTCAACTTGGCGTTCTTCAACATCGGCTACCACGTCGAACATCACACCTGGCCGAACATCCACTGGAGTGAGCTGCCGAAACATCACGAGAGCATTCGCGGACGCTTGATCGACGAGGGGGCACACATCGTCCCCTTCGGATACTTCCGAGGCGGCCTTCTGCTCTCTCGGGCGGATCTTGGATCCAAGGCGGCTGCGGAGGAGTTCCACGCCCAACACCCCGGGTATCGGCCATGACGCAAGCCGCGGCAGCCGAGCACTACACCAAGCTGGAGCGCCTCTACCTCTCTTCGCCGACCAACGAGTATTACCGGCCCAAGATTCACATCGAGGAGGGGACGGCCCACATCGAGATCGACGTGAGATCGGAGCTCTTCCACGCCGCGCACGCCGTCCACGGGTCGCACTACTTCAAGTGTCTGGATGATGCCGCCTTCTTTGCGGTGAGTTCGATGGTCCGCGATGTCTTCGTCCTGACGGCCAACTTCACGATCGACCTGATGCGCCCCATCGACGAGGGCCGCATGATCGCCGAGGGGCGTGTCGTCAGCCGCTCGCGCCGTCTCTTCTGGGCGGAAGCGACCCTACGCGACGCGCAGGGCCGTCAACTCGCCCGCGGCAGCGGAACCTTCCTGCCGAGCCGTATCGAACTCTGCCCGGCGGTCGGGTACCGCTGATCGGATTGGGTCAGACCGGGATCTGCTGGCCGAGTTCGACGACGCGACCGGAGGGCAGGCCGAAGTAGAGATCGGCGGGGCGTTGGTTGCGGGCGAGGAACATGAAGAGGGCTTCGCGCCACCAGGCCATGGTGTGGTGCCTACCGCGAACCAGGTTCTCGCGGCCGAGGAAGAAGCTGGTCTGCTGGGTGCCCTCGTAGTCCAGTCCTTCTTCCCGTGCACGGCGCAATAGGGCCGGGATGTTGGGTTCCTCCTTGAAGCCCACGTGTGCGATGGCCCGGAAGAACCCCTCTTCGAGGGCCACCACTTCGAGCCGTTCATCGCTTGGAACCTTGGGAATCTCATGCACTTCGATCGTGAGCATCACGATCTGCTCGTGCAGGACGTGGTTGTGCTTGATGTTGTGGAGCAGGGTGTGGGGGACACCCTCGGGGTTCCCGTCGAGATAGACCGCCAGCCCGGGGACGCGCGGTAGGGGATGCTCCCTGAGATCCTCCAGAAAGTCGTGGAACTCCAGGCGGTGGCCGGCCAGGCGGCGACGCACGTTCTCATGTCCCCTGCGCCAGGTTGCCATCAGGAAGAACATCACCGCAGCGACGACCAGCGGCAGCCAGCCACCACTGGGAATCTTGAGGATGTTGGCCGAGAGGAATCCCGCATCGACGACGAGGAAAGCGATCGAGATCCCGAGCGCGGCCGGCAGCGCCCACTTCCACACCAACCTCGAGACCACGAGTCCCAGGATCGTGGTGATCAGCATCGTCGTGACCACCGCGACCCCATAGGCATTGGCCAGGTTCCCCGAGGAGCGGAAGCCGAGCACGAGGCCGACGGTCGAGAGCAAAAGGATCCAGTTCACCAGGGGGACGTAGATCTGCCCGATATGGGTCGGCGAGGTGTGCTGGATCTCCAGCCTGGGGAGATAGCCGAGCTGGATCGCTTGGTGCGTCAGGGAGAAGGCACCCGTGATGACTGCCTGGGAGGCGATGACCGTGGCCAGGGTCGACAGCAGGATCAGCGGGACGAGAGCCCAGGACGGTGCCAGGAGGTAGAAGGGGTTCTCGATCGCTTCGGGGTGGTTGATCAGGAGGGCACCCTGGCCGAAGTAGTGAACGATCAAGGCGGGCAGCACGAAGAAGAACCAGGTGACCTGGATCGGGCGGCGGCCGAAGTGGCCCAGGTCCGCATAGAGCGCCTCTCCGCCGGTCACGACCAGAAAAACCCCGCCGAGGACCATCAGGGATTGGCTGCCGTGGCTGAACAGGAAAGAGATGGCGTGGGTGGGGAGCAGGGCGGCAAGGACGCGCGGTGTTCCGATGATGTGCGGTAGGGCCAGGAGCGCCAGGGTGCTGAACCAAAGCAGCATCACCGGACCGAACAGGCCCCCGATCGTGGCCGTGCCCCGGTGCTGCAAGGCGAAGAGGATGATCAGGATCACCACCGCGATCGGCAGCACGTAGAACTCGAGCGTGGGGGTAGCGACCACCAGACCTTCGACCGCGCTCAAGACCGAGATCGCGGGGGTGATCATCCCGTCCCCATAGAGCAGGCAAGCTCCGAAGAGGCCGATGGTAATCAGGATCGGACGCAGGCGGCTCTTACGCTTGAGAGGGGCGAGCACCAGGGTGAGCAGGGCCAGGATGCCCCCCTCCCCATGGTTGTCGGCGCGCAGGATGTAGGCCAGGTACTTGATCGAGACGACGACGATCAAGGCCCACACGATCAGGGAGAGCACCCCCAGGATCGAGGATGCGTTCACCGCCACATTGCCCTCGCCCACGAAGCATTCGCGGAAGGCGTAGAGGGGACTTGTCCCAATGTCGCCATAGACGATGCCTAAGGCGGCCAGGGCCGCGGCGCGGGCCGAGGGGCTCGTGTGCTTGCCGTTGTCTTCCATGGGCGCAACATCCTACGGTCGCGCTTATCCTGTGCGGCGGTGAGCCGACGTTTGGATGTGGTCGTGGTGGGTGGTGGAGTCATCGGGCTGGCCTGTGCCCGGGCCCTCCTCCGAGCCGGGCGGGAAGTGACCCTCCTCGAAGCGCGGACGATCGGGGCCGGTGCTTCCTGGGGCAACTGCGGGCTCATCACACCGAGTCATGCCCTGCCGTTAACCCGACCCGGAACGCCCCGGCGGATGCTGGCCGGGTTGCTCGCGGCCGACGCCCCCCTGCACGTCAAGCCGCGGTTCGACCTCGCCTTCCTCTCCTGGGGACTGCGTTTCCTCGCGCGCTGCTCGCACAGCGGTATGCGCCGGGCCATGATCGGACGCGGGGCGCTCCTCGAACGCAGCCGGCGCCTCTACGGTGAGTGGGTCGGCGCGGGCCTGGATTGCGAATGGCGTGAGGGTGGACTGCTCGAGGTTTTCGCGACCGAGAAAGCCCGCGATCGGTCGCATACAGTCGCCGAGCTGCTCCGCGAACATGGAATCGAGAGTCGTCCCCTGGAGGCTCCGGCTCTGGCCGAGTTCGAACCCGCGTTGCGCTCGGGCCTGGCGGGGGGACTTTTCTTTCCCCGGGACGCCGAGCTGCGGCCCGACCGTCTGCTGGAGGCCCTGGCCCGGGAGGTGCGCGCACTTGGGGGATGCATCGAGGAGGGCGCAGCCGTGACCGCCTTGGGGCCGGGACGGATCGAAACCCCGCAAGGCAGCCGGGAGGCCGAGAGCGTCGTCCTGGCCACCGGTGCCTGGGCTCCCATCCTGGCGCGCAAGGCGAGGCTCGAGCTCCCGATCCAGCCGGGCAAGGGGTACTCGATCACCACCAAGGCCCCGGCCGACGGGCCCCACATCCCGCTCCTGCTCGCCGAGGCCAACATGGCCGTCACCCCCTGGGCGAGTGGTCTGCGCTTGGGCGGAACGATGGAATTTTCGGGCTACGATCCGGATCTGAACGAGCGGCGCATCCAAGCCCTGCGGCGGGGAGCTCTACGCTACCTGCGCACGAGCAGTGGAGAGGATCCCTGCGAGTGGTGTGGCTGGCGTCCGATGACCCCCGACGAGCTCCCGATCATCGATCGCGTCTCTTCCGGGCTCGTATTGGCGGTCGGGCACGGGATGATGGGGGTCAGCATGGCTCCAGCGACGGCGGAGATCGTGGCGGCCCTGGTTACGGGCGAGGCGCCTCCCGTGGATCCTGCCCCCTATGCGCTGACGCGTTTCTGAGTCGCCCGGCGTGCAGCACCACCGGACTACGCCCAAAGGCGGGGAGGGGGTGTCAATCGGGCGATGGCGACGTCTGTCCCCTATGGGCGAAGGTGTTGGCAGTCCCATTCACGCCTTGCCATAGGAAGCGTGCCATGAAGAAACTCCTGTTTGCCGTCGCCCTGGCCTCCGTCACCTGGGGAGCCCCCTTCCCGGGGGGAGATGATGACTGCATTTCCTGTCACCGCGAACTCGATCCGGGCATCGTGGCGGACTGGGAGACGAGCATGCACGCCCAAAAGGACGTCGGTTGCTTCCTGTGCCACGGGACGCGCCACAAGAGCGCGGATGATGTGGACCAGGTCAAGACCGTCACGGCCTGGACCTGCAACAACTGTCACAAGGAACAGTTCCAGCAGTTCCTGGCCGGCAAGCACTCCAAGGCCTGGGCGGCGATGAAGGCCATGCCCACGACCCACTGGAAGCCGATGGAGCTGATCGACGGCATGAAGGGCTGCGGTGGTTGCCACAAGATCGGTATGAAGGAGGACGAGGAGGTCGCCCGCCTCAAGGCCGAAGGTTCCGGCCACGGTTTTGCCTCCTGCGATGCCTGTCACACCCGTCACACCTTCTCGGTCAAGGAGGCCCGCGAGCCCGAGGCCTGTGCGACTTGCCACATGGGTTTCGATCACCCCCAGTGGGAGATGTGGAAGAACTCCAAGCATGGAGTGCGCTATCAGCTCAAGAGGCTGGGTGCGTTGCCGGAATCCTCCTCCGCTCCGACCTGCCAGACTTGCCACATGCCGGAGGGCAACCACGAAGTGCGTACCGCTTGGGGTTTCCTCGGTCTGCGCACCAACGGACTGGCGCCCTATCCGGGAGAGGACAAGGATTGGTGGAACGACCGGGTCACCATTCTGCAGGGGATGGGCATTCTCAGTCCCGCGGGGGAACCGACGCCGCGTCTCGATGTCGTCAAGGCTGCCGACGTTGCGCGCCTCGATGCCAAGGCCTTCGATGCGGAGCGCGAGAAGATGCTGGCGGTCTGCGATCAATGTCACTCCCGTGCCTTCGCCGAGGAGGAGCTGGCCAAGGGCGACCGCATGATCCGCGAGATCGACAGGGTCATGGCCGAGGCGATTAGGGTCGTGGCCGGCCTCTATGAGGACGGCACCCTGGCGAAGCCGGAGAACTACGCCTACCCCTTCCCCGATCTGCTCACCTTCCACGACGCCCCGACTCCCATCGAGACGCGCCTCTTCACGATGCACCTCAAGCACCGCCAGCGCGCCTTCCAGGGCACTTTCCACGCCAACCCGGATTACGCGCTTTGGTACGGCTGGAATGAAATGCAGGTGGACCTGACCGACATCAAGGCCATGGCCGAGGAGCTGCGGCGCCACCGCTAATGCGCAGCGCGCCCCAGGCGCCGCGTCGTCAGATGCGGTAGATGAACGCGTCTTGGGGCGCGTGGGCCAGCTTCGTCAGCAGATAGATGAGCAGCACCCCGTAGACCAGGACCGGGACGATCCACACCAGGGGGTGACGGCGAAGGAAGCGGAAGACGCGCCTCATTGTTTCTCCTTCAAGAGGGCCAGCACCTCGTCGGCCATGTCCTCGAGCAGTGCGCGAGCCGCGCCGTGAGAGATGTGGCAGTGGTCGACCATCCACTCCCAACCGACCAGACCCTCGGGACAGGCTTCGGCGAAGCGCCTGTCGGAGTCGAACAGTTGCACGCCGCCGTGACGCGCTGCGACCCTGCGCACACGTTCGTTGCTGAGGGGGACTGCCTTGCGGGGCGCGTGATCGAGTGAGGCAGCTTCGGCGAACTCCGACGCGAGTTTCCGTTCACCCAGGGCGTAACGTGCCAGGGCGAGTTCGTAATGCAGGTGCGCGTCGTCCGGTCGATGCTGGAGAGCTTCTCCGAGCAGGCGTACGGCGCGAGTGAGACTCTCCTCTTCGGCGGGGCTGCGCGGGCTGCGGAGCCAGGCGAGATTCTCGTACCAGGCGCGTACCTTGGGCTCCCACTCCTGGTTCATGGGAAACTCCGGGTCACGTCCGCTGAGCCAACCGCTGCTGGGTAGGAGTCCGGGTAGGGGGTCTTGAACTCGCCCCTCGAGCAACCTGCGCCGTGGCCCGCCCCAATCGAAGATGTGCACACGGTCCTTGTCGTGCTGGGGGAGCAGGGCACGGAAGGGCTCGGGGTAGAGTTTCTTGGCCCGTCGGTGCTGGCGCTCGGCCAGCTCGATCTCCTGATCGTCGAGTTCCTTGGGAGCCACCGCGACCCGAGGTGGGGAGAGGCGATTCCAGACCGGCGTGCACAGGAGCATGGGAACACCCCGCTGCTCCGCCAAGTCCGCCATGTAGTCCAGGTTCTCTTCGTAGGCATCCCAGACCTTCTCGGTTCCCTCCCAGGGCAGGTCGGCGAACTTCTTGTACTCCGCCTCCCAGTCCTGGAGGCGGGTGTATTCGGCTACGGACGGTTCGCGCTCCTGGACCCACTGGCGCAATAGTCGGCCGGTCAAGCTGCGTTCGAGCCATTCGGCCAGCTTGGCGATCAGCGGGTTGCTCCAGGCCTGTTCCAGGTCCATCGCAAAACTCTTCTCGACGAACTCGTTGTGGCCCGAATAGACGATCACCAGATCGGGATCGAGCAGCTCGAGCGCTTCACGGAACAGGATCGCGACCCGCCCGCTTCCGTAACCCGCCCGTCCCAGGTTCACGACTTCATACTCCTGTGGGCCTTGGGCGGTCAGGGCCTGCTCGAGAACGCGCTCGGGAAAACCGGCGGTGTTCGAGCCTCCGAAGAGCAACACGCGCCGGGTCGAGGTGCGAGGGGGGACGACGATCTCCCCGGATCGGTCGTGGGAGTAGGTGCTGCGCCAACCGCCGGGATGCTCGGGGTCGGGCTCGAAGATGTGCGTAGAGGGATCGAAGCCCGCGGTCAGGTGCCGAGGGGGAGGAATCGCCGCGGAATCGCCGTAGCCGGCGATTCGCAGTCCTCCCTCGACGAAGAGGAACAGCAGCAGCGTGAGAGCGATCCCGAGGAGAAAGTCCCCAAGCTGACCCAACAGAAAGCGGAAGAAGCGGCCCATACGAGGCCCCAGCCTAGCGCCAGAAAGGCTCGTGGAGGTGGAGCTACCGCCCCGTTCCAAGCTGCACGGCCCCGCTAGGACCTAGCCAGTCCTGCGTCCCCATGCGAGACTGGGGTCTCTCACCTGTCTCGATCGCCTCGCCTGCATGAAACTTCGCCATTCCTGCACCTGCTCTTGCGTCCTGCTCCTCGTCTCGCTCTGCGCCGATGCGCAGGAGCAACGAGTTACCCGTGCGGCCGCCGCACCGGAAGGGGAGCGCGGCCCGTCTCTGGTGGATTATGGAGGGGGGCCTGCCCGCACGGTGGCCGAGCTCTACGACGCCTTCGACGTCAAGCGAGCCGCCCGGTTCCTGGCCCACGCGGATCGTTTCTACCGCGCTGAAGGTAGCGATGGCTACGAGGCGGTGCGCACGCACCTCTTGGCGCAGCTTGCCGCGGCCGGCTTTGGTGCGCGGGCGGGCCTGGAGCTCGAAGAGTATGTCGTCGAGGAGGCCTTCGACTGCTGGACGCCGAAAAGCGCGCGGGTCACCCTGGAGGAGCCTGGCGGCCCCAAGACGGTGCTGCACTCCTTCGAGGATCAGGCCGATGTCGAGCGCTTGATGCTCCCCCTCGGTGCCCCGGCTTGTGACCTTTCGGGGCCGGTGGCCCTGAACCTCTCCGAGATCGTCGAGGGAAGCATCTTCGTCACCGACGCGCCGGCCCGCAGCGACATCCTGCGCCGGGCCAAGGGGCGAGGCGCGGTAGCCGTCCTCTCCTCATCCCTGGCGAGCTACAACACCGACCCAGAGAGCGGCGAACTGCTGCAGGATGCCCTGCGTTTCCGGGTCTACCCCAGAGGCGAGACGCTACCGGTGCTGCAGATCTCGCACCGCAGTCACGACCGCATCGGGGAGGCGATCGAGAAGGGCGGCGCCAAGCTCCATGTGCAGGCCGAGGTCGACCACGAGGAGCGGCCGCTGCTCATGGTCGCGGCGACGATCGTCGGCGCGAGTCGACCCGAGGAGGCGGTCGTCATTTCCAGCCACATCGAGTACGCCGGAGCTTCGGACAACGCCAGCGGCTATGCGGCCAGCCTCGAGGGGGCCCTCGACTTGGCCGCGGCGATCGAGGCGGGAGATCTCCCGCGCCCGGCGCGCTCGGTCGTCTTCCTGTGGGGGCCACAGATCAAGGAAGCCGAGTGCTGGCTCTCCAACACCGCCCGCAAACCGGTGGCGGCCCTGACCCTATCGGCGGCGGGAGACGCTGCGGCGTACGGTGGTTCACCGTTGCTCCTGGAGCGTCCGCCCGATCCGGGTGCGATTCGCACCCTGGCCCCCGACGCGCACACGATTTGGGGCGCGGGGGATGTCGAGGAGGAGCGGCTACATCCCAGTGGCATCGTTACCATTGCCCGCGGTGCCATGGCCTGCTTGGCGGGCTACCTCGGTGGCTGGCGAATCTCCGAGAACCCCTGGGAAGGGGGCTCGGATCACGACGTTTTCCTGGAACGTGGCGTGCCCGCCGTCCTCTTCTGGCACTTCACACCCTCCTGGTATCACACCAGCCTGGACCGCTTGGAGCGCATCGATCCCGAGGAGATGCGCCGCAGCGCGGTAGCGACGATCGGGACGGCGTTGGCCATCGCCGACCCCAGGCCCGAGGACTACGCCTACTACGCTCGGGCGCTGAGTGGTGAGGAGCACCTGCGCACGAGCATCGCCGAGGCCGCGGGGGACAGGGAACTGGCTCAACTCTGGCACGACTGGAGCGCCGGTGCCCGGGCTTGGCTCGCGGACCTGTGCCGCTTGAAGTGAGCCCGCCGCTGCGGCGAGGAAGGGCTATCCTGGGCAGATGCTGCGACTCCTTCTCTTCCTCGTGTTCTCTCTTCCCGCCGCGGCCGACGTGACCTGTGCCCCCATCTTCGGGGATCACATGGTGCTGCAACGCCAGACGAAGGTGGCGATCTGGGGCAGGGGCGAACCTGGAGAACATGTGCATGTCCAGGGTTCCTGGTCCGAGGAGGGGCGTGAGACGGTTACGGGCAGCGACGGCCGTTGGAGCTTGCGCTTGCCCACCCCGGAGGCGGGTGGCCCTTACACCCTCCGGGTCGAGGGGAACAACGCCCTGGCCTTCGAGGATGTGCTCATCGGTGAGGTCTGGATCTGTAGTGGACAATCGAACATGGAGTTTCCCCTGCGCGCCGTTCGTAACGGGGAGCAGGAACTCGCCGCGGCGAACGATCCACGCTTGCGCATCTTCGATGTGGGGCGCTCCATCGCCATGCAGCCCAAGTCGGAGCTTTCGGGGAACTGGGCGGCGGTGACGCCCGAAACCGCTTCCTCGTTCAGCGCCGTGGGTTACTTCTTCGGGCGCTCCATAGAGCAGCACCTCGGCGTTCCCGTCGGACTGATCGGATCCAACTGGGGCGGCACGGTGGCGGAATCCTGGACCAGCCGCGAGGGACTGGCCCCCGTCCAGGAGTTTCAGCCGGCGCTCGCTGCGATCGATGCCCACTCGGAGGAGGGCGGACCGTCACTGCTCGAACGCCAGACTCGCTGGTGGAAGCGCTGGTTCGAAGCCGACCTCGGCAACCGGGAAGGCTGGATGCAGGCGGAGTTCGATGACCAGGAGTGGCCGCGCGTGACCCTCCCCGGGACGTTTCAGGATTTCGGCCAGGGCGGCTTCGACGGCAGCTACTGGTTCCGCCGGCGTATCACCATCCCCACGGATTGGGCAGGCAAGGAGCTGATGCTCGAGCTCGGTCCGATCGACGATATGGACCAGGTCTTTCTGAACGGGGAGCGAGTTGCCGGCACGACGATCTTCGGCCAGTACCGAACGCCGCGCCGTTACGCGATACCCGCGGAGCGTGTTCGGGCCGGCGAGGAGAACCTGCTCGTCGTCTGCGTCGTCGATACGGGCGGCGTCGGGGCGATTGGAGGTGGCACCGAGCTGCGTCTCCACCCCAAGGAGGAAGAGGGCGGGATCGATCTAGGCGGCCGATGGCGGGCCAAACCGGGTAGCCCCATCGGGGATTTCGAAGCCTTTCCCACCCAGGACTGGTTCCATGCCAACTATCCCACGGCGCTTTTCAACGGCATGATCGCTCCCCTCATCCCCTATACCCTGCGCGGTGTTCTCTGGTACCAGGGAGAATCCAACCGTGGTCGTGCGCAGCAGTATGCGCGGCTCTTTCCGGCGATGATTACCGACTGGCGCCGCCACTGGGGACAGGGCGACTTCCCCTTCTACTTCGTCCGGCTGGCACCCTTCGGCTACGGGGGGGACCGGGGTGAGCTGGCGGCGATACGCGAAGCGCAGTCCGCAGCTCTGGACCTTCCGAACACGGGCATGGCGGTGACTCTGGACATCGGGAACCCCTCCGACATCCATCCCCGCAACAAGCAGGATGTCGGAGACCGTCTGGCCAGGATCGCGCTGGCACGGGACTATGGGGTCGACCTCGAGTATTGGGGGCCCACCTATCGTGCCCTGCTCGTAGTGGGAGACACCGTTCGCTGCCACTTCGATCACGCCCAGGGTCTGCACGCCGAGGGGAGACCGGCACACTTCACCGTGGCTGGGGAGGACCACGTTTTCCACCCCGCCCAAGCCCGTATCGAAGGCGAGACGGTGTTGGTGCGCTCGGACGAGGTCCCCAGCCCCGTGGCCGTGCGCTACTGCTGGGGAGCGACCGACCAGGGCAACCTTTTCAACGGCGATGGATTGCCGGCCCCCTCCTTCCGCAGTGATGATTGGGACCCCCTCGAAGGCAATCGCTGAGGGGCAGGCGTAACTTTTCCCGGCTGGGGATCAATAGCTCCGTGCCCCCTCCGTGTAGGGGGCCGAGCAGCCCATGCCGAACTCCTGGTCCCTGATTCAGCGCGAGGTCGAACGTTGCGCTCGAGAGGTGCAGCTCGACCGCCGCGATCGTCCCGATCTGATCCAGGAAACCCTGCTGCGGGTCTGGGAGAGGGTCGAGGCGGAGGGGGGCGAGCGGGCGGTCAGCGGCTTTGTCCGCACCGTACTCAGGCGGCTGCGCATCGACGCCTGGCGCCGACGGCTTCCGATCGAGGGTGAACCGCTGGGTGCTCTCGAGCCCCAGGCTCCCGGGGCGGGGCCCGCGCACCAAGCGGAGGTACGGGACCTGGCCCGACTTCTGAGGCAGCGGGTTGCGGAGCTGCCCGAGGCCCAGCGGGAGGTGGTGCGCCTGCGCATGGAAGCGGGGCTCACCTTCCGGGAGATCGCCGAGTATCAGGGTGTTCCCCTGGGAACCGCCCTGGGACGCATGCACCTGGCGATGAAGCGCCTACGCGATGAATTGGAGGCCCAGCTATGAACGTCGACCGATCGATGAGCCCGAGTGAGCGAGAGGTGCTCTTGGCCTCGAGTGGGGAGCTCTCTTGCGATCGTTCGCAGGAGCTCTTGGCGGACCTGGGCCAGGATGAGGGTGCCCGCCGGCTGGCCGAGATGCTGGCTCTGACTGAACTGGCTCTGACTGGACGGGCTCTGGCTGGACCCTGCTTGGGAGCCCGGCCCCTACAGAAACGCAGCCTGCACATCCTGGCAGCAGCCGGAATCCTTAGTGCCTGTCTCTGGATCGCAGGCTTGGGTGGGTCCGCCACGCGCCAAACCTCCCCCCGATCATTCAACAGTGCAGCAGCGGCGAGCTTCCCGCGCGGCGCTCCCCTCCTCCAATCGGCACGGGCCCTGCGCGCTCGTCTGGCCGCTTCGCCCCCGATGCGCGGGAGCTTCCGCAGGGCTCGCCGTCGCACTAACCGAAGGAGCGCCTACCCGGGAGGCTCCCTCCCCCAAAGCTATCTCGCCTTTCCCATTCCCCGTCTCTTCGAGGACAAGTCGCAATGATCTCTGCACTTCTATTTCTGGCCTTGACCCTTGCTTCCACCGATCTCGACCCTCGCTTGGAGGAAGCCCTGAACGACCTGCGCATTCGTGCTCCAGAGGTCGCGGAGCGTATCGAGGAGGCGCTGGAAAGGGATCCCGAGGAGGCCGAGGAGTTCCTCGAGGAGCACGCCGATTACCTCGATCGTCTGCGGGAGGCCCCGCCGGAGTTGCGTGCGCTCCTGTTGAAGCAGGAGGCCTTGCAGATCGAAGTGGATGACCGCGTCGACGCGGTCCTTGAAGCCCAGGATCGGGCAGACCAGGCGCGGGAAGAGGGAGAAGAGCAGCTCCAAGAGGAGGCGCTCTCCGAGCGTGATCGGGTGGACCAGGAGTTGGCGGACTCACTCGAGCGCTGGTTCGACCTGCGGCAGGAGATCCGCTGGAAGGAGCTCGAAGAGGTCGAGGAGGAGCTGGTGGAGCTAGAGGAGCGCCACGACTATCTCTGCGAGGGGGAGAACCGAGAGGAGGCCCGTGCTGAGTGGATCGACCGGATCCTGGAGGAGGGACCGGAAGCGGCCGAAGAGCAGCTCGCAATCTGGGAGGAATCGGAGCGCTGGTTGGCTATGGCCGGCGGGCTCTACGCCGTCGCTTGGGAGCGTGCGGATGAAGGCCTGGACGATTTGGATCCCGAGGAAATGGAGTTCGAGGAGCTTGTCGCGTGGGCCGAAGAAGATCCCGAAATCCTGGAGCGGGCGATCGAATCTGCGGGGCCGGCCTATGCCCTGGAAGAGGGACGCGTCGAGCTGACGGCCTTTCTCTTGGAGCACCTCGATGACGGAGAGCTCGAGCTGACTCAGGAGGAAGATGTCGAACTGCGGCAGCGCCTCGATTTGCTGATCGAAACGGAGATCGCGGCGGCCGGAGAGGAACTCGCGCAGCTACGCGTGGAGATCGAAGAACGGCGTCAGCGTCTCGAACGACGTGAGGACTTCCGCGACTTGATCGTCACCGTGAAACACGCCGAGCTGCTCGGCGACGAAGAGCTTCTCGAATGGTAGGAGCCTTCAGCTCCCCGCCGGAAGGCGGCCCATCTTGCGCAGGGCGTCCTCCATCTGGCTCCAGCGCTGCTCGAGGCTGCCGGTATAGCCGATCGAGACACGGACCAGGCCCGGCCGGATTCCGGCTCGGGCCTGCTCCTCTGGAGTCATCTCGCTGGAGGTGGAGAGGGCGGAGCAGGAGAGCAGGGTCTCGAAGAAGCCCAGGCTGACGGCCATGAGCCCGAAACGGTCCTTGTTCTGCAGCAGCTCCATGAAGGTACTCGCCTCCGCGGACGTCTCGAGGTCGACGCAGAAGATGCCACCCCAGCCGTAGCCCTGGTTGCGCATGCCATCCAAGAGGGTGTGGTCGGGGTGGGTCGGCAGTCCGGGGTAGATCACCGGTAGGCCCAGCTCTTCCAGCCGTGAAGCGAATGTGAGGGCGCGGCGGCTGTGTTCGCTCACACGTAGCCCCAGATGGGCCAGGCGCATGCTGATGCTATAGGCCACGCGTGGATCCATCGTGGGTCCCAGGAGCATGAAGGATCCTTGGTGCAGGTCCATCAGGCTCGAAATGAAGTCGGTCGATCCGCAGACGGCACCGGCGATGGCATCCGAGGCACCGTTGATGAACTTGGTCAGGCTGTGGATGACGATGTCGGCGCCGAGTTGCAACGGAGACAGGATCAGCGGGCAGAAGGTGTTGTCGACGACGAGCTGGGCGCCGTGGGCATGGGCGATCTTCGCCAGGCGGGGAATGTCCGCCACCCGCAGGGTGGGATTGGACATCGCCTCCACATAGAGCAGCTTGGTGCGCTCGGTGAAAGCTGCCTCCACGGCGGACAGATCGCCGGCATCGACGAAGGAGACCGAGAGGCCGCACTTTTCGGGCAGGTACTCCTTGAAGAGGGCAAAGGTCCCGCCGTAGACCGTGCTGCTTGAGACGATGTGATCGCCGCTCGAGCAGAGCTGCATCACGGTCCCGGCGATGGCGCTCATACCGCTCGCGGTGCAGTATCCACTCTCGGCTCCTTCCAGGGCGGCAATCTGCCGTCCGAGCACATAGACGGTAGGGTTGAAATGCCGCCCGTAGAGGTAGCAACCCCCCTGTTCCGGCCCGAAATGTCCCTGAAAGATCTCCGGCATGGTTTCGGCATCCATGACGGTGAAGGTCGTGCTCGTCTCGATGGACATGTTGACGCCGCCGTGTTCACCGAACTCGTGGCGCATGTTCGCGAGGGACTCGATCGGATCGAAGTGCTGCATGTTCGTGCCTCCTGGTCGGCCAGGGTATTCGATCCGGCGGAACGGCGAGTGGACCAGGTGACAAGCGACCCATCCTGGCCGAACGATGTTCGCAGGACCCCGTCTCGCGGCGCTCCCCACCGAATCCGATTCGGCCTACCGGGGTGCACCGTCCGCGCCGCACCTGGCAGGTAGACCTGGGTTCATCACGTCCCGGCGAAGAAGCGCCGCCTGAAGTAGAGGGCGACGTTGACCAGGCCGATCAGAGCCGGAACTTCGACCAGGGGGCCGATGACGGCGGCGAAGGCCTCCCCGGAATCGATCCCGAAGACCGCTACGGCCACAGCGATGGCCAGTTCGAAGTTGTTGCTCGCTGCTGTGAAAGAGAGTGTGGCTGTCTTCGAGTAGTCCGCTCCGACCCGGCGACCCATCCAGAAGGAGACCAGGAACATGACGACGAAGTAGAAGAGGAGCGGAATCGCGATGCGCAGCACGTCGAGGGGAATCTCGACGATCAGGTCTCCTTTGAGACTGAACATGACCACGATCGTGAAAAGCAGGGCTGCCAGGGTGAGGGGGCTGATCCTGGGGATGAAGACGCCCTCGTACCACTCCCGGCCCCGCCTCTTCAGCAGCAGGAAGCGCGTGAGCATTCCAGAGAGGAACGGGATGCCGAGATAGATCGAGACGCTCTGGGCGATGCGCCCCATGCTCACTTCGACCAGGCTGCCACTCAAGCCGAATAGGGGCGGCAGCAACGTGATGAAGATCCAGGCGTAGAGGCTGTAGAAGAGCACCTGGAAGACGCTGTTGAAGGCGACCAGCCCGGCGGCATACTCGCTATCGCCACGAGCCAATTCGTTCCAGACGATCACCATGGCGATGCAGCGAGCCAGCCCGATCAGGATCAGGCCCACCATGTAGTCGGGATAGCCGCGCAGGAAGGTGATCGCCAAGAAGAACATCAGGATCGGTCCCACGATCCAGTTCTGGATGAGCGAGAGCCCGAGTACACGCCAGTCGCGGAAGACATCCCCCAGCTCCTCGTAGCGCACCTTGGCCAGAGGCGGGTACATCATCAGGATCAACCCGGCGGCGATGGGGATGTTCGTCGTCCCGACTTGGAAGCGCTGGATGAACGCCTCGACACCTTGGATCGACCAGCCCAGGAAGATTCCCAGTGCCATGGCGAGGAAGATCCACAGGGTCAAGAAACGATCGAGGAAGGAGAGCCTTCCGCGGGGACAGATGGAGTCACTCGTCACTCATTCACCTCGGTGGGGCAGCGACTGCCTATCGCTCGCGACTGCCCGATTCGTGCGGCTCTCGCGCGAGCTCGGGCACCTCTGCAAAGCAGCTTTCCCGGCAGCCGAGGATCCGGCGGCGAAATGCGCCCGGGCCTCGGTCGGGGAGTAGAAACACCAACGGCCCTCCCTGTACACCTCGACCAGGTCCGTGGCGCACATCTCCAGCCCGAGCAGGAGGTGCAGGCTGCGCAGGCGAAGGGGGGCGCTGCAGACCCCAAAGGTACGGTTGATGCCGGACGTCACTTGTGGGTGCACGAATATAGGAACCCATGCCCAGCCACAAGCCCCCTGGTGGCTTTCGACCATGGTGTGTTCCGAGGTGAAGCGCTCGGGAGGCCGCGGTGCATTCTGTATCGGGCTTGCTGCTTCTGCGCCGCGCTCACTGGGAAGTCGCCCCTGCCCACGCCTGCATGCCCTCCCGTCAGCGAGATTGGCGGCCCTTCTCATCCACTGCTAGCATGCAGTGCGATGATCTCTCTCTGCCTCGTCCTGGCATCCGTCGCTTCGACGGTCTGCCTGCCCACTCGGGTATCCTCCGAGCTCCTGCCGGTCTCCCTGGGCGGTCGCTCGGGATATGTGAGCGCGGATGGCGAGGTCGCGATTCCCTTTCGGTTCCGTGCAGCGCGCCGCTTTCACGAGGGGCTGGCCGCCGTGCGCAGGGGATCGAACTGGAGCTTCATCGGTCCGGACGGAAAGATCGTGATCGAGGGACCCTTCTGGGAAGCGCGTGACTTCCACGGCGGCTTCGCGGCCGTGCGGGAACCCGGGGAAGGGCATCGGAGGTGGTCGCTTGTCGATCGCGAGGGCCATCGCCTCGGCGGCGAAGAGGGCTATTGGGACGAGGTAGGCGACTTCTCGGAAGGGCTGGCGGCGTTCCGGAGTGGGGGCCTTGCGGGTTATCTCGATACGGAAGGCCGCGTCATCCTTCCTCAACGTTTCAGCGCCAGCTTGCCATCCGCTTTCATCGGCGGTCTCGCCGCCACCAGCTCGACCCGCATCGGAGTCGGCGTCGACACCGAGGTCGTTTCCATCGCCATCGATCGGGAAGGCCGGACCCTCTTCGAGCAGGAGGGCATCTTGACGCGCTTCCCAGGCGGCTACCTGCATCGACCCGATCGGTCGGCTCAGCGCTTGCGCCTGCTGGATGAGGGGGGTCGGCCTCTGCACGAGGGTTGGTTCGACGACGTGGCCTTCCCGACCGGGCCCGGAGCCGTGGCGGTCCGCCGCGACGGTCGCTGGGGGTGGCTGGATCCTGACGGTAGCCTGCGAATGCCGGAATCGATCCGTGCCGCCGGCTGCTTCTGCGGCGGTCTGGCCGCGGCCCAGAATGCGAAGACCGGCGCTTGGGGGTATGTCGATGCGCAGGGCGACTGGGTGATCTTTCCGTGTTTCGCCAAGGCGGGAGACTTCGATCGTGGCTTCGCGGCCGTTCGAATCCTGAGTTCCGTCGGGTGGGTGTCGGAGAGCGGTGACATCGTCTGGGACCCGCTGAATGTGCCGGCGGCGGACTGGGAACGGGAGGCGGCTCGCGGACGCGAGGGCGCGGTACTGGCCGAATACCGGAAGTTCGACGATGACGATCCCCAACCCCTGACCGTCGGCAAGTTGGTCGACGTCTTCCCGTTGCGGCAGCAGGCGCTCGAACGATCGCGGGTGAACGGTGGCGATGAGGTCTTGATCCGACCCGGATCGGACGACCGCATCTGGGTGTACTCCATCGATCTTCCCGTCGGCTCGTTCCAGTTAGAGGAGATCCAGGAGAGGTTCACTCTGGTCAGGGCCGATTACGAGGCAGAGCAGGCGTACCGGCGGGATGGTGACCTCGATGGTGCTCTGCGCGAGTCGAACACTTTCTGGCTTCGCAACGAGGCGCGCCTGCAGCAAATCCTTGAGCGGGATCTTCCCGATTACGCCGGACGACTCCGTGTAGACGTTCCGAGCTACTTGGACGTGACTCCGGGTTCCGATCCGGAGAGAACCGAGTTGCACTCCATAGGAACCTCGGACGAGCTACCCGCGAACCTAAGGGAGAGCGACCCCATCCCTTGGGAGGTGTTCGGCGAGGGCTTCGAGTACCGCGACCCCGAGAGCCTCGAATTGGCTTTCCCTGGTCGCTTCTCGGATGCCCGGCCGTTCTCAGAGGGTCTTGCGGCGGTATGCCGAGATGGACGCTACGGGTTCGTGGACCGCACTGGAACCCTGCGCATCGAACCGCGCTTCGCGAACACCGCCGCCTTCTCGGAGGGCCTCTGCTTGGTCTCGGACCCCGAGACCGGGCTGCTCGGCTTCGTCGACCAAGAGGGTGCCATGGCGCTCCCCTTCCAGTTCCAGGACGTCGCCAGTTTCCACGAGGGACGAGCCCGGATTCAAGTTCAGGGTGCCACCGGCTTCATCGATCGGTCCGGCAAGGTGGTCATCCCGGCGACCCTCGAACGGGCCGGCGACTTCGCTTCCGCCCTGGCGCCGTTCCTGCGTGAAGGCCGCTGGGGATATCTCGACCGCGAAGGCAAGATCGTCGTCGAGCCCGCCTACCTCTTTGCCAGAACGCACGTCGAGGGCATGGCCTTCGTCATTACCGAGGAGCAGACCCCACAGTTCATCGATGAGAGTGGCGAGGTCGTGATCGAGAACTTCGGAAACTTCGCCACCGACTTCCTGGACGGTGTCGCACTCGCCGGCTATCCGAACCTCGGCATGTGGGACTTGATCGATCGGCAGGGCGGAGTCGTGGCGCAGGTCGTGCCGCAGGAGTGAGCCGGTGACCGACTCGCGGAGTGCGCCGGGGGTAGGGCTGGGGTTTCCGTGGGGGGACCTCGAAGCGCTGCTTTGTCGGCGGCCTTGGATTCCACCGTTCGGCCGGCACGCTACGATACCCCGGAGGCATGCATGCGACGTGGGAAGACTAGTCGGAAGGCGGTGCGCGCGGGGCTTGCAGGCACGCTTCGAATGGGGGCCTCGAGAAACGAGAATCGAGAAACGGAGCGTGCGCGCCACCGCGCCTGAGATCAACCCATGAGTGCAAGCGATCGGCGTCTCTTTCTCACCGGTGGATTGGTCGGAGCGGCCGCGGGCCTGGTCGGCGCCGCGGGGGCGGGAGTCCTACGCGGTGGAGCGGCCCCCAGCGGCGGTCCCGCCATTCACTCCCGCAAGCGGATCAACTGGCGGCTCGCCTCGAGCTTCCCCGCTTCCCTGGACACGATCTATGGGGCCTGCGATGTCCTTGCGGGGCGCGTCGCCGCCATGACGGATGGCGCCTTCGAAATCACCCCCTATCAAGCGGGCGAGTTGCTTCCGAGCCTCGAAGTGATGAGCGGCGTGCAGCGTGCCGCAGTCGAGGTGGGTCAGACCGCCGGCTACTACTATCTAGGCAAGGCCGCCGCCTTGGCCTTCGATACCTGCCTGCCCTTCGGCTTCACTCCCAGGCAGCAGAATGCCTGGCTCTTCGAAGCCGGGGGTCTCGAGAAGGTGCGCGCCCTCTACGCCGATTTCAACGTCATCAGTTTCCCCTGCGGCAACACCGGCGCCCAGATGGGGGGCTGGTTCCGGCGCAGGGTCGAGAAGCTTGCCGATCTGCGGGGGCTGGTCATGCGGATCCCCGGGCTGGGGGGCAAGGTGATGGAAGCTCTCGGCGTCAACGCCCAGAACGTCGCCGCCGGCGAGATCTACCAGGCCCTCGAACGGGGTGCCATCGATGCCGCGGAGTGGGTCGGTCCCTACGATGACGAGAAGCTGGGCTTTCACCGCGTAGCCGAGAACTACTACTACCCCGGCTGGTGGGAGCCGGGGCCGTCGCTCTCCTTCCTGGTCAACCTGGATGCCTGGGCGAGCCTGCCCAAGGCCTACCAGGAGGTCTTTGCCGCTGCCTCCGCCCAGGCCGCGGCGACCATGCAGCAGCGCTACGACGCCAAGAACCCCGCGGCGCTCCAGCGCTTGAAGGCCTCGGGGACCCGCCTGCGCCCCTACAGCGTCGAGATCATGGAGGGGGCGCGGGAGGCGGCCCTCGATCTCTACGCCTCCCAGGCCGCCGCCGATGCCACCTACCGCGACATCTACCAGCACTGGCAGGCGTTTCAACGTGAGAGCACGGCCTGGTTCGGTACCAGCGAGCTCTCCTACGCCAGCTTCGAGTTTTCCTGAGCATCGGGCCGGGTGAGCCCCGTGTGCTCCTCTGGGATGACCGTTCGCGACGGGAGCAGAACCGTGGAGGGGCCGGTAGGTTTCGACTGCTGCCGGCCCTTGCCCGCTCCAAGACCATGCTCACGACCCTCCTGGCGGCCCTGACCGCAGCTCTTCCCACTCAAGATCCCTCCCAGTTGACCTGGGCACGTATTTCCCTGCGGTTCGACCGCGACGGTGATGGGCGCGTCACCCGCGAGGAGATCCCCCAGGGAAGGCGCCGGCTCCTGCGGAGCCTCGATCGCAATGGTGACGGGGTCCTTACCCAGGAGGACTTCTCGGAGAGGGAGGGGTCCACCCAGTCCGATGCCTCCGAGCCGGCATCGAATCCCGCAGGGCTCGAGCTCTACACCCAAGAGGTGCAGCCGATCCTCGCGGCGCACTGCTACGAGTGCCACTCCGAAGGTGCGCGCCGCGTCCGGGCGGGGTTGAAGCTCGACAGTGCCGCGGCCATCGCCAAGGGCGGGGCTTCGGGGGCGGTCTTGGTACCGGGGGATCTGGGGGAGAGCCTCATGGTCGAAGCCATTCGCCGGGTGGATGAGGATTTCGCCATGCCTCCCGATGAGCCGCTCGGGGAGGACGAGGTCGCCATCATCGAACGTTGGATCGAACTCGGTGCACCCGTGCCGGAGTCGGGCACTTCGGAACAGGAGGGATCTCTCGACTCCTCGACCCATGGTTTCAGCGCTTCGGAGCTGGAGGAGGCACGCAGTTGGTGGGCCTTCCAGCGACCGGTCAAGACCGATCCACCCGCGACGAGCCGCGAGGGGTGGAGTCTCTCACCGATCGACGACTTCATCTCGGCCAAGCTCGATGAGAAGGGGTTGGAGCCGGTGCGGGACGCCGATCGGGGGAGCTGGCTGCGCCGGGTCACTTTCGACCTGACCGGCCTGCCTCCGACACCCGAGGAGCTACACGCTTTTCAAGAAGATGATTCCGCCGACGCCTATGAGCGCGTCGTCGATCGCCTCCTCGATTCGCCACGCTTCGCGGAGCGCTGGGGTCGGCACTGGCTCGATGTCGCCCGCTACGCGGAATCGAGCGGACGCGACTCGAACGTCTTCTATCCCCATGCATGGCGCTACCGGGACTGGGTGATCGAGGCCTTCGAGAAGGACCTGCCCTTCGATGAGTTCTTGCGCGAACAACTCGCCGGCGACCTCTTGCCGGCCGAGGATGCCGACGACCGCGCGCAGAAGCTCATCGCCACAGGTTTTCTCGCCCTGGGTCCCAAGAGCCACACCACTCGCAGTCCGCTGCAGTTCGGTGTGGACCTCATCGACGAACAGGTCGACGCGATCTCGCGCGGCATGCTCGGGTTGACGGTCTCCTGTGCCCGATGCCACGACCACAAGTTCGATCCGATCCACAGCGAAGACTACTACGCCCTGGCCGGCATCCTGGCCAGCACCCGTACGCTCTACGGCACCTTCCGGAGCCCGGCGAATCAACAGCCCCGCGAGCTGATCGAGTTGCCGGACCAGGCCCACCTCAGCGCCGGACCGACGATGACCGCTGAGCTGCGGGAGTTCTATGAAGACCGGCTCCTTAGCCTGGATGCCCAAGCCGAGCCGATGCGGGCGATGGAGGAGATGGACGATGGCAATCGCTTCCGAATCTTCGTCGCGCGCAGCGCTCAGACTCAGCTCCTCGACCTCCTGGAACGCTTCGACGATCAGGGCCGCCCGACAGCAGCCAACCGGGTCGCCAT
Source organism: Planctomycetota bacterium (assembly GCA_027083445.1). Classification (GTDB taxonomy): domain Bacteria; phylum Planctomycetota; class UBA1135; order UBA1135; genus JALWOP01. The sequence goes on along the minus strand of JALWOP010000156.1, from coordinate 49,494 downwards.
GGGGGTGGCGGAGGGAAGGCCCCGCAACCTACCCGTCCTCATCCGAGGCGAGATCGATTCGCCGGGTGAGATCGTGCACCGAGGCTTCCCCGAGGTGCTTTGCGATGACTCCACGCCGTTCATCCGGAGGGGCAGTGGCCGCCTAGAACTCGCGAACTGGATCGCCTCCAAGGAGAACCCGCTCACTGCCCGCGTCTGGGTCAATCGAGTCTGGTCCAAGCTCTTCGGCCGGGGGATCGTGGCCTCGACCGACAACTTCGGCAAGAGCGGTGAGCTCCCGACTCACCCAGAGCTTCTCGACTGGCTGGCGGTCACCTTCGTCGAGGAGGGTTGGTCCACCCGTGGTCTCATCCGGAGCATCGTGCTGAGCCGAACCTATCGACTCGATACTCGTGGCAACGAGCACGACGAGGAGAGCGACCCCGATGACCTGTACCTCTGGCGTATGCCTGCGCGCAGGTTGGAGGCCGAAGCGATGCGCGACGCCCTGCTCTTCGTGGCCGGAGAACTCGAGCTCGAACGTCCGGCCGGCTCTCCGATCAATCTGATCGGCGGTAGTCCGAGAGGAGAGGGGGTGTTGCGGCGCCTGACCGAGGATACGCACGTCCGCTCGGTCTACCTGCCCATCCTCCGCGATCACCTGCCCCACGCTCTGGAATGCTTCGACGCTGCTGATCCATCCTTCGTCACCGGTACCCGCGAGGTCACCCTGTCGGCGACCCAAGCGCTCTTCTTGATGAACGACGAGAGCGTCATGGAGGCCGCGGATGCTTTCGCAAGTCGTCTGCAGGCGGAGGCCGAGGGCCAAGAGGAGCGCATCGATCTGGCCTTCGAGCGGGCTCTCTCTCGTCTTCCCACACCCGCCGAGCGCAACGCGGTCCTGGCTTTCCTGCGCGATTGGAAGCGTATGACGCGGCGCGGAGGCAAGACAGGCGATGGAGTTCAGGGAGCCTGGAGTGCCTTCGCACAGGCCCTCTTCCAGTCCGCCGAGTTCCGCTATCGAGGCTAGAACCATGCAGAGACCGAACCACGACCTCTCCCGCCGCGAAGCTCTCCAGGCCCTTGGGGGGGGCTTTGCCTTGACGGCCCTGCGCGGACTTTGGAGCGGGAACCTCCCGCGGCGTAGGGCCCACGCCAAGCGCGTCATCTTCCTTTGCATGACCGGCGGGCCCTCGCACGTCGATACCTTCGACTACAAGCCCGCCCTGCGTCGAGACGACGGCAAGCGCGTCGTCGATGGGCGGGGCAGGGGCGGCGCCCTGCTGGGATCTCCCTGGGAGTTCACTCGCAGCGGCCGAAGCGGCCTCTGGATCAGCGAGCTTCTGCCGGGTCTGGCTCGGCATGCGGACAAGCTGTGCCTCCTGCATGGCATGCAGACCGACGTGCCCGCCCACCCCCAGGCCTTCCTAGAGATGCACACCGGCAGCACCCGCTTCGTGCGACCCTCGATGGGATCCTGGATCCTGTACGGCCTGGGGCGATCGAACGAGAACCTGCCGGGTTTCATCACGCTGAACCCTCCCACGACCCAGGGTGGGGCCCAGAACTACGGCAACGCCTTCCTGCCCGCGACGGTGCAGGGATTGCGCATCGGCGTCGAGCGGGAGAGTCGACTTCTGCGACAGGGCGGTGAGTCGGACCCCGGCGTGAGCGACATCACCAACCCTCGCCTGGGGCGCAAGCTCCAGAGGCGCGAGCTCGATCTGACCCAACGGCTGAATCGGGACTACAAGCGGCGCAAGGAGGGTGACCAGGACACCATCGAGGGCGTGATCGAGTCCTATGAGCTCGCCTTCCGCATGCAAGCGGAGCTGCCCGAGCTCTTGGATCTGGGCAGCGAGAAGCCGGAGACCTTGGAACGCTACGGCGTCGGCCAGAAGGGTACGGACGCCTTTGCGCGCCAATGCCTGATCGCCCTGCGCATGGCACAGAAGGGAGTGCGTTTCATCGAGCTCAACCAGGGAGGCTGGGATCACCACCGCAACTTGCGCACGGCGCTCCCCGCCAGTTGTCGGGCCATCGACCAACCGATCGCGGCCCTGCTCGAGGACCTCGAGCGCAAGGGCATGCTGGATGAGACACTCGTGCTCTGGGCCGGCGAGTTCGGACGTACGCCCTACGCCCAGAACGGTGATGGCCGTGACCACAACAACCGCGGCTACACCACCTGGATGGCGGGCGGCGGCGTAAAGGGCGGCATGAGCTACGGCGCGACCGACGAGCACGGCGCACAGGCCGTCGAAGGAGCCGTCTCCTTGCACGACTGGCACGCGACGATCCTCCATCTCCTCGGCCTCGACCACAAGCAATTGACCTACCCCTACGCGGGCCGGGAGTTCCGCCTGACCGATGTGTACGGCCGGGTGATCGAGGAGATTCTGGCCTGAGTTTGTCGCCGCTCGCGCTTGGCTGATTCCGAGCCGGGTCAGGGCGAAGAGGGCAGGAGCCCCAGCACGATCTGGGGGAAGAGGATCACCAGCGCCAGGCCGATCAGTTGGATGGCGATGAAGGGGAGCACGCCGCGGTAGATCTGGGCGGTCGTGATCTCCTTGGGGGCCACCCCGCGCAGGTAGAAGAGCGAGAAACCGAAGGGGGGCGTCAGGAAGCTCGTCTGCAGGTTCATGGCGATCATCACGCCGAACCAGATCATCTCGCGTCCCTGGATCCCCAGGGCTTCGGCGGCGGGGACGATCAAGGGCAGGATGATGAAGGCGATTTCGAAGAAGTCGATGAAGAATCCAAGCAGGAAGACGGCCAGGTTGGCTACGAGCAGCAGTCCGATGCGGCCGCCGGGCAGCCCGGTGAGCAACTCCTTGATCCACAGGTCCCCTGCCAAACCACGAAACACGAGGGTGAAGGCGGTCGAACCGATCAAGAGGAAGACGACCATGCTCGTGAGCCGCATGGTTTCCTGCATCGTCTCCCCCAGAGCCTTCCGGGTGAGCCTGCGATTGATCGCTGCCAGGGCCATGGCGCCCACAGAGCCGAGCGCGCCGGCCTCCGTCGGTGTGGCGATGCCGGCGAAGATGCTGCCCAGGACGACCAGGATCAGCACCAGGGGAGGCAGCATCACGCGCAGCACTTCGCGCGGGAGATTCCGGACGCTCTCGCGCTCGGACTTGGGAATGGCAGGCGCGGCCTCGGGATGGCGCCAGGCGACCAGGGCCACGTAGATCGCATAGAACACCGCCAGCATCAGGCCGGGTAGCAGTGCTCCGATGAACATGTCTCCGACGCTGAGGCCCCCGAGTTGATCGGCGAGCACGACCAGCACGACGCTGGGCGGCACGATCTGGCCCAGGGTTCCCGAGGCGCAGATCACCCCCGTCGAGAGGGGAGCCGAGTAACCGTAGCGGGTCATGATCGGCAGGGAAATCATGCCCATGGCCACGACGGACGCTCCGACTACACCGGTCGCGGCAGCGAGGAGCGCACCGACGAAGACCACGGCCAGGGCGAGGCCGCCCCGGCGCGGACCGAAGAGCAGCCCGATCGTGCGCAGGAGATCCTCGGCCAATCGCGAGCGCTGCAACAGGGTGCCCATGAAGATGAAGAAGGGCACCGCCAGCAGGATCTGGTTGGACATCACCCCGAAGACGCGGTCGGGGAAGGCGCCCAACAGGCTCCAATCGAGCAGTCCCGCCTGCACTCCGAGAAAGGCGAAGATCAGGGCGACGCCTCCCAGGGTGAAGGCGACGGGGAAGCCGACGAAGATCAGGAGCAGGACCACGATGAACATCAGCGGTCCGAGGAAGGTGCTCATGCGGCCTCTCCCTCTCGTTCCTTGTCGCCGGGAGGAGAACGCAGAATCGCAAGGCTGCGGATCGCTTCGGCGATGCCTTGCAGGCCCACCAGGATGAACGCCACCGGAACGACCAGCTTGATCGGCCAGCGGAGAAGGCCGCCGGGATCCGAGGAGACCTCGTGCTCGCCAAGGCTGAGCATGGCGAACTGCCAGCTATACCAGGTGGCTACCGCACAGAAGGGCAAGAGGAAGAGCAGCGTTCCAACGAGATCGATCCAGGCCTTGGCTACCGGCTTGTGACTCCCGTAGAGCACGTCGACGCGCACATGGCCGCCGCTCTGCAAGGTGTAGGGCGCTCCCAGCAGGAAGACCAGGCTGAAGAGGTACCACTGCAACTCCAGGTAGGCGTTCGAGGCCAGGGAGAGCCCCAGCGAGGGTCCGATGTAGCGGGCCAGAGCGTTGTAGGCTCCGACCAGGACCATCGCCAGGGTGAGCCAGGCAACGACGCGCGCCAGGCCGCGGTGCAAGGCGTCGATGGCATGGGCGAACCGAAGCGCGGCCTGCATGGTGCCGTGGCTAGGAGCCCCGCTTTTCGATCTTGGCCCAGGTATCGCGCAGGGTGACCGTGCGATTGAAGACCAGCCCGGGAGACTCCGTGTCCCGGCAGTAGTACCCCAGGCGCTCGAACTGGAAGCGCTCGCCCTTCTTGGCCTCAGCCAGGCTCGGTTCGAGCTTCGCCGAAGGCAGGACTTCGAGCGACTTCGGGTTCAGGTTGTCGCGCCAGTGTCCGCCCTCGGCCACCTCTTCGGGGTCCGGCTTGGCGAAGAGGTTGTCATAGAGACGAATCTCCGCCTCCACGGCGTGGGCGGCACTGACCCAGTGCACGATGCCCTTGACCTTGCCCCCCTCGGCGGGCTTGCCTCCTCCCAGGGTTTCGGGGTGATAGCGGCAGCGCAGTTCGACCACGCGGCCCTCGGTGTCCTTGACGACCTCGTCACAGGTGATGACGTAGGCATAGCGCAGGCGCACGCGCCCCCCCGGCTTGAGTCGGAAGAACTTGGGCGGCGGTTCCTCGCGGAAGTCGTCTTCTTCGATGTAGAGCGTGCCGCTGAAGGGGACCTTGCGTGACCCCGCGCTCTCATCTTCGGGGTTGTTGACCGCCTCCAGCTCCTCCACACGTCCTTGGGGCCAGTTGGTGAGGGTGACTCGCAGGGGGCGCTGGACCGCCATGCGCCGCAGGGCGATCCTGTTGAGATCCTCACGCAGTGCGTTCTCCAGCACGACCAGATCGACCGTACTGTTGAACTTGGCCACTCCGATTCCGGCGCAGAAGTTGCGGATGGCGGCGGGGGTGTAGCCACGTCGGCGCATGGCTCGCAGGGTGGGCATGCGCGGATCGCTCCAGCCCTCGACCACCTGCTCCTCGATCAGTTGCAACAGCTTGCGCTTGGAGACCATGGTGTAGGTCAGCTTCAGGCGTGCGAACTCGATCTGACGGGGCCGTTTCTCGATCGGTAGGTGCTCGAGGAGCCAGTCATAGAGGGGACGATGGTTTTCGAACTCGAGCGTGCACAGGGAATGGGTGATGCCCTCTAGGGCATCGCATTGCCCATGGGCGAAGTCGTACATCGGGTAGATGCACCACTCATCGCCGGTGCGGTGGTGGTGGGCGCGCAGGATGCGATAGAGCACCGGGTCGCGCAGATTGATGTTGGGCGACGCCATGTCGATCTTCGCCCGCAGGGTGCGCGACCCGTCGGGGAACTCTCCGGCGCGCATGCGCCGCAGGAGGTCCAGGTTTTCCTCGGGTGAGCGATCCCGGTAGGGGCTGTTGCGACCCGGCTCGGGGAACCCGCGGTACTCGCGGATCTGGTCGGCCGAGAGGTCACAGACGTAGGCGTTCCCTTCGCGCACCAAGTGCTCGGCGAAGCGGTAGAGATCCTCGAACCAACCCGAGGCGAAGTAGAGGTTGTCCTGCCAATCGAATCCGAGCCAGCGGATGTCTTCCTGGATGGCCTCTACGTACTCGACGTCCTCTTTGGTGGGATTGGTGTCGTCGAAGCGGAGGTTGCAGACTCCACCGAACTTCCGGGCCAACCCGAAGTCGACGCAGATGGCCTTGGCGTGACCGATGTGCAGATAGCCGTTGGGTTCGGGGGGGAAGCGCGTATGCACGCGAGTCACGCGCCCTTCGGCCAGATCGCATTCGATCTCCCGCTCGATGAAGTTCTGCCGCTCGCTCGTCTCGCTGCTGTCGCTCTTGGCCATGGTCTCTCCGCGGTTTGGGGGGAGGATAGCAAGGCCTCCTCTCGCGGTCAGTCGGGGGGGTCAAGCGATCCGTGCCGACCACTCTCCATGGGGGCCGAGCAGGCTGAAGCGGGCCGGGGCCCCGGGGACCAGTTCGGTGGTGAGCCCCAGGGCACGGGCGGCGTTCGTGCTGGTGAGGGCGGCCCAGTCGGCGGGCTCGAGTTCCTCCACCGCCGCTCCCATTCCGGCGACCACGTCCCGCATGAGCGCAGCGGAACCGGCCAGGCCCCCCTCCTCGTCGGTGACCACGCCCCCCCGGGCCTCTACGCGTCGATCCCCCAGAAGGAAGGTGCCGTCCCCACATCCTGCCGGTGCGCTGCTGTCGGTGACCAGGAGCATGCGTTGCCGCCCGAGGATGCGCCAGGCCAGGCGCAGGGCCGGTGCGGAGAGGTGCTGACCGTCGGCGATCACACCACAGAGGAGCCGCGGATCATCGAGGGCTGCGAGGGCCAAGGAGGCGCGGCGGTGGTGGATCGGGCTCATCGCGTTGAAGAGGTGGGTCACGAGGGTCGCCCCCGCATCGACACAGGCGGTGAAGGCGCCTGCATCCGCCCCGTGGCCCAGGGAGACGCGCACCCCGGCGGCGGTCAGGGAGCGCACCGCCTCGACGGCACCCTCCCGTCCCGGGGCCAGGGTCACGAGGGCCAGGTGTCCCGCCGCGGCGTCCAGGATGGCCTCGATCCGCTCGGGGGTGGGATCGATCAAGGCTTCGGGCGGGTGGGCACCCGCCAGTTCCAGGAAGGGTCCTTCGAGATGGATCCCCAGGGGCTGGGCTCCGCCCGTGGGACCCGATTCGATCCAACGCGCCACGGCGCGCAGCCGTTCCAAGAGGAGGGGGAAGGGGGCCGAGATCAGGGTCGGCAGGAAGGCGGTGGCTCCGCCGGCGAGCACCGTGGTCGCGATTCGATCGAGGGCTTCGACCGACCCTTCGCCCACATCGCGCCCCCCGGCCCCGTTGACCTGCATGTCGATCGCGCCGGGGAGGAGGGTTCCCGCGAGGCGCCGGGGCGAAGCGCTACCCGTGTGCCGACCGATGTGCGTGATGCGACCCTCCTCGATCCCGAGGGAAACCCCCGAGACGAGGCCTGTGGGCAGGAGGATGGCGTCGGGCAGAAGAAGCTCTGGGGACATCAGGAGCAGGCTACCCCCTGCCCTTGCCAGGGGACCCGCCCAGGCGGGAGAATCGCGGGGTGCACTTGCTCTCTGAGTGGTGGCCCGCCGTGGCGGCCTCCTGGGCGGCCCTGGCTTGGGGCGTCGCCCTGCGCGTCCTGCTCAAGGGAGCGCGCAAACCGGCCAGCACCCTGGCCTGGCTGATGGTGCTCTTCTTCCTGCCCGGCGTGGGCATCGTGCTCTGGTTCCTGATGGGCGAGACGGTCGTGGGGGGGCGGCGTCGGCGTGAGCGCGAACAGTTGAATCAGAGGCTGATCGAGGAGACCGCCCACCTCCGGCCACGCGCCCACCAGGTGGCGCAGCTTCCCGAGTACCAGGCCGAGGTCTCCCTCGCCTCCGCTGTGGGCGGAGCCCCGCCCCGGCCGGGCAACCTGCTCACGCTGATGAGCGATACGGAGCAGGTCTTGGAATCCTTGATCGCCGACATCGATGCGGCCCGGGAGCACTGCCACCTGCTCTTCTACATCTGGCTCGATGACGAGGCTGGCAGGACCGTGGCCGAGTCGGTCGAGCGGGCCGCCCGCCGCGGAGTGCACTGCCGGTTGCTCTTGGATGATGTGGGTTCGCGGGCCTTCCTCCGCTCGGAGACCTGCGGGCGGTTGCGGGCTGCCGGAGTCGAGGTGGTGCGTGCCTTGCCGGTCAGCATCCTGCGCATGCTCGTCTCGCGGATCGACCTGCGCAACCACCGCAAGCTGGCGATCATCGATGGGACTATCGGGTATACCGGCTCACAGAACATCGCTTCGGCTTCCTTTGCGCCCAAGCGCAAGTACGCGCCGTGGGTGGACTGCATGTTGCGTGTCGTGGGACCGGCGGTACGGGATCTCCAGGACATCTTTGTGACCGACTGGCATGCCGAAACCGATACCTATCCCAAGGATGCCCTGGGAATCAGTCCCACCCCCCAGGAGGGTGGCGTCCCGGTACAGGTCCTGCCCACCGGTCCGAGCCACGACAGCGAAGCGCTCGAGCAGATGTCCTTGGCTTCGATCCACCGGGCGACCGAGGAGTTGGTCCTGACGACCCCCTACTTCGTCCCGGGTCCGGCGGAGGTGGCCAGTCTCTGTACGGCTGCGCGGCGCGGCGTGCGCGTTGTGTTGGTCCTGCCCGCGCGTAACGACTCCAAGCTCGTCGCGGCGGTCAGTCGCAGCCACTACGCATCCCTCTTGCGGGCGGGCGTGGAGATCCACGAGTTCCTCGACGGTCTGCTGCACGCCAAGACCCTCACGGTGGACCGGCGTCTAGCGCTGGTGACGACGGCCAACTTCGACCAGCGTAGCTTCGATTTGAACTACGAGGTCTCCACGCTGATCTACGACAGCGACTTTGCCAGCCAACTGCGCTTCATGCAGATGGGCTATGTCGAGCGTTCCCGCCGCGTGGGTTGGGAGCGGGTCGCGCAGCGGGGGCTGGGAACCCGACTGTGGGAGAACGCGGCCGGAGTTTTCAGTCCTCTACTCTAGTGAGGCACCAAGGGTCTTGGTGGGTGGTCCTACTTTGGGGGCAATCTGCAGATTCGGCTGCCCTTCCGGATCAGGATCTGGGGCCGCCTGATGGGATGAGGTAAGGCAAGATCGGGGTCTAGTCGGCGGCCGAGGAGGCGAGGATCGCGTCGAAGGCGGGGCCGCAGAGGGCGAGGGCGGCGGGGTTGCCGGTGCGGGTGGCGCGGATGCGGAGGCCGTCGCACTCCACGATGTCGGGGCCGGCGGCATCGGCGCCGACCACGGACAGTTCAAGCACGGCGTCGTCCCGTCCGGCGGTTTGGATGCGCAGGTCGGGGCCGTCGGCCTGGGGTGAACGCTGGAAGGTGTAGCCGGGAGGCAGGGTGATATGGAATCCCGTCCCGCTGGCTACCGCGCGCGGCTTCATGTTCTCGTGGTCCAATTGCGAGGTGGGCGTCAGGGATGCCAGGAATTCCTGGATATCGGCCTCGAGCGCCGGATCCGCATCCACCGGACTCCTTACCCGGATCCGGATGATTTCCTTCGCGGTGGCAAAGATGTACAAGCGGACGCGTCCCCGATCGGGCCCATTGCTTCGGTCGTATTGGCGCAGCAAAGCGAAACTGCCGGCGAGGGGCAAGGTGGCGCCGAAGGCCTCTCCGATCGTGTAGGAATCACCCCGGTCGACCCTCTGTGTCCAGTCCAGGGTCTCGTTGGCGATGACTCCCAGGCGTTCCACCGGATCGGCATCTATCAACTCACCGCTGATCTCCGAGTGGGCGCGGCTCGCGACGCCGGACTCGGAAGTGATGTGGATTATCGTATCCTCACCATGCAGAAGCGAAGGGGCCAGGTACGAAGGGCTAAGGTACGGAGTGGGGGAAACGGGTTCCAGATCGAGCCCCCAGTCGTGATCCGCTCGGAAGATGAAGTGGCATGACTTCAACTTCACTACCTGGGGGGTGACGGTCACGGTTTTCGTCTGGGCCAACAGGTTGGCGAAGATCAACAGGTTGTCCTGCTTGTCCTCGGCACGGGTGGTGAGTTCGGCCAAGGCGAGCTTGCCGTCGGCCAGGGGAGAGCCGTAGAGGTAGATCTTCCTCTCCTTACCGTCTCGTGAGAAGGAAGCGCTAAGACCGCCTTCCTGGCCGAGGAAACTCCCATTCATGCGTTCTACCGCAGGCTTGGCCAAGATCGGGTTTTCCTTGATGACCATCTCCTGTAGCAGGGTGGCGAGGGTGGCATCGAGATCACTGGTGTCGAGCCCGTCTCGGACCGTGAAGGAGAAAGTGGCTTCGCTCTTATATGCCTCGAGCTGCACGCGGTGACCGTTTGGCTGCGACTTCTCTTGGAGTCTCAATATCGGGTCGTGGAGGAAACTCAGGCCATGGCCTTCGAAGCGGGCCAGGTGCCTCTCGAAACCCTCCACATGCAGGTTCTCCCAGACACGGGCAAGTTCGGCATCCATGGCCGCCTTGTACCTCGGGTCCTTCAGGGTACTGGCGATGACGAGGAATTCCTTCTCGGCCGGTACGTACCAGACACGCACGGCAATCTCTTCGGACTCCCCAGCAGGTTTGGTGGAGTAGGCGGTACCTCGAACAATCCCCCCGTCATGCCAGCGAAAGATGGGGCGCGGGGGGACAGTAGCACCTAAGGCAACCTTCGCCTCGTGGTCAATCATCTCGTGGAACGCAGCTTCCTCCCCGTTTTTTTGATACCCCTGCGGCATGAGGAGCAATTCGATGAATCCAGGAACCCAAGTCATGGCCACATGCGGCTGCTGATCCCACAGGATCTGCGTCGGCGTCAGCGCCGGAACTTGGAAATAATGCCTCCCCATCCAAACCGTGCGCAGCGCCTGCGGGTCGAAATCCTTGACCACCAAGTTCGCCATCACTTCGCTGACGGCCGCGAAGGAAGCGCCTTCGCCTTCGGATCCACTCAGGGTGGCAGCGAAGATCCAATCTCCGGCCACCCAAAGGTAGTACTCCTGGCGGACAGCGGCACTTCCCTCCTTAGGGGAATCCCAGCGCATGGCTTGGCCGGCACGCTTGGTGCCGCCGATATTGCGAGTGGTGGGGAAGGATTCCGCCAACTGGAAGCCATCCGACTCGAAGGGCGCCTTGCCGGCGGTCACCCGTTCGCCGGCCAACTGCTCCGGTGTCACCGTCGCGGTCGACGTCACCAGCAGGCTGATCCTGCCATCGGCCATGTTGCGCAGGGAGTCCACCGGCGTCTCCTGGATGTCCAGGAAATACACATGCCCATTCGCGCTCTCCCAGCCGTGCCACTTTGCTGGAAAGGTGGCGGTGAAGCCGACGCCGTCGAGGGTGGTGCTTTCCGCTTGGGTGGGGGCGGGGTCCTGGACCGACGGCGGCCTCGACGCCCAGGCCGGCGTGGCGGCGATCAAGCACCCGAGGAGCAGGAAGGGAATCGTGAGACGGAAGGGAGCCATGTACCCATGCTATCGGGAATGATGGGGCATGAAAGCACCGAGGAACTCGCGCTCCCTCGCCCTTCCCGCCTTCGGCCCTTCCTCCTCCTTGCAGCCCTCGGGCAAGGTGTTGCCCTGCGTCCAATCGACCGCCAAGGAGGCAAGGATCGCATCGAAAGCGGGGCCGCAGAGGGCGAGGGTCAAGGGGTTCCCGATGCGCGTGGCGCGATGCGGTGGCGGCAGGAGATGCCACATCACCGACTCTCCGGCGGGGGACTGGGACACGGTGCTCATCAACCCGGGCCAAAGGGATCCCTCTGGACGAACGGTCACGGCACGGGCCCCTTCCGGCATGATGGCGTGCTTCACCCCATAGGGGACTATGCTGGAGGCGGGCGGGCATCGTGTAGGAAGGCGTAGAGAACGGAATCTCATCGACATGGACGCCACGAAGAGCGCCGACCACCCCCGGATCGCAATCTCGCCGTTTGCGGAAGAGCTCGGCATCGCCAAGATCACGGTCGACCTGGCCGGGGAAGAGGCAACGTCAGGTCTGGCTGCGGGCGATGGCCGGCATCGATGCCGAGGGGAAGTCCCTCCTGAAAAGCCACCCCGGAACCTGCCGCCAAGCGATCGACTCCTTCCCCGCCTGCAACGACCTCTACCGCTGCGGGGACACCTCCGAGATACTGCCACCCCTGTCATGCGGATGGTCCAGTGCCTCGCCGTCCTGGCCGTCCTGGCCGCTGTTTTCGCAGCGTCGCCGGTGTGCGCGCAGGCGCAGTACGATGTCGTCTGGGACTCACCAGGGCCCGACGCCTCAGCGTCCATGCCCCTGGGGAACGGCGACATCGCGCTGAACGCCTGGATCGAGCCCGAAGGAGACCTCGTCTTCCTCATCGGCAAATCCGACTCTTGGGGAGACAATGGTCGCCTTCTAAAAGTCGGCCGGGTTCGCGTCTCGCTCGACCCGAGCCCCCTGCTCTCCGGGCAGCCCTTCCGGCAGCAGTTGCACCTGCGGGATGCCACGCTCGAGGTTCGCTACGGGGAAGGAGACACCGCGACAGCGTTGCGGGTGTGGGTCGACGCACTGCACCCCGTCATCCACGTCGCGGTGGACGGGCCGCGGCCAATGACCGCCACCGCGTCCATCGAGCGCTGGCGATTGGAGCCCCAGGAACTGCCCCGCGTCGAGGTCAGCGACGTGATGCTCGACCGCTCTCGGCCGAATAACCTGCACGGTCCCACCGTGGTGGGACCGGACAGCCTGATCGATCCCCTGCCGGGTCGCATCGGCTGGTTCCACCACAACACCCGCTCGGTTGGGCCGGCACTCACGGCGCAGATCCAGGGCACCAGCGGATTCGAGCGTCCCGACCCCCTGCTCCACCGCACCTTCGGAGCCGTCATTCAGGCCGAAGGGGCGCAGCCACTCGACGCCGAACACCTGCGCCTGGAGGCGGCGCGACACCCGCGGTTCGACATCCATGTCTTGACCGTTCACCCCTCCACGCCGGCGGATTGGCTGGAGCGCATGGACGCTCTGATCGCAGACACCGACTCGCAGCCGGCGGCCTCCCGACGCACCGCACACGAGCGGTGGTGGGCGGAGTTCTGGGACCGGAGCTGGATCCACATCTCTCCGTCGAAGAGTGCGGAGCCACGGCGGGTCGTCCCCCCCAACCACCACCCGGTGAAGGTGGGGATGGACCAGGGGGGCGGCCATCGTTTCGTCGGTACCCTCGGACGCGTCAGCCTCTTCGATCGTGCGCTCAGCGTGGCGGAGGTTCGTGCCCTCGCGCACACCGAGCGGAGCAAGACCGTCGCGGACTCCATGGGCGACACGCGGTTCTCGGAGTCAGTCCCCGAACCTCGAACGATCCCGGATTCCTCGGGTTGGACGCCCGGGGAAGGCCTCAGCATCGAGGCCTGGATCAAGACGGCGGACCTCCCTGCCGCTGGGGTCCGGCTGGTCGACAAGATCACCCCGGGGAGCGATGACGGTTTCCTCTTCGATACCTATCCAGGACGCAGCCTACGCCTGATCACCGACCTGGGAGTCGTGACGGCCGAGAACGTCCTGCCCCGTGGCCGCTGGGTGCACGTAGCAGCGATCGCCGACGGTCGTGATGGTAGTTCCGCCCTCTACGTCAATGGGGAATGCGTTGCACGGCGTAGCACGGAGATTCTCGACGATACCTTCGTGGTCGGCCGAGCCTACGCGCTGCAACGATTCATCGACGCCTGCGCGGGCCGCGGCCGGTATCCCATCAAGTTCAACGGTTCGCTCTTCACCGTTCCCTTCCCAGGGGCGCCCGGAGATGCCGACTACCGCCGCTGGGGCCCGGGCTACTGGTGGCAGAACACGCGGCTGCCCTATCTCAGCATGTGCATGAGCGGGGACTTCGATCTGCTCCAGCCGCTATTCAAGATGTACGCGGTCGATCTCTTGCCGCTCTGCCGCTACCGGACCCAGCGCACCTTCGGGCACGCCGGAGCGTTCCTGCCCGAGTGCGTCTATTTTTGGGGTGAAGTGTTCTCGGAGACCTATGGATGGACCCCCTTCTCCGAACGTGGGGAAGACAAGCTGCAAACCAGCCGTTGGCACAAGTGGGAGTGGGTCTGCGGGCTCGAACTATTGTGGATGATGCTCGATGACTACGAGTACACCCTCGACGAGACCTTTCTCGCCGATACCCTCCTGCCAGCCGCCGACGAGATTCTGAAGTTCTTCGACCTGCACTACGACCTCGACGAAAACGGCAAGCTCCTCATGCACCCGGCTCAGGCCCTCGAGACCTGGTGGGACTGCACCAACCCCATGCCCGAAGTCGCCGGGCTGCATGCGGTGACCGAGCGCCTCCTGGCCCTTCCGCTTCCCGGGCGGCGAGACCTTCTCGGCGAGGACCGACGGAACGCCTGGTCCGCGCTGCGCGACAAGCTTCCTCCGCTTCCGGTTCAGGAAGTGGACGGCGTCCGAATGCTGGCCCCCGCCGCCCGTTTCGCGGCCAAGCACAACATCGAGAATCCGGAGCTCTACGCCGTGTTCCCCTTCCGCCGGGTTAGCTTCGCCACCCCCGACGCCGCCCTGGGCATCGCCGCTCTCGAGCATCGCCTCGACCGGGGTAACTTCGGTTGGCGACAGGACGAATTGTTCATGGCCTATCTGGGGTTGGCGGAGGATGCGCGCCGATCTCTGGTCGCCCGCGCCCGGAGCAAGCACGCGGGCTCCCGATTCCCCGCCTTCTGGGGCCCGAACTACGATTGGATTCCCGACCAGGACCACGGGGGCGTCCTGATGAAGACTCTGCAGGCGATGCTATTGCAGACGGATGGGAAGACGATTCACCTCCTCCCCGCCTGGCCGGTCGACTGGAACGTCTCTTTCCGGCTCCACGCCCCCTACCGTACCGTGGTCGAGTGCCGCTTCGAGAACGGTGAGGTCCAGAGCCTAGAGGTGACTCCCGAGAACCGCGCAAAGGACGTGATCCTCGAACTTCACTGAGAGAAACCTTCTCCCGGCGGAGGCGCCCCATTCCGGGGGATTCCATTCAGCACGACTGCTTGTGACCTTCGCAGAGCATGCTGACGCTGAAGAGGTTCATCCTCATCACTGGAGGGCGCCGGAACGGGCGTCCCCACCCCGGCCTGCATCCTGCGCGACGTCTTCCCCGTCGGTGGGGCTCGGGGAGGCCTCCACCTGGTCGAGGAGGATCGTGATCTCGAGTCCACCGGGACCCATGCGGGAGGTGATCCGGCCTCCCAGCTCGTGCTCGACGAGCCCTCGTACGAGACGCCATCCAAAGCCCTCGTCCACCTCCGAAGTCTCGGACGGCGCAGATTGGGGGACCAGCTCGCGCCAGACGATCGAAAGGTGCTCACCCGCAATCCGCCACGTGAGGTCGATACGGCCTTCAGGGCTGAGCAGAGCGCCGTACTTGCGGGCGTTGATGGCGAGCTCATAGAGCACCAGGCCAAGTGGGCTCGCCATTCTCGCGGCAAGGGTCCACCGGGGACCGACGAGCGAGAGCTGTCCCGGCGGCACGAGGGTTCCCAGCACGCGTCCGGCCAGGTCCGCCAGCTCGACCTCTTCCCACTCACCCTTGGCGAGGGCAGCGTGGGCATGGGCGAGGGCCTTGATACGTCCTCGGAATACCTGCTCAAAGGAGTCGCTCGGCGAGAGATCTCGGAGGGTCTGCTCGAGCAGGGAGAGGACCACGGCCAGGACGTTCTTCACACGATGGTCGAGCTCTCGGATCATCAAGTCCCGACTCTGTTCGGTGCGCTTACTCGCCGTGATGTCGCGCCAGCAGCCGACCCACTCTTGGGGACGGCCCTCGGCATCGCGCTGGAGCAGCGCATCGTCCTGGATCCAGATCTGCTCACCCGATGCCGTCGTAAGACGATAGGCGCAGGAGAAGCGCGTTCCGCGGAGCTCCGCCTCGGATAGGGTCGCATCGAAACGCAGACGGTCACCCTCATGGATCGCTGCGCGCCAGAGCTGGGAATCCTCGATCAGTGCCTCGGCGCGTAGGCCCACCAAGCGGCTGGAACTGCGGCTGACGAAGGTGAGACGGGAATCGGGACCCACGCTGCGACTGTAGATGATCGTTGGACCGGTCGAGAGCAGGCAGTCCAGGCGATTGCGGGCTGCTCGCAGATCCTCTTGATCTTGCTTGCGGCTGGAGATGTCGCGGATGACCGAGAGCAAGAGGTTGCGACCCTCGAGGACGACCGGCCGCAGATGGACCTCCGCCCACCAGCGCTCCTCTGGGCCCCGCCGAGCTTCAAACTGGAAGAGCTGGGGCTCCTGCGTCTTGCGGGCGACAGCGAAATGCTCCCGCAGAGAGCCGACCGCCGCGGCCGTGGGGTAGGCCATGAGCGCCGCCAAATCCTGGTGTTCCAGGAGATCCCGTTCCAGGCCGAAGAGTTCACCGGCACGCCCATTGGCCTCGATGATGGCCCCCGTCCGGTCATGAAGAAGGATCGCATCACCGATCGAGCCGATGATCGTGCGGAAGCGGTTCTCACTCTCGCGCAAGGCCCGTTCAGCCTGCTTGCGTTCGGTCGCATCGCGAACGACGGTTTGCACGCAGGGCTGCCCATCGAAGACGATGCGAGAGAGGATGATCTCGACGTCGATACGCCGTCCTTCCCGGTGCAGGATGCGGATGTCATCGCAGCGCTGAGCTCGGCCGCTCGCCAGGGATGCCTCCACCAGTCTGGAGAACTCGCGGTAGTCCGAGGGCGGGAAGAGTTCGGCGACCGGGGTTCCGATGAGCTGCAGGGCCGACTGGCGGGCGATCTGTTGCGCTAGCGCCCTATTGGCATAGACGATAGCCCCATCGCGGTGGATGAGCAGTCCGTCGGGTCCGGCCTCTACGAGGGCCTGGTAGCGTTCCTGGCTCTGGCGGAGGCGTTCCTCGGCTTCACGAACGGGAGTGATGTCGTAGCCCACGGCCTGGATCTCGACCAACGTGCCGGCGGAATCCTGGATGCCGCGTTCATGCCACCGCTCCCAGCGCCCTCGGTGACCCTCACGCGGAGGGAGATAGCGCTGGACGATTCGTTCCTCACCCCGGGAGAGACGTTCATCGAAAGCGTCTCTCTTGTCCAACTCCTCGGGGTAGAGGGCGAATAGGTTTCGGCCGAGGAGGTCGTCGGTCGTCGTACCGAGGCGCGAGGCGAAGGCCTCGTTGGTGAATGTGATCGTTCCGTCCGGGCGATAGCGACACAGGAAATCCGGCAGGTCCGTGACGATACGGCGGTAGCGCTTCTCGCTGACCGCCAGGTCTTCCGCTGAACGCAGCGAGCGCTGCAGAATCCACGCCAGGACGGCTGCCAAGAGGAGACCTCCGCCGAAGAGGAGGTTTTCTGCCAGAGTCGTGCTCTCGATGAGTTGCCCCGGCTTGGGAGAGAGCACGGCCTGCCAGATGTGGGGAGCCATACGAATGGCGTGGGATGCTTGGTGCGGGCGACGGGCAAGCTTTCCCCGGCCCGGTCCCTGGGATCCAAACCACCACGCCGGCCCGCTGTCGCCACCCTGGCTGCACAGGAGGGTGTAGTCGAAGCGTGTCTGAATCGTCTCGCTGAATCCCCCAGTGATCGCATCGAGGGAGTAGTAGAGGCCGACGAAGCCGTCGTGAGCGTCGTCGCCGAGGGGGAAGTAGACTTCGACGTAGCCGGGACCCCCCGTCCTTCCAAGGGGGGGAGAGTAGGCCGCCCTGCCGGTGCGGCGAGCCTCCTGGAGGGAGGCATGGATCATCGCCTGAAGTGCCCCGTCGGAATCCTCCCGCTCGTTGCGCCAAGTCGGGAACAGGTCATCGCTGGGCCTGGGGATGAACCGCACGGTCTCTTGGCCCGGGCTGATCCAGCGGCAGGCGAGAGCCGCCGGGTAGTAGTCGAGCAGGTCCTCGGCGAGGGATGTGAAATGGAGCAGGGTGCTGGCTCCCTCACTCCAGCCCACCTTGACCTGCCGGGCGACCGCGTGCAGGTAGTCGTCCGTGTCTTCGAGGCGGAGGGCCGTCTGCTCCGCGAATTGGCGCGTCTCCCGCTCGAGAGCGCGCACGCCCCGCTCCCGCCCCTGGAGCCAGAGCCAGGTGAAGCTGGCGGCCAGGAGCAGAAAGACGCCGCCGGGCAAGAGGCGCCAAACGGAGTGACGAAGAGGATTCCCCACGGGAGCCAGCACTCTAGCACGGCGGGAGGCACGGAGCGGAGACCAAACCTGCGCCGTGGAAGCTGGTGATTCCAGCTTTCGCTTCACGGGTCGTTCACGCTACGCTGCTCCGGCACGATCTGCGATGAATGCGAAAGGCATCCTTCTCTCGGCTCTCCTGACCTGTCCCCTCGGAGGGTGCGTCGTAGCCGCCGTGGCCGGCGCGACCTACGGTGTCGTCAAGTACGAGCGTAACGAGGCCGTGAAAGACCTCCAGGCGCCGATCAACCGCGTCTGGAAGGCGTGCAAGGAGGCTCTGGCCGCACGCGGCTATCGCCTGCCGGAAAACCTACCCCTCGAGCTGACCGAGGAGCAAGACCGAGTCACGATCGAGGAGAGCGGCTACCGCGTTCACCTCGTGGAGCAGCCGGGGGGATGGACGCGGCTCAGGGTACGCATCGGTACTTTCGACGGCTCCGAGAATAGACGCAAGGCCGGCCTCCTGCTGGAATCCATCGAGTCGCGCCTGTAGGAGCCCCATCCGTGCCCGCCACGATCATCGTTCCCGCTCATGATGAGGAGCGCGTGCTGGGGCGCACCCTGGAGGGGCTGTTGGAGGGGCTCCCCACGGATGTACAGGTTCTGGTCGTTCCCAACGGATGCCGAGATCGTACGGCGGAGGTCGCTCGGGCCTTTGCACCGCGCGTCGAGACCCTCGAGATCGGGGAGGCCTCCAAGACGGCGGCGCTCAATGCGGGCGACGGCGCCGCTCTCCACTTTCCCCGCGTCTATCTCGATGCCGACATCGGCATTCGCGGCGAGGCCCTGGCCAAGGTTCTCGCGGCCTTGGATGGAGGCGCTGTGGCGGCGGAACCGGTGGCGCGTCTCGATACCCGAGGCGCAGGCCTCCTCGTGCGGGCCTACTACGCGGTTTGGCTCGCGCTGCATGGGCGCAAGCCGGGGGACGTGGGCTGCGGCCTCTACGCCCTCTCGCGCGAGGGGCGTGAACGCTTCGGCGCTTTTCCCTCGGTGATCTCGGACGACGGCTATGTGCGTGCGCACTTCTCTCCGGAGGAGATCCAACGGATCGAGGATGCGGAAAGTGTCGTCGTCGTGCCCCGCGACCTGCGCTCCCTGGTGCGGATCAAGACTCGCAGTCGACTCGGTGCCCTCGAGTTGCAACGTTCATTCCCCGACCTGTGGGCACGCAAGCGGGCAAGTGGGACGGGTCTTCTGGGCAAGGCTCGCGCGCTCCCTTGGCGTCTGTGGCCCCTGGTGCCGCTCTACGGGGCGGTGCAACTCCTCGTGCGTCGGCGCGCGCGACGCATGGCGGCGAACCTGGCTGCCTATGTCTGGGAGCGGGACGAAACCTCCCGGTGACTTTTCGGGGAAAGGCGGCTACAGCAGGGGGGCCGGGGCGTCTGGATGCTAGGAGCTACTCGCCGCCTCCATCCGCCGCCTCCGCTGCGCCCGGAAACCCGCGACCCGCCATGCCATGACTCCGGCCATGAATACGGTCCTCATCCGTCCGCTCCTTCTCGCGCTGGTTCTGGTTCCATCTCTTGCTTTTCCGTCTCCCGCCGTGGGAGCCATGCGGCAGGATGCAAGCCTCGACACGGTCGAGGCGCGTACTCGGGAGGCTCGCCGACGCTTCGAGCGCATGCTCAAGGCCGGGGAGAGCGCTCTCGTTCCCAAGCTCTGGGAGCTGGCGCAGTGGTGTCGCAAGCATCGACTCTACCTGGAGGAGGATCGCCTGGCGCGGATGATTCTACGGGTGGACGAGGGGCACCGCGGGGCGCGCCGCACGCTCAAGTTCTATCCCCGGGGGCGAGGCTGGCACCAGGCCGATACCTATCACCTGCCGCGCAACTTTGCGTCCGAGCCGGCGCTGGAGGAGTACCGGCAACGCCTGACCCGATTGATCGAGCCCTTCAAGTTGGAGCTCTTCACCGCGCTGGAACGCGAGGGTCGCTTCTTGAAGCCCGAGCAGCGCCACGAACCCCTGCGGATGCTGCTTCTGGTCCAACCCGACGATGCTCTTCTGCACGGGCTCCTCGGAGAGCGGCGCCTGGGGGAGCGCTGGGTCTTGGAAGAGACGGTGCGGGCGGCCGAGAGGCGGCGCGGGATCCGGGCCCTTGCGCGGGCCTCCCTGGCCGGCGTACCGGTTCCACAGCCCTTGCAGCCCGACTCCGATGAGTTGGCGATGGGGCTGACTTGGCAGGCCGCCCTGCGCACTCAAGGTGTACGCGTCCTCGGCACGACTCCTCCCGACGAGGTCGGCCGCACCGCCCGCGTCAGCGAGGCGGTCGCGGGCCTGTTCCGCAGCGTCTTCGGCGTTGCCCGGGGGCACCGCGCCGGCTATACGATCTACCTTCTAAGCGACCCGGGTGAACGCAACGTGCTACTCGGCCACCTCCAAGGGGTGGACGCTTCCACGCGAGCCCTCTTGGAACAGGCCGCCGGTGGTTGGCTCGGCTCACCCGTGCGACTTGGGGAGTGGGATGCCAACCCGGCGCGGAGGCTCGACGGGGCAGCCCGACAGACCCTGGGCACGCTGCTCATGGATGCCTACGGGATCGACGCAGATCAGGGATGGATCTGGGAGGGGGTGGGGCTCTACCTGGCGCGCTACTTGACCGGGACGCGGCTGACCTATTTCTTCGGGCGTAACGGCTATTCGGCGGCGCGCCAAACGACCCTCTGGCCTCGTCTACAGGCTCCGGATGCGGATTGGCTGGCCATTGCCGCGGAGGTCCTGGCCGCGGAGAACGCTCCCGACCTGGTCTTCCTGCTCGGCCGGGACGTGAACGCGATGGGGGACGAGGACCTCCTGGTCTCCTATGCCTTCGCCGCCTACCTCCTGGAGGGAAGGCCCGCGGATGCACCCCGTATCCTGGGGCGGATCGGAGCCGGCGAGCATCCGGTCACTGTGCTCGAAGCGGTCACCCGCGAGTCCCTGCCACAGCTCCAACACCGCTTGCAGCGTTGGCTGGACGAGATTCGAACCCTCTAACCCGCAGCAGGGGCTAGCCCCCTAGGGCGCCGGCGAAGAAGCGCGCCGCGGCTGCGGCCATGGCGGTGACCTGCCCGGAGAAGCGGTGGTCGGCCTCCGGTATCCGGACCAACTCGGCCCGTGGGTTCAGAGCCAGGACCGCTTCGGAATCCGAGATGGGGACCAGTTCGTCCTGGGTGCCGTGAATCAAGAGCCAGGGGATGGTGATCGCCCGAGCGGCTTCGAGGGTGTCGCCGATCACCTCGGCATCGTGCAGGAGCGAGGGTGAGAGGGGGCAGGCCTCCTTGCCCAACATGGGATCCCCGGCGCTTTGCTTGCCGAAGGTGCGCTGCATGAAGTCGTGGACGTGGACCATCCCCGCCAGGGAACAGAGAGCGGCGATACGCCGGTCGAAACGGGCTCTCAGGACCCCCACGGCCGCTCCCATGCTGTGTCCCGCGTAGCCGAGCCGATACCCGCTGAACTGATCGAGGATAGAGCCCAGCTCCATGACCTCCTTGCTGATCGTGCACTCCTCAAAGCGTCCCTGGGAGTCTCCGTTGCCGGCGAAAGAGACCTGCAGGGCGCCGATCCCCTGGGAGAGGAGAGATCCGGCCAACTGGTCGAGGTAGGGGCGGTCGTGCCGCCCGGTGACCCCGTGGCCGATGACGACCAGCGCCTCAGCACCCCCCTCGGGGAGGCTCAGGCGGTGGGCTAGGTGCTCTCCCACATGGTTGAGTATGGATCGAGGGGGCCAGGGCATGGTTCTCCTGCGGCCTGCGCAGAACCCGGGGGTGATTCTGCGTACCCGCAGAGGGCGAAACAGACGCTAGCATGCAGGCCGACATGTGGGAAACCAGCGTGATCTGCAGCTCCTGTTCGGGCACCCACCGGGTGTGCGCGACGATTCTGCCGCGCTCTTTCTCCTATGTCTGCCCGCTCACGAGCGAACGGGTGGAACTTTCCTACCGGGATCCTTCGCGGACTCCCGACCCCTGGCGCGAAGTGGAGTCCTGCTCCACCGACGCGGTGCGGGTCGAGGCGGCGGAGGATCACGGAACCCTCGACATCTAGCTCCCCAGACCCTCTCCAAGGCATGCAGGCAAACCTCGAATCGTTGATGGATGAAGTCGTGGCCAAGAACCCGGCCGAGCCGGAGTTCCACCAGGCGGCAAGGGAGGTCTTCGACTCCCTCGGTGTCGTCCTGGAACGCCACCCCGAGTACGCCAACGCACGGATTCTCGAACGTCTCGTGGAACCGGAACGGGTGATCCTGTTCCGCGTCCCCTGGCTCGATGACGAGGGAAGGCCCCGCATCAACCGGGGCTTTCGGATCGAGATGAACAGCGCCCTCGGTCCCTACAAGGGGGGCCTGCGCTTCCACCCCTCGGTGAACCTGGGCATCCTCAAGTTCCTGGCCTTCGAGCAGGTGTTCAAGAACTCCTTGACGACCCTGCCCATGGGCGGTGGCAAGGGCGGTTCGGACTTCAATCCCAAGGGCAAGAGCGACACCGAGGTGATGCGCTTCTGCCAGAGTTTCATGACCGAGCTCCAGCGCCACATCGGTCCCAACTGCGACGTTCCCGCCGGGGACATCGGCGTGGGGGGGCGCGAGATCGGCTACCTGTTCGGGCAGTACAAGCGCATCGCCAACGAGTTCACGGGTGTCTTGACGGGCAAGGGGCTCGGCTGGGGCGGTTCCCTGATCCGACCCGAGGCCACCGGCTACGGAGCGGTCTACTTCGCCAAGGCCATGCTGGAGACGCGCGGCGAGACGCTCGAAGGCAAGACCTGCCTCGTCTCGGGCAGCGGCAACGTCGCCCAATATGCGGTTGAGAAGCTGATTCAATCCGGCGCCAAGGTGATCACCCTCTCGGATTCGAGCGGATCGATCTACGATCCGGCCGGAATCGACGAGGAGAAGCTGGCCTGGGTCATGGAGCTGAAGAACGTGCGGCGGGGAAGGATCTCCGAGTACGCCGAGAAGTTCAGCGGCGTGGAATACACCGCTGCGGATGCCTCCCTGGGCCACAACCCTCTTTGGGCTCACGCTGCGGACTGCGCCTTCCCCTGCGCCACCCAAAACGAAATCAACGCCGTCGATGCCAACCACCTCTTGAAGAACGGCGTCTATCTGGTCAGTGAGGGGGCCAACATGCCCACCGCTGCCGACGGCGTCGATCTGTTCACCGATGCAGGCATCCTCTATGGACCCGGCAAGGCTGCCAACGCGGGTGGTGTCGCCGTTTCGGGGCTCGAAATGGCCCAGAACAGCATGCGCTACTCCTGGACGCGCGAGGAGGTCGATCAACGCCTGCAGCGCATCATGGCCGACATTCACACCAGTTGCCTCGAGGCCGCGGAACGCTTCGGCACCCCCGGCAACTACGTGAACGGCGCCAACATCGCCGGGTTCCTCAAGGTGGCCGATGCGATGATGGACCAGGGCCTGGTCTAGCATCGATGAGCGAGGAGCGTCACATCCCACGCGCAGCCCCCCGGAGCGGTTTCCAGGAGCTCATGCGCCACCGGGTGCGGCGCATCCTCCTGGTCTCCAGTCTGTACGACTCTTTCGTCCTGGCCGAGGACGGTCGGGTGGTGGAGACGATTCTGGCACACTTCCTCGAGGTCGGGCGCCGCCGCGTGCCCGACCTCGTTCAGGTCTATGACACCGAGGAGGCCCTGGAGCGCCTTGGGGATGACGAGGGCTTCGACCTTGTCATCAGCAGCATCCACCCCGGCGAGGGTGGAGTGCTGGAACTGCTCCGGCGAGTCAGGGCGGGCGGGAGCGCCGTACCGGTTATTGCCCTCGCCTACTCCGCGCGGGACCTACGAGAGCTGGAGGCCGAGGAGGGGCACGATGCGCTCGATGGGATCTACCTCTGGCAGGGAGATGTGCGTCTCTTTCCAACCATCACCCAGGTGGTCGAGGACCGGCTCAACGTCGGCGAGGACACTCGCACTCAGGCCGTTCCCATTCTCCTCCTCGTCGAGGACAACGTCAGTTACTACTCGGCTTTCCTGCCGGCGATCCAGGCCGAGCTCCAGGGATACGCGCGCCGTCTCCAGGAGGACGACCTCTCTCTCTCTCAGCGCATGATACGCATGCGAGCCCGGCCCAAGGTGCTCCACGCAACGACCTACGAGGCCGCCTGGCGCTGGTTCGAGCAGTACGGAGACTATCTGCTCGGGGTCATCTCGGACGTCGAGTTTCCCCATGGCGGCAGGATCGACTCGCAGGCCGGATTCGCACTCTGCGGCGCGATTCACGAAAGTCGACCCAACGTGCGGCTGGTCATTCAATCCAGCCGACCGGAGAACGAGGAGCGTGCGCACCGGCTGGGCGCGGCCTTCCTCCTCAAGGGAGCACCCGCCATGGTGGCGGAGCTGCGCAAGGTCTTGGCACGCAGGCTCGGATTCGGAGATCTGATCCTGCGCAACGAGGCCGGCCGTGAAGTCGACCGTGTCTCGCACATGCGGGACCTGGTTCGCGCCCTGGAGCGCGCGGATGACGCGACCCTCCTGCGGGCTACCGAGCGGGGAGATTTGCAGGCCTGGTTGCGAGCGCGCACGGAATCGGTGCTGGCCGGGCAGATCCAGGATGCCTTGACGCGCTACCACGATGATCCCGCAGCCTTGCGCGGCAGGATCCTGGAGGCTCTGGAGGAGCGCCGCCGTCGTCGCGCAGCGACCGTCATCAATGACTTCGATCGCAAGAACTTCGATCCCCGTGTTTCGATCACGCGCATCGGAACGGGGCCGATGGGGGGCAAGGCGCGCGGTCTCTCCTTCATCAATCAGGTTCTGGCTCGCACGGGGATGCAGGAGAGCTTCCCCGATGTCGACATCTACGTTCCTCCCTGTGTCGTCCTGGCCACCGGCGTCTTCGATGAGTTTCTCGACTACGATTTCCTGCGCGAGTTCGCCGCGGAGGATCGACCGGAGGAAGTGATTCGCCAGCTCTTCGGCCAGGCGCCCTTTCCGCGGGAGGCGGGCAACGACCTGCGCAAGTACTTGCAGCGAGTCCGGACTCCCTTGGCCGTGCGCTCTTCGAGTCTGATGGAAGATTCGCGCAGCCAGCCCTTCGCGGGCATCTATCAGACCCTCATGCTCGCCAACAACGATCACGAGCTGGATGCGCGCTACCGCCGGCTGACCGAAGCGGTGCAACAGGTCTACGCTTCGGCCTTCTCATCCCGAGCCAAGGCCTATCTAGCGGCGACCGGCCATCAGCTCGACGAAGAGCGCATGGGTGTCATTGTGCAGCAGCTCGTGGGCCGCACTCACGGGCGCTATTTCTATCCTGACTTCGCCGGAGTCGCACGGAGCTTGAACTACTACCCCGAACCGGGGCAGGCGATCGAGGATGGGGTTGCCGCCGTAGCTCTGGGGATGGGCAAGGCGGTCGTTGGTGGCGAGGCCTGCCTGCGCTTCAGCCCGCGCCATCCGCGCAGCATCATCGGTTTCTCGAGTGTGCACAACGCCCTCCAGAGCGCGCAGCGTGATTTCTGGGCCCTCGATCTCGACGGGGAAGCGGCAGAGCTCGTGCGCCTCCCGCTCGACGAGGCCGAGGATGGACCCCTGCCCTGGCTGGCTTCGACCTATGTGGCGGAGGACGACCGCATCGTCGAGGGCATCTCGCGGGCCGGAGTACGGCTGGTGACCTTCGCTCAGGTCTTGCAACACGGCGCGTTCCCCTTGGCGGAGCTCCTCGTCGAGCTCCTGCGGCGGTGCGGGGAGCAGGCCGGGGGACCGGTCGAGATCGAGTTCGCAGGCAACCTGCCCGCTCGAGGCGAGAGGGGGCAGTTTGCACTCTTGCAGTTGCGGCCCCTGGCCCACGGCTGGGGTGGAGATTCGACCCAGCTCAGGGAACTTCCGCCCGAGGCCCTGCTCTGTTCGAGTAGCAAGGTGCTGGGCAACGGTCGTATCAGCGACACCCATGATCTGATCGTCGTCCAGCGTGAGAATTTCGACCGCAGTCGCAGCGTGGAGGTGGCCCAGGAGGTCGGGCGCCTCGACGCCGTCCTGCGGGGAGAGGGCCGTTCCTACATCCTGATCGGTGTGGGCCGCTGGGGTTCGGCTGACCCGGCGCTGGGGATTCCGGTGAGCTGGGGACAGATCGCCGGTGCGCGCGCCATCGTGGAGGCGGGCTTCGAGGACATCGTTGTCGAACCCTCCCAGGGCACGCACTTCTTCAAGAACCTGACCTCGGGCAATGTCGGCTACTTCACCGTCAATCCGGATGCGGGTGAAGGCACACTCGACTGGGAGTGGCTCCACGCTGCGCCCGCGCTGAGTACAGTCGGTCCGGTGCGTCACCTGCGCTTTGACGAACCTGTAGTGGTCGAGATGGATGGACGCTCCGGGAAGGGGCAGATCCAAAAGCCCTGAAACCCAAGTCCGGGGCCTGCTCAGGCGAGCAACTCGCGTACGACGCGACCATGGACGTCCGTCAAGCGGAAGTCGCGTCCTTGGAAGCGGTAGGTGAGGCGCTCGTGGTCGATACCGAGCAGGTAGAGGATCGTCGCATTCAAGTCGTGAACGTGGACGCCGTCCTCGACGATGTTGTAGCAGTAGTCGTCGGTGACTCCATGCGAGAGTCCCCCGCGTACGCCACCGCCGGCCATCCACCAGGTGAAGCAGCGCGGATGGTGATCGCGACCGTAGTTTTCGCGGGTCAGGGGACCTTGGCAGTAGACCGTGCGGCCGAATTCCCCGCCCCAGAGGACGAGGGTGTCTTCGAGCAAGCCCCTCTGCTTCAGGTCGAGGATCAGGCCGGCACAGGCCTGATCGATATCCCGGCACTGGTTGGGGAGATCCTGGGCGACGTTGAAGTGCTGGTCCCAGCCGCGGTGATAGATCTGGACGAAGCGTGTGCCCCGTTCGATGAGGCGCCGGGCGAGGAGGGCGCTGGCGCTGAAGGTCCCAGGCTTGTGGACATCGGGTCCATAAAGCGAGAGAACCGATTCGGGTTCATCGCCCAGATCGACGAGCTCCGGCACCGAGGCCTGCATGCGGAAGGCCATTTCGTACTGTTCCAGGCGGGCGTGTAGGGCGGGATCGCCCAGCCGTGCGGCGTCCACCTCGGTGAGGGCCTCGATCGTCTCGAGCATGGAACGACGGTCGTCACGCGACACGCCGGGCGGATCGCTGAGGTACAGAATCGGATCGCCTTGGGAGCGCAGGGCGATCCCCTGGTGCCTGGTGGGCAAGAAGCCTGTGCCCCAAAGGCGAGAAAAGAGAGCCTGTGCCTCGCGGCGCCCCGTCCAGGTCGGGGTCATGACCACATAGGTGGGTAGGTCCTCATTCATCGACCCGAGCCCATAGGAGAGCCAGGCACCGAGACTCGGCCGCCCGGGCTGCTCGCTCCCGCTCTGGAAGAAGGTCATCGCCGGGTCGTGATTGATCGCCTCGGTATACATCGAGCGGATCACCGCCAGCTCATCGACGATCTTCGCCGTGTAGGGCAGCAGCTCGGAGATCCACTGGCCGGATTCACCATGCTGGGCAAAGCTGTACTTGCTGGGTGCCACCGGGAAGCGGGTCTGCCCGGAAGTCATCGTCGTGATGCGCTGACCCCTGCGAATCGAGTCGGGCAGGTCCTGGTCGAAACGGTCACGCAGGAGAGGCTTGTAGTCCCACATGTCCTGTTGGCTGGGCCCACCGGACATGAAGAGGGAGATCACACGCTTGGCACGCGGAGGGAAGTGGGGGGCGGGCAGGATGCCACCGCTGTCGGCCAGGGCCTCTCGGGGCAGGAGAGCACCGAGCGTGGCTCCGCCGAGGGCGGAGAGGGTTCCCCGCAGGAGGCTGCGGCGGTTCAGCATGGACCGGCGTTGGTGGATCGGGTGCATGGTCTCAGCCGCGGGTGAGGGTCTCCGGGAGTGAATAGAGGATCGTGGCGAGGTGCGTCCAGGCCGCCAGTTCGACCGCATCGAGGTCCTCTGGTTTGGGCGAGGCGCCCACCGCGATGAGCGCTCTGGCCTGATCGATGCGGCCTTGGTAGCGGGCTCGAGCCCCGTCCAAGGCCCGGGCGAGTTCGTTGGCCTGGCGCGGTGTCGGGACCCGCGAGGTCACCGTGCGGTAGGCGAAGCGCAGACGCTCCGCATCGCTGGAGCCACCCTCGCGCAGGGCGCGAGCAGCCAGGTTGCGCGCCGCCTCGACGAAGGTGGGATCGTTCCACAGGACGAGGGCCTGCTGGGGGGTCACGGTGCGCGAGCGCCGCGTCGTACAGGCCTCGCGGCTGGGGGAGTCGAAGGCGGTCATCTCCGGAGGAGGCGCGGTGCGTTTCCAGAAGGTGTAGAGGCTACGGCGCCAGAGAGCTGGTCCCTCATCCTGTCGATAGCGCGCCGTATTGCTCGAGGTGTAGGCCACCGCATGCCAGACGCCGTCAGGCTGATAGGGTCGAACCGGAGGGCCTCCCAGCTCGTCGACGAGCAGGCCCGAGGTGAGCAGGGCCATGTCCCGGATCTCCTCGGCTTGCAAGCGGAAGCGCGGACCGCGGGCGAGTAGGCGGTTTTCGGGGTCTCGCTCGTAGAGGACTGGATCGACCGTGGCTGCCTGGCGGTAGCTGGCCGACAGGACCATCTCGCGCAGGATGCCCTTGACGTCCCAACCGGACTCGACGAACTCGACGGCCAGCCAGTCGAGGAGCTCGGGATGGACCGGGTACTCACCCTGGGAACCGAAATCCTCGCTGGTCTTGACGATGCCGACCCCGAAGAGCTGCTGCCAGAAACGATTGACGGCGACCCGCGCAGTCAAAGGGTGGGAGGGCGATACCAGCCAGCGGGCGAGCCCGAGCCGGTTCTGGGGCGCGCCTTCGGGCATCGGCCCCAGGACCGCCGGTACGGAGCGTGATACCTCCTCCCCCTTGTGGTCGTAGGCACCACGGAGCAGGACGTACGCCTTGCGGGGCGTGGCGAGCTCCCGGCTGACCAGAGTGGTCGGCATGCGCTCTTCGATGGCGGCGCGTTCCGCTTGGAGCTCCGTCCGTTTCTCGGTCAGTGCGATCCAACGGGGGGCGTGCACACTCCGGAAGAAGCGCCGCAGGAGCGCATTGTCCTCGGCGCTGCGCCCTCCCGGGTCACGCTCCAAAACCAGAGCGATTTCCAAAGGAAGATCGGGGGGGTCCTCACCCAAGCGGCGGAACGCGAAGCCGAAGGCTCCGCCGTAGTTGGCGACCTTGACCAAGAGCTCGTTGGTGCCCTCGTGCAGGGCGAGATCGAAGAGATCCTGGTCGAGGGCGGCGCCGCGGGCGGCGGGATTGTCGTGGACCAGCTCTCCGTTCAGCCAGACACGGACTCCGTCGTCGCTGCCCAGGCCCACATGCAAGATGCGCGGCTTGGAGGCTTCGATCGTGCGGAAGAGGTAGACGACACCCGTTTCGTTCTTGAAGGTATTGATCTGTCCGTCGACCACCTGTGGGGCGGGGCGCCAGTCTCCATCTCCGCTCTCGATGCGCTCGGCCAGGGGGGTGCTGCCCTCGGGTCCGTCCGTCTTCGCGAGAGCGGCACGTCCGTCCGCGGCTGGGAGCACTCCGAGCTGGAACCAGGGGCCCAGCCGGCTGAGGGAGAGGTCCGGGTCGGGCGTGACCGAGAGGCGGAAGTGCTCCAGGAGGTGTGCGGCGTGTACCGAGTCGTGGCGCAGGCGGATGCGCAGACAGGTTCCGCCGGGAAAGCCGAAGGGCTCGGTCGGCAGGAAGACCGCGCTGCGGTCACCGCTCCGGCCAAGCGCGCCCCAACCGGTCTTGGGGTCTCCGTCGATGGCAGCCTCGATGGGCCAGTTGGGCTGGGAGTAGGAGGCTACGGCGCCCGCCCAGGGAACGGGCTGGGCCTCCTCGGGCCGGCCGACGGGATAGGCCTCGAGCTCGAACTCGGTCAAGACGAAGTTCCTGTTCGCGGCCCTGCCGGGAAGGGAGTCCTGTGGTGCGAAGACTTCGAGTCGCAGGGCGGTAATGCGCGCCTCTCCCGCGTAGGCCTCGATGACATAGGTGTCATTGGCCGGTGGGTTGCCCTGCGCGCGCACCGAGTCGTCCGGCTGTACGACCAGGCTGCTCCCCGCGTTCGCCGTTGCGGCCCGTGGGACGAGGATCCGCCAGCGATCCTCGAGGCGCCCGTGCCACTCCCGTTCCCAGAGCGCCTGCCTGGCGTCGACCTCGGGCATGGGGGCCGCGATGGCTGTTTCCAGCTCTTCCAGGCTCGAGTCGATCTCTGCGAGTCGACAGGCTTGCTCCTGGGTCGGGACGCGTACGAAGGGCTTGGGGTTGGGGATGTTGCGGTCGCTGGCTTCCTCGTCGAGCGAGTTGAAGAAGGCGACGAGGCCGTAGTACTCCCGCATGTCAAAGGGGTCGTACTTGTGATCGTGGCACTTGGTGCAGGCCAGGGTCAGCCCCATGAAGGCGCTTGCAGTCGTATCGACACGATCCCGGGCATAGATCGTCAGGTACTCCTCGGCGATCATCCCTCCCTCGGCCGAGGTCGGATTGCAGCGGTTGAAGCCTGAGGCGATCACCTGGGAGGGGGTTGCATCGGGCAGGAGGTCGCCCGCGAGCTGTTCGATCGTGAAGCGATCGAAGGGCATGTTGTCGTTGTAGGCTTTGACGACCCAGTCCCTGTAGGGCCACATCGAACGCTCATTGTCGAGGTGCAGGCCGTGCGTGTCGGCATAGCGCGCGAGATCGAGCCAAGTCGAGGCCATGTGTTCGCCGTAGTGGGGCGAAGCCAGCAGGCGGTCGACCTGGCGTTCATAGGCATCGGGTCTGGTGTCGGAGAGGAAGGCGTCCAATTCCTCCAGGGTCGGAGGCAGTCCCGTCAGGTCGAAGCTGAGTCTGCGCAGCAGGGTCTCTCGGTCGGCCTCCGGAGAGGGGGTGAGCTGTTCGCGCTCGAGCCGCGCGGCGATGAAGGCGTCGATCGGACCGCGCGCCCAGCCTGCGCCTGCCTCGGGCACGGGTGGGCGAACGGGGGGGATGAAGGCCCAGTGATCCTTCCAAGGTGCCCCGGCGGAGATCCATGCCGAGAGCGTCTCGGTTTCGACCTGGCTGAGGGGCTTGGCAAACTCCTCGGGCGGCATGCGCTCGTCCGCATCGTCAGTCGTGATGCGATAGAGGAGCTCGCTGTCGGTTCCGCGGGCGACAGCGTCCACCCCCTCTCGGCGATCCAGCCGCAGGTCGGCCTTGCGCCTGGCGGAGTCGGGGCCGTGGCAGGCGAAGCAATGTTCGGACAGGATGGGACGGATGTCCCGGGCGAAATCGATTCCTTGCGCCGCCACGGGGGGGGCGGCCAGGAGCAGAGCGCAGAGGGTTCGTCTCACTCCTTCATGGTACGGCTGATCCTCGCGGCCGGGGAGCGTAGAATGGTCGCCCGCTTCGCCCGGCCAAGGGGGCCTGGAGCACCGCCATCATGAGTCTCGCCTGTGGAATCGTGGGCCTGCCGAACATCGGCAAGACCTCCATCTTCAACGCCGCCACCGGGTCCGGTGCGGAACGCGCCACCTATGCCTTCAGCACCGTCGAGCCCAACCTGGCCGAGGTGGACGTTCCGGACGAACGTCTCGAAGTCATCCACCGCTTCATCGAGACGGACAAGATCGTGCCGGCTCGGGTGCAGATCGTGGACATCGCCGGCCTGGCCGAGGGGGCCTCACGGGGTGAGGGCATGGGCAACAAGTTCCTGGGGCACATCAAGGAGACCGACGCCTTGATGCACGTCGTGCAGTGTTTCGAGCGCACGGACCTCGGGCGTCAGTCGGCTGTCGATCCCGCCGGCGATATCGAGGTGCTCGAACTCGAGTTGGCGATGGCGGATCTGGAGACGGTCAGCCGCAACGTGGACCGGGTCTCCAAGAAGGCACGTACCGGGGACAAGGAGGCGGTTTTCCAGAAAGAGCTCTTCGAACGGGCCAAGGCCCTACTCGAGGACGGTGTGCAGTTGCGCAGTGTGGAGTGGAAGGACGAGGAGCGCGCGGCCCTCAAACCCCTGTTCCTGCTGACGATCAAGCCCACGCTCTACGTCGCCAACGTGGCCGACGACGACTTCGAGGGCAAGGGGGAGTTCGCCCAGGCCGTCGCACGTCACGCAGAGAAGGTCGGTGCCGACTGGCTGCCGATGTGCGGGGACATCGAGTGCGAACTTGCCGGTATGGAGAGCGAGGAACGGGCGATGTTCATGGAGGAGCTGGGCATCACCGAGCTCGCCCTTCCGCGCCTGCTCCAGGTTACCTACAAGCTGCTGGGCCTGCAGACCTTCTTCACCGCCGGAGAGAAGGAGATCAAGGCCTGGACGATCGAGGCCGGAGATACCGCCCCCGTGGCGGCGGGCAAGATCCACTCCGACTTCGAGAAGGGTTTCATCCGCGCCGAGGTCTATTCCGTCGATGATCTGGTCGAGCATGAGACCGAGAGCGCGATCAAGGCGGCGGGAAAGCTGCGCGTCGAGGGACGGGATTACGTAATGCAGGAGGGGGACATCTGCCACTTCCTGGTCAATCGTTGAACTCGCCGCGGCCCCCCGGAGAACGCTGTGAGTCAGCGCCTCTCCGAGCCCGAGACGACCCGTGCATAGCGGTGGCGCACTTCCAAGGCCAGGGTGAGCAGGGCTTGGGCGCTGCGCGCGTCGAGACTCGAGGAGGCCGGAAAGCTGCCATCTTCGCGCAGGCTTGACTCCAACTTCTCGAGCACGGAAGCGTTCCACTCATGCCAGGGGGGGCCGCCCACCTGGAACAGGGCGAGGGCCGTGAGTTCGGTTCCCCAGGGATCCTCGGTCGGTTCCCACCCGGCCGAGAGGGAGTGGACCTGGGCTTTTAGGTCGGGGGAGTCGGCAGAGCCGCCCGTGGCCAGGTAGAGGAAGACAGAAGCGGCTCGTGTCGCGTTCTCGCTCCAACCCGCCGCGCCCTGGGTCGTCCCCAGGGGGAACCAGTCTTGGAGATGATCCATGGCCGGGGCGCTGGTCTCGGCCGAGAGCAGGGTCATGACCGACCAGAAGGAGGCGCCCAGATCCGCCTTGGGCGTCTCGAGGGTGGCTACCGCGCGGGTGACGGCGTGGTCGACATCGATCTGCTCCTCGCGGGGGCTTCCATTGAGGACGTAATGCTCGGCCAGGGCGGCGGCCGCGAGGGCCTCGCCCGGGGTCAAGGCTGAGTCGCCGGTGCCGACGGCGTCGCGGACTCGCGCCCGCAGCTTGGCGAGCTCCTTGTGATGGGGTCCCCTCTGCGAGGTCTCACCCCCGCCCAAGAGGGCGAGCAGAGTCAGGGCGTCACTTTCCACTGCGGCCTTCTCCAACCCTGAGGTTTGAACGAGATGGGCCAGGGCGCGGTCGACGGACTGTTCGAGGGAGGGCTGAGACGAACCGGTTTCGCCTCGCAGAGCTTCGTCCTGAGCGGGGCGGGCTGCGGGTACCAGCGTAATGGCGAGCAGGAGGGGGAGGGCGTAGACGGACATCGGGGTCCTCTTGGCTTTGGGGAAGTCGGGGTCGAGAATCCTGCGCAGGCGTGCGGCGAGAACGTGCTCGCGCTGGGCCATGCTCAGGCTGAGGCCGGGGAGGGAAGGAGCGGAGAGCCGCGAGGCGACGGCGAGGAGGGTTTCGCCGTATCGCACCGGATCGAGGGTGGCCAGGAGGCGCTCGTCGCAACGATCCTCGAGCACCCGCCGCAGGGCCGGCGTGAGCCACCAGACGGCGGGGTGGAACCACCAGAGGATGCGCAGGAGTCGTGCGACCGCGAGCCAGAGGGGGTCGCGCAGGGCGAGGTGAGTCCGCTCGTGCAAGAGGACCGTGCGGCGCATCTCGGCGCTGATCCGCCCCTCGAACTCCTCGGGGAGCAGAATCGTCGGGCGAAGAATGCCGAAGCAGATGGGTGCCGAGACTCGATCACTCGTGCGAATCGCGGCTCCCTTGGCGTCGAATCCCTCGACCTGTGTTAGCGGTCGGCCCTCCCTCCCGATGCGGTGCAGGAACCGCCCCGCGGAGAGCATTCGGGCCGTTCCGACGAGCACACCCAAGAGGTAGAGGAGCAGTGCCCGGTCGGCCCAGGTC
This sequence comes from Planctomycetota bacterium, assembly GCA_027083445.1. Lineage (GTDB taxonomy): Bacteria > Planctomycetota > UBA1135 > UBA1135 > JALWOP01. The sequence continues at coordinate 15,718 of JALWOP010000156.1, read as the reverse complement.
GAGGCGGGGGGGCTCTTCGCGGGTGGCGTGGAGGTCGCCTGGGAGGTGGCGGAGCGAGCCTCCTCGGCACGCCCGTGGGGTTCCTGGACTTGCTGAAAGAGCGCCGCCGGTCCGGGAACCGATGCCTGGAGCGCTCGCGTAGCCGGGGCGATGAAGGAGAGCCCGAAAAGAGAGGTGGGGGCGACGAGGAGAGGGCAAGCGAGTTTCAGCCCGAGGACCGCGAGCAACGCCAGTCTGACGCCGGCTCGACGCGCCAGGGGAAGGTGCAGGCAAAGAGCCACCACCAGGGCGACGACGGCCACCTGCAGGGCCTGGGGTAGGAGCCAAGCGAGCCAGGTCGATCCGTTCATGACCTCCTCCGGCGCCGCTTGAGGTCGGCGAGCAGGCGCTCGAGGTCGGCAACCTGCTCGGCCGTGGGGGGCTTCTCTCCAAAGAGCGAGGAGACCAGTCCGATGGGATCGCCGCCGAAGAGTCGCTGGGCCAGGTCCTCGATGCGGGCTCGCAGTCGGCCCTGGGCGACGGGACGGGCACGGTAGACGAAGGCCTTGCCCTCTTTCTCGCCCGTGCGCTCGACCAGGCCCTTCTCTTCGAGGCGGCCCATCAAGACAGCCGCTGCGCCATGGGTCATCGGCCGGCGCTCCGCCAGGGCCTCGCGCACCACGCGCAGGGTGGCGGGACCCTGGTTCCACAGGACCGCCAGCAGGTCGAATTCAGCGTCGGGGAGGTCGTCGTGGCCCATGACCCCAGGGATACCACTGCTGCCCGACCATGCTACAAGAATACCCCTGTATTTTTTTGGCCCCCCCTCCATGGCGCTCCAGAGGTGCTTCTGATTCCAACCCATGACCCCCGAGGTGCGTCAAAGTACCTGTCCCCCAACTGCACGAAAGAAGGTCTCCCTCGACGGATGCCGTGCCTGGGGTGCCGGCGATCGGAACGGGGGCGGGCTGGGTGTCGACCCAGCCCGCCCCCTTGGGTTCATAGCCGTTGCTGCCGGCCTCTCCTTGCATTTCCACAGGAGCGGCCCGATGGGCCGTATGACCTGGGCGTAATGCGGGAGGTGGCTTTTCCGAACTACTTCTTCTTCCTGCGGCGGGTGGCTTTCTTGGCCGCCTTCTTGCGGGGGGCTGCCTTGCGCGCACTACCGGCGCCGGGGCGATAGCGCGTCCCGCGCTTCTGTCCGACCGTGTGGATCAGATTCTCCGCGGTCAGCTTCATCAAGGGCAGACGGAGTTCCTTGGTGGTGGTGTTCAAGGCCCTACCCATCTCACCGACGGAGCAGTCGGGATGGCTCTTGACGTATTGGAGTGCGCGTTCCGCCATGCGCGCAACGGACTTGGATGAGCGGCGTCCCCTTTTGCTGCGCTTTTTGGGCGCAGTGGCGGTGGCCTTGGGGGCGGCAGGTGCTGCGGTCTTCCGCGGGCGGCCCGGGCCACGCTTGACGGGGGCCCCGAGCGAACCGCTCAGCGCCTCCATGGCGGCTTCGACGGCGGACCTTTGGATCAGTCCCGAAAGCTCCGCGACGAACGTGTCGACGAGGGCTTGGATTTCTGCTTCGGTGTTTTTCTTAGGCATAGGAGTCTGGGGGGTAGATTCCGAGAGAGGACGGAATTCGTATCGACCCCGGCTTCGATTTTCAACGATGAAACCCGAGACTTTGCTTTCCATTCGTGAGTTTAACCTCTCGCGGGAACGGAGGAGGCTTTTGCCAGGAGGGACTAGGATTATGGAGTACCAAGCTCTCCCGGACTCTGGATGCATCTCTCCTTGCTCGAGCTGACCTGGCCAGGCCCCTGGGCGGAAGTCGTCCTAGGGGTGGGTGTGGCTATTTCCGTGCTCTCTCTTCTGGCGGTTCCCCTCCTCATCGCTCGCATACCCGCGGATTATTTCCTGAGACTGGAAGCTCCTCCCTCACCCTGGGCTCACCGGCATCGGGCCCTGCGCTGGGCCCTACGGGGTCTGCGCATGGTCCTGGGGCTGCTGCTGCTGGCGGCCGGCCTGGCCATGCTCGTCCTGCCCGGACAGGGGCTCCTGACCCTGCTAGCGGGCCTCATCGTGCTCGAATTCCCCGGTAAGCGCCGCCTGGAGCGGGCCCTCCTGCGGCGCGAGCGGGTGCGACGCCTCCTGAACTGCGTCCGCAGGCGCTCCGGCAGGGCTCCGCTGATGGCTCCCAGGGATTGACCCTTCACCTCGAGCAGGATACAGCCGATCCTTTGGCGGATGTCCCAAGAGCGCTCCGGTTGGTTTCAGCGCGGCTGGTCCGGGATCAGCCGTTTTCTGGCCCGTGACGTCTGGTCTCCCGAGACCGGCACCACGCGGTTGCCGCGCAGGGGGCTCTATCGGCTCGGGCGGGTCGTCTTCCTGACCTCCAAGGGCATCGAGGAGAACAAGCTCCTGATGCGGGCCGGCTCCCTGACCTTCATCACCGTCCTCTCGATCGTTCCCCTCCTGGCCTTCGCCTTTTCGGTTGCCAAGGGGCTCGGCGCCTATGATGCGCTGCAGACCGAGGTCATCCAGCCCTTCCTGAACCAGACCCTCGGTGCGGCTGATGGGGCCGACGCGGCTGGGCGAGAGCTGCGCGAAGGGATCGATACACTCTTCGCTTTCGTAGAGAACACCAAGGTCAGCAGCCTGGGCGTTTTCGGCCTGCTCGTCCTGCTCTACACGGTGCTCAAGCTGCTCAGCTCGATCGAGCGCACCTTCAACGATATCTGGGGGGTGCGTCGTTCACGCACCTTCATCCGTAAGGTCGCGGACTATCTCTCGATCTGCATCGTCGTCCCCATCCTGCTCGTGGCGGCCACGGCGGTCAGTACGGCACTTCAGAACCCGGAGGTGATCGGGTCCGTACGAGAACGCTTCGGGTTGGATGCCTTGTTCGGATTCTATGCTCGCTGCAGCTCGCTGATCGCGGTCTGGCTAGGATTCACCTTCATCTACTTGTTCATGCCGAACACCCGAGTGCGCGTGCGCAGCGCGCTCCTGGGTGGGCTCGTCGGCGGGAGCATCTGGCAGTTGGCGCAGGTCCTGCACGTACGCTTTCAGTTGGGAGTGGCCAACTACAACGCGATCTACTCCACCTTCGCAGCGCTGCCGATCTTCCTCTTATGGCTGTACACCTCCTGGGCTACCGTGTTGCTTGGTGCCGAGGTGGCCTACGCCCACCAGGTCGAGCCGATCCATCGTGAGCTGCGCCGGGTACGCGAGCACGATCCCAGGACCTTGGAGATCCTGGCCGTGCGGGTTGCGACCCGCGTGGCTCGCTGCTTTCTACGCGGTTCAGCCCTCCCGGGCATCCGCGCCCTGGCGGAGGAGCTCGAGGTCCCGGAGGGAACGATCGAGGAGGTGGTCGACCCCCTGGTCGCGCATGGGCTCATCGTCCGTGGCGAGGAGAGCGACACGGATCAGCCCCTGACCCTGGCACGCACTCCCGAGAGGATCCGCGTGCTGGACTTGATCGATGCGATCACCGGCCGCGAGGCCTTACCCGCGACCACGAACGCGGATCCCTTGGACCGCGTCATCACCGAGAACCTTTCCCAGCTCGAAGCCCAGCACCGCGCCTCGGCCTACAACTGCTCCCTCACCCGACTGGTCGAAGAGGCGGAGCAGGAGGGCGGTGGCGCTGCCGAGGTAGCGCCGCAGAAGGGGTTGCAGCCGGCACCGGAGGCCTAGGCGTCCCCTCAGCGCTGCGCCCAGGGGGGGAGCAGGTCGTGGGCTCGGGCTTCCACGGGGGCGACGCCGAGCCAGTTCTCGCCGTCGAGGAGCAGGATCTCTTCGGCAAGGTTCACCGTCGGGCAGACGTGCCTGGGGATCAACAGCAGCTCCTCGCCGAGCACGGGCATCGCCTCCCCCGGCACATCGATGGGCAGATGCTCTTCACTGGGTATCGCTGGGACCCAGTCTGGATGTCCAAGGACATGGGCACAGGGATTCCCGGCCTCCGCAGCGAGCGACTTGGAGCCCGCGTCACAAGTGAACCGGCCCTCCCGCGGCTGGCTGACCACCCGCGTGTAGAGCAGGGCCGCCGGCTGGAGGGCGAAATCCGGATTCAATTCCTGGGAGCGTCCGTCATGCAGGATCACGGTGCCGGGGGAGACGCGATGGACCGTTCCGTCGAGACGTCGCAGGGGCCAGTGCTGGGCGGCGGCCAGGAAGGCCGGCGTGCCCGAGGTCACGATCTCGGGCACTTCGATGCCCTCCGCCCGGAGCATGGTGACGAGAGCGATCAAGGCGTCATAACCGGCGTGGATGGCGGCTCGGCGCTCCGGCTGGGGGCCGACTTGGTGCCCGTCATAAAAGTGCAGCCCGCGTAGGCGCCTGCCTGCGGCTCGCGCCAGGGTGAGGATGCGATGGGTCTGGTCGATGGGGATCCCCGTGCGGTCCATCCCGGGATTGATGTCGATGAAGAGGCCCAGGTGGGGGGAGATCTCGGGCAGGAGGGTCAGGTCTTCCACCAGGACCGACAACCGGCATCTGGAGTGGGTCTCGGCGAGCTTTCCTAGGGCGGCCAGGTTGGGGCCCAGAAGGGGATAGGCCACCAGGACGTCGCCCTCGACGGCGCTGCGGGCAAGGCTCTGGAGCAGGACGCGGGCTTCGCGGGTCGTGGCCACCTTGAAGTGGCGAACCCCCTCGCGCACGAGTTCGTCCCAGAGGGGCGGAAGCTTGGTCGTCTTGAGGTGGGGTCGCCAACGATCGGGCGTTCCCCCGAGGGCGTCGATCACCTGGGCGACGTTCCGGCGCACCTTGTCGATCCAGACGACGAGGCAGGGCGTCAGCAGGTCCGAACCTGCTCGCTCGGGTAGGCGGTACCGGGCCGGGTCGAGGTTGGAGAAGGGTGCCACATCCAGAGCCTAGCGTCTCCAGGCTGGAACCCGGCGGCATCAGGCGCGAGACTCGGCGGCGTGGTCGAGTTCAGCGTCGAGGAGGTCGCCGTCGGACCGGAGGGGACTCTGGTGCGTATCGAGGGCGAACTGACCTATGAGGGAGCCCCGCGCCTGCGGGAGGAACTCGGGCGGGTCATCCGTATTCCCTCGGCGACACAGCTCGATCTATCCGGGGTGCGCCGACTGGATGGTGGGGCCGCCGCCATCCTGGCCGAGGCCTGGGGGGATGCCATGCGCGGGGGAGCTGCGGTGAGCTTCGTCGGCGCCAGCGGCTCCGTTTCACAGATCCTCGATCTCTACACCGAACGGGCTGCCCGGGATTGCCTGCAAGCGCCGCCCGTCCACGAGGGCCTCCTGCACCAGATCGGGCGTGAGACGGTGAACAAGCTCCTGGTCGCTCGGCGCATCCTCGAGTTCGTCGGACGCCTGAGCGGCGCCTGGCTCTCGGCTCTGCGCAGACCCCAGACCCTCAATTGGAGCGGCATCTGGAGGCTCCTGGAGCGCCACGGAACGGACGGGGCGCCGATCGTGCTCTTGATCGCCTTCTTGATCGGCCTGATCACCGCCTTTCAGGCCTCCCTCCAGTTGGCCCAGTTTGGAGCGGACTCCCTCATCGCTGACCTCGTCAGCCTCTCCTTGACCCGCGAGTTGGCGCCTCTGATGACGGCGATCGTCGTCGCCGGACGGTCGGGAGCCTCCATCGCGGCGGAGATGGGCACGATGTGCGTCTCCGAGGAGATCGATGCCCTGCGTACTCTGGGCTTCTCACCCTATCGCTACCTCGTCTTTCCCCGGGTGATCGTTCTCACGATCGTCGTCCCCATGTTGACCCTCCTGGCCGATGCGGTCGGCATCGCGGGGGGGATGCTGATCGCAACCAGCCAACTCGAAGTCACCTACCGTTCCTATTTGGGTGCGGTGCAGAACGCCTTGGGCCTGGGGGACATCTTCGGCGGGGTGTTCAAGGGGGCTGTCTTCGGCGCGATCATCGGCTTGACCGCTTGCGAGCGTGGCCTGGCCACCCGTGGCGGAGCGGAAGAGGTCGGACGCAGCACGACCTCCGCAGTCGTTGCGACGATGTTCTACCTGGTCCTGACGGACACGGCTTTTTCGATCCTCTACAACCTGCTCGGGGTCTAGGGATGAACGTCATCGAGGTGCGGGATCTATCGATCGGCTACGACGGCGTTGCGATCCAGGAAGGCTTGACCTTCGACGTGCATCGCGGCGAGATCTTCCTGATCCTCGGCGGGTCGGGATGCGGAAAATCCACGCTGCTGCGCCATCTGATCGGGCTGGAAAAGCCGTTGGCGGGCACGATCGAAATCGAGGGGGTCGGCAATCCGCTCCGCGTGGTCGGAGGCCGTCCTCCCTTCGGCGTGATGTTCCAATCGGGGGCCCTCTTCGGTTCGATGACTCTGGCGCAAAACGTGGCGCTTCCCCTCCGGCGTTGGACCGACCTCGACAGGCGCACGATCGAGACGATCGTGCGCTGGAAGTTGCGCTTGGTCGGCCTGGACGGCTATGAGAATCACCTGCCTTCGGAGATATCCGGCGGGATGAAGAAGCGCGCTGGGATCGCACGTGCCTTGGCCTTGGAGACCGATCTGCTCTTCCTCGACGAGCCGTCTGCGGGGCTCGATCCGGTCAGCGCCGTCGAGTTCGATGAGTTGATTCTGGCACTCAGCCGCAGCCTGGGGATGACCGTGGTCATCGTGACTCACGAGCTCGAGAGCATCTTCAAGATCGGAACACGCTGTGTGATGCTGGATCGGCAAGCACGGAGCATCATTGCGCAGGGAGAGCCCCGGGAGCTGCGCGACAATCCACCCAATCTCTCGGTGCGTACCTTCTTCCGCCGGCTGCCGGCAGGAGACTTTGGATGATCGTCCAGGAAACGAACTACTGGAAGATCGGGCTGCTGGTTAGCCTGACACTTGCGACCGGCGTGGCGGCTCTCTTCTACCTGGGTGCACGACGCTTGTCTCGGGATCGCGTTGAGCGAGTCTCCTACTTCGATGAGTCGGTTCAAGGGTTGGAAGTCGGCGCTCCGGTCAAGATGCGAGGCGTCACGATCGGGGTCGTGAAGGACATCACGATCGCTCCCGACCATCGCCTCGTTCAAGTGACCGCCGACATCTATGTCGACGCGATGGTGCGGCTTGGATTGGGGACGCGGTCGGAGATCAAGAGCTATCAATCCGACTCTCCCCAGGATCTGCGCGTGAAGCTGGCCACGACGGGGGTGACCGGGGTGAAGTTCCTCCTGGTCGATTTCTTTCCGGATGCCGCTCCGCCGCCGCCGCTCTCCTTCGAAGCACCGCGGGGGTACCTGCCGTCGACCCCCTCGACCCTCAAGAACATGGAGGAGAGCTTCAACTCGCTCTCGGGATCCCTGCCCGAGGCCCTGGCGGCCTTCACGGAGATGACGCGGACCGTTGAGCGTCAGGTGGGGGCGCTGGACGTTGCCGCCTCCCAGGCCGCGATGGTGGAGACTCTCGAGGCACTGGAGGGAACCGTGAAGCGACTCGACGCTCTCCTGGAGGAGGCGCAGGCGGCCAACCTGGTGGAGAGCGTGACTCAGGATCTCGACGCCCTGCGCGAGGGGCTCTGGAAGGCGGATCGCCTCTTGGATCAGCTCGGTGCCGAGGGGGGACTCTTCGAACGCATGGCCGCGGATGTGAGCGGCATTCGCAAGGACGCCGGCGACCTCCTGGGGCAGGGCCGCCTCGCGCTCGAGGAGGCGGATCTACCCGCGACGAGCAGAGCTCTGCGGCGTACCCTGGCGGATGTGGGATCCCTGACGGGAAACGGCATGGCTGGGGAACTGCGCGAAACCCTCCAGCTTCTGCGTGAGACTCTTTTCGAGGTTCAGACCCTGGTCACGACCATCGATCGCCAACCGGGGGTCTTCCTCCAGGGTCGCGCTCCCGATTCCCCCCGGCCCCTCCCCAGCAAGAAATGAAGTACCTGTGGCTTTCCCTCGTCCTCCTTCTGGCAGGCTGCCTCTCCGGCCTGGGCGCGGGCGACTCGCAGCCGCTGCGCTTTTTCAGTGCGGCTCTGCCCCAGGAGCCTGCGGTTGAGGTGTCCGGAACCTCGGCGTTGCGCTGGGACCATCTGACGGCTTCGCGCCACTTGCGGGACCGCATGGTGTGGCGCAATGGAGAGGTAGAGTTCGGCTACTACGAGACGCGGCGCTGGACGGAGCTGCCCCTGGTCTGGGTGGTTCGAGGACTACGGAGCGAGCTCCTGGAAAGGCACGGCGTGGGGGAGACCCAAGAGGTTTCCGCGCCGGCCCTCGACCTCGAACTGGTCGGTTTCGAAGAACAGCTCGTTCCCCACGAGGCGCGTGTGGCTCTGGACCTTCATCTGGCCGATGCCGAGGGGACCACCCTGCTGCGGGCGCGGCTCGAAGAACGTGAGCCGATCGAGAGGGATTCGGGTCAGGCCGTGGCCCGTGCAACACGGGCCGCTCTGGCGCGCCTCGTCACGGCAGCGGCCGATGAGATCGCCGGCGCCCTGAACGCCGCCCGCTGAAGGGGATCGCCCGAGCTCCTTTCTGCTAGCCTCTCGCCGATCGGGCGGCAGTGAACCCCCTTTCTCGCCCATTTCCCATGGGGGAGGCGAAGGACTCCCCAGCGGCAGCCGGCACTCAGGAAAGCGAGCGAGGAGCAGTGGACACCCAGACCATCAAGCGCCTGCGGGCGAACGTCCCGCGCATTCAAGCGCTCGGCTTCGCCTGGATGTTCATGGTCTTCATGCCCGTCATCGTGCCGTACCTCTCGGCCCACGGGCTGGGTATGTCGGGGGTCCTGCGCCTGCAGGCGATCTTCGCCATCGCCGTGGTCATCTTGGAGGTTCCCTCCGGCTACGCCAGCGACCTCTTGGGACGCAAAGGATGCCTCATCGTCGCGGGGGTCATGCACGGCGTGGCCTATGTCCTGCTCGCCCAGGGTCGTGGATTCTGGGATTTTGCCGCCTTCGAACTCCTGGCTGCTGTGGCGGTGAGCCTCTACTCGGGCACCGATGTCGCCCTGCTCTACGACTCCTTGGAGGCCCTGGGCGAACCGGTGACTCAGAAGCGCCTTCTCGGCCGGCGACTCTTTTGGATGCAGGCGGGGGAGACGGTCGCGGCCTTGCTCGGCGGTGCCCTGGTTCTCGTCTCGCTACGGCAGGTTGCCCTGGTCAACGCTGTCGTCGGGTGGGTGCCTCTCCTGATCATACTCGGCCTCCACGAGCCTCCGCGAGCGAGGTTCGACGCCTCGACACATCTCGAAAACCTGCGCACGATCGTGCGCGAGCTCGTGACCGAATCCCCGCTCCTGCGGCTGATCCTCTTCGATCTAGTCGCCTACGGCTTGGCTACCCTGATCGCCGTCTGGGCCTTCCAGGGCATCTGGAAAGAGACGGGGGTGCCGCTCGGGCTCTTCGGCGTCTTGTGGGCGGCCTACAACCTGGTCGTGGCCTTGGTGGGGGGGTCCGCACACCGCATCGAGCAGCGGCTGGGCGCTCAGGCTACCCTGCGTCTGATCGGCTGGCTGCCTGTCCTGGGCTATCTGGGCATGGGGCTGTGCACCCTCCGTCCGGGGATCTGGACCGCCCTCGGTGCGGTGCTTTTCGGTTTCTGTTTCCAGGTCGGCCGGGGGCTGACTCAGGTCGTGATCAAGGACGGACTCAACTCCCGGGTGCGGACCGAGTTCCGCGCCACGGCGAACTCGATCGCCAGTCTGGGTGTACGTCTGCTCTTCGTCGTCCTCGGTCCCACCTTGGGATGGCTGATCGACCTCTACGGCTATTCCAAGGCGCTCTGCGGCTTTGCAGGCCTGTTCCTGGTGGTGCACCTCGTGCTCAACCGCTCACTCCAGCGGCAACTCGGTCCCGTTTCGGGCCTGGGCTACCATTCCCCGTCATGACTCCGCCCACGAAGAAGCGGATCCTGCTTTCCATCCTCCTGCCCCTCGTCCTGCTGGCGGTGCCGGAGCTCTATCTGCGTCGACGTGTCCCTGCCTGCGGTGTGACTCCGTTCCGCATCAGTCAGCGGGAGGGACTCTCCAGCGAGTTCCGGCCCGGGTTTCGAACGCTCTACAAGGGGTTCGACATCCAGTTCAACTCCCGTGGCTACCGGGGAGAGGAGTTTCCTGCCCGTGAGGCCGGCAAGCTGCGTGTGGCCTTGGTGGGGGATTCGTTCGTCTTCGGGACTGCGGTCGACCTGCCGGACACCCTGGCAGTTCGCCTTCAGGAAGCGCTGGGCGAGGCCCAGGTGCTCAACCTGGGGGTCCCGGGCTACAACGCCGGGAATGTGGCGGCGGTCCTCGAACTGGACGCGCTGCCGCTGGATCCGGACGTGGTGGTCTATGTTTTCTACAGCAATGACGTCGATCCGCCGCCCCACTACGACGCCATCGATCCGGACGGTGTCATCGACAGCATGTACGGCTTTCCTCTGCACTCAGCCCTCCTGCAGTGGCTCAACGTGCGCATCAAACAGGCTGCGCTGCGGGTGCTGGGCAAGCAGCTAGCGCGCAGGACTCCCCAGATCAGCCGCGAGCAGTGGGAGCAGGGCGGGGGCGAGCGTGTCCGACGGGCCATTGTGCGTATGCGGGATGCCTGTGCCGCCAGGGGGGTGCGCTTCCTGGTGGCGGGATACCCTCACCTGACCGACAGGAGAAAGAACCCCTTTCGGCCGATCGATGAGGCCGCCGCCGAGCTCTGCGCGGAACTGGGGGTGCAATGGATCGATCTGGCCGAAGCCTTCGGTGACCAGCAGGATTTGACCGGGTATTGGGCCAGCGTCTTCGATACCCATCCGAATGGAGAGGCAAACGGCCGTGTTGCGGCCTACCTGGCGCAGTTCCTCCGGGGGGAGTGATCCCCCACGATCCGTGAGCCAGGGAAACTCGCCGGGGTACCCTCCCGGCGGGAAGCCCCCCGGGAAACCCCCGCGGGGGGGCCTTGGATAGGACTTCAGCTTCGAATGAGATTGGCCGAGAGACCCGATATGATGCGGCGAAACACGCTCCACAGGACCCTGCTTGGGGTCGCTCTCCTCAGTGCCAGCTACGTGAGCGGCGGTTGCATTACCCCGCCGTCACGACAGCACTCGATGACGGTGGTGAGCGTGCCCGAGGGGGCCACCTGCACGACTGCGGCCGGCGAGCAGATCCAGCTTCCCGCGGTGATCGATTGCGCCTCGGATGGGACCACCTACGTCGAGGTGGCGCTTGCGGGCTACCGTTCGCGTCGCGTCGAGATCGTCAGCGAACCGTGCCGCCCCCAAGGCACGGGTCGCGCTCTGGGCGAACTCCTGGGAGGCCTGGTTGGCGCGAGTGTCGAGCGGGTTCCCGTCGTCGACGGCGTCGCGGTTCTCGAACTGGATGCGCTAGACGCTCCTCCCCAGAACTGAGCCGGCCCCACTAGGGGTTCGGCGGCGACTAGAATCGAGGGCATGTTCCTCCGTCGAATCCCTACCGCTCTCCTCCTCTCAGCCATGCTTCCGGCCCAGGAGACGCTCTCCCCGATCGCTGATGTTCTGGCCGAGGCCAACCAGGCGGTCGAGCGTCTTCTCGCGCGTCCCCCCGCCGAGCGCACCTTCGAGAACTCGGTCCGGGCGATCGACGACATTCAAGCGCGCTGCTTTCTCGATGCGCGCATGGTGGGATTCCTCTCGAAGGTCTCCACCGACTCGGTCGAGAGAGAGCGCGGTCGGCAAGCCGAAGCGGACCTCTCGAACTGGTTCGACGAACTCTACAAGAACCGTGGCATCTATGAGGTCCTGCTCTCCTTCGAGCCCAAGATCGATGAGTTGGAAGGGGTCGATCGCCACTACCTCGAGGTTCTCCTGCGGGACTACCGTCGCGGTGGGATGGGGCTCGACGAGGCTGCTCGCGAGCGGCTGCTCGCCATCGATCGGGAGCTGACCGATCTCGGGATTGCGTTTCGCCAGGCCATCGACGAGGACGAAACCACCGCCTTCCTCTCTCCGGAGGAGTCCAAGGGGGTTCCAAAGCGCTTTCTCGATAGCCTGCCCCAGTCGGCAGGGATGTACCAAGCCACCCTCAAGGGAGCCGCGCCGAGCTACTTCTTCGGCTACTGCGAGGTCCCCGAGACGCGCCGCAAGCTCTCCCTGCTCTACGGTCTGCGGGGAGGTTCGGGGAACGTCGAACGTTTGGAGCGCATGCTGCACCTGCGTGCCGAGAAGGCTCGCATTCTGGGCTACTCCTCCTTTGCGGCCTACCAGACCGAGACCCGCATGGCCGAAAACCCCGCGAACGTGATCGCCTTCTACGACGATCTGCGTCCGCGCCTGCGCAAGAAGGCCCTGGCGGATCTGGCCGAGTTCACCGCGGCCAAGCGCGAGCACACGGGGGATCCTGATGCCGAACTGTACGCCTGGGACTTCTCCTTCTACCGCAACTGGCTGATGCGCGAGCGCTACGCGGTCGACACCGAGAAGCTACGCGAGTATTTCCCCATGGCGGCGGTGATCGATGGCATGTTCGGCGTCTACCAGGATCTATTCGGGATCCGCTTCACCGAGATCACCGAGGAGGCTCGCGAGGCTGGGACACCTCTCCTCTGGCACGAGGACGTGCGCCTTTTCCAAGTTCACGATCAGGCGAGCGGCCGCCTCTTGGGCGAGTTCTACCTCGATCTGCACCCCCGGCCGGGCAAGTACAGCCACGCCGCGAACTTTCCCCTACGCCCGCGCAAACGCTGGTTGGACGGCAGCTTGACCCTGCCCCGCGTCGCGCTCGTCTGCAACTTCACCAAGCCGACCGCGACCGAACCCTCCCTGATGTCCCACCGGGAGGTGCAGACTCTCTTCCACGAGTTTGGCCACTGCCTGCACTCCATCCTGACCGAGGTGGACTACTACGAGTTCTCGGGATCGCATGTGGCGCGGGATTTCGTGGAGGCGCCGAGTCAGATGCTGGAGAACTGGGTCTGGAATGCGGATGTGTTGGGGCGCTTCGCGCGCCACTACGAGACGGGGGAGCCGCTGCCCAAGGAGATCCTCGACGGCATGGTTGCTGCCAAGAATCTGGGTTCGGGCCTGGCCACCGAGGCGCAGGTCTACCTCGGCTTGATGGACTTCACCTTCCACAGCGATCCGACGGGTGACGTCGATACCAACGCGGTCCGTGAGCGCATCTACGGCGAGACGCGGGTCTTTCCCGTCGTCAAGAACCTCCACAACCAGAGCTCCTTCGGACATCTGGTGGGCTATGCGGCGGGCTACTACGGCTATCTGTGGTCCAAGGTCTACGCCGCGGACATGTTCAGCCGCTTCAGCCGGGAGGGCATCATGAACCCCGAAACGGCGGCCGACTACCGTCACAAGGTGCTCGCCCGGGGCGGCACCGTGCCCGAGCTGGAGCTCGTAACGGACTTTCTCGGGCGGAAGCCGAACTCCGAGGCCTTCCTGCGCTCCCTCGGTCTGGACTAGGCCCCAGGGGCCTCCCCCTCCCCTCAGCGTTCGAGTGCCAGGATCTCAGCCGCGAGCAGGGCACGTCCGTAGTGGACAGCCCGTAGAGGCGCGTCGCCGACTACGAGTGGGGCGCGGGTGAGGACCTCGATCGCCTGCATGGCTACCGCTGGACGCAGGGGGATCCGCCGGAAACCGCGCCCGGCGTTGTCTGTAGCGCTTGCGGCGAAGAGGTCCGCGTTCCAGGAGTCCGCGTCGAGCTCGATGGGGACGAGGGGAGCATCCAGGGGACTGAAACTCGGCGTCTCCGAGACGGCCAGGACTGCGAACTCGGCGTCGTTGCCATCGGCATCCTGGGCGGGGCGAGCGTCGAACTCAATGGCGACGAGTTCGCGGTCGGCGTCGGCCGGAAAGGACTGCCAGTAGAGTCGTCTCCCCGGCCACTGTTCGCTTCCATCGGTCCGCACCAAGGTCCAGACCTCCGGGACGAGACCGACGGCTGTTCCACGACCCGATCCATCGGAGTCTCGCAGGTTCCAGATGAAGTCCTGCGAGAATCCATCGGCGTAGTGCAGCCGTACATGGCCGTCGGAGGGAACCCCCGGATCCGACGAAGCCTGAAAGCCGACCCCGGTGGAGATGAAACCCACCTGACGCACCCTGCCGTAAGGCGCGCGGAGTTCCTGTGCCCTACCGATAGGGACTAGGAGGCCGTTGCGCGGCGCCTGTACCGCCAGGTGGTAGCGGTCACCGTTCTCGATCAGGATCGAAGCCTGGGCTGGATCGGTGACCAGGAGCTTCTCGTCCCGGGCAGGGCGTGAGCGGGTTTCGATGCGTGACCATCCTCGGGCCAGGCTTTCACCGCCGTCGAGCACCTGGCCATCGACGATCCAGCGCACGATCCCGGGTCCGAGATCGACGATGACGGCCAGGTGATGGGGTTTGCCGGCGGAGAGGGCCTGGGGTTGGCTGCGCACCGTTACCTCTTGATCCCCATCGGCGAGGGTCAATCCGAGGGAACCATCGGAATCGAGGAAGAGCGCCATCGAGCCTGCCCCATCCTGGGCCTGAGCCACGATGAACGGCGGCTCGGCCTGGGCCGGGAGCCAGGCCTCGCAGGTCCAGCCGCCGCGCAGCTTTCCAGCAGCGGCCAGGGAGGTGCCACCCGCCCCCTGGGCGACGAAACCGGGTAGCTCCTCGCGCCGGGGACCTTCCGCGGGGGAGGTCGTGAAGAGCTGGGTGAGCAGGGAAGGGGCGATGGGGTGGGTTTGGAGGACGCTCCCTCGGCTCACGACCACACTCACGGACCCGTCTCTTCCTAGCACGAGGTCGGGATCGCTCGGAGCCGTGTGCGGGTCGGGGTCGTAGAGCAGGATCTCGGGGGGGCCGAAACGCAGCTCACCGCCGACGAGGCGTGCGCCCCGGATCCAGGCCGGGTTGCACCTGCCGCTTTCCGCAGTTGGAGTCGAATCCTCGCGGGTCCAGAGCAGGTAGCGATCCGGCCCGAAGCGCCACAGGCCTACGCTGTCGCGGGGATGGCGGATCGGTCGTCCCCGGCGATCTCGGAGCGGGCGGGGAGCACTCCAAGTTCGGCCACCATCGGGACTGAGCGCCAGGAGGGGATACCCCAACGTGGTGGCCATGGCACAGGCCACACCTCTCCCAGGGAGCGGGGCGAGACAGGGATCGGTGGTGATCGGTCCGGCCCCGTGCAAGCCCTTTTCCCCGGCCGGGAAGAGCTGCCAGTGGGCTGCCGCCGGATCATCCAGGGAGGCAAGGTCTTCCGACCGAAGGACCCACACCTCGGTCCGCTCGTCGGGGGAGGAGCCGATTCTACTGAAGGGCAGGAGCACGCTCCCGGCGGTGAACAGGGGACGGCCGGTTCCAAGAAGCCCGTCTACGTCGCCACCAGGGTCCTGCTCACGGGCGAGGACCGTCTCCGGGAGGGGAAGGAGGATGCGCTCGGACCAGCTCCGGCCGCCATCATCGGAGTAACGCAGCGCTAGGTCTCCGGATCGGCTGATCCGCTCCTTCGCGGCAGCGAGATCACCTTGGAGATAGAAGACGACGACCCGACCCGATGGAAGGAGTAGGGGCTGTGCCCAGAGAGAGGGGCGTTCGCCGGCGGGTTCGATATCGATTCCCCCCTCCCAGCTCTGACCTCGATCGGGGCTACGCCGGCTGACGATGTGTCGCCCGCGATCCCCTGCAGGGCCCTTGCCCGTGGTCAGAACGGCGAGCCAGGTGTCGTCGGGGAGCTGCACGACCCGGGGTGGGGCGCTGTAACCCCCAGCGGGGATGGGAGAGCCCTGTTGGACATTGCGTGCATCGGCCTGGCCCAGGAGAGGAAGAGAGAGGAGGAGCAGGGCGACGAGGCGGAGCATAGAGGTCCACGATGGGGCCAGGG
>JALWOP010000155.1 GCA_027083445.1 Planctomycetota bacterium | reverse complement strand
TTGTGGTGCAGAGATTAAAGAAGCGAAGAACAAGCTAAAACCTGCAAGTCTGGTGATGGATTTTTTCATAATGGCAATAAGTTATTTTTATAATTATTTATTATGATACAAATAAACTGACCTTTTATCAAATTTTAATTGACGTCTATTATGTGTATATAAATTAAGGTGATATGTAGTGATGAAGCTAAAATATGAAATTTTAAACTGTGATTTGCGAATAGACCTTGGTTGGTTACACTAAGATGATGCACAAGCAAGTATGATACAACGTTGTGATTTGCGAATAGACCTTGGTTGGTTACACTCGTGGAGCAAGTAGCAAAGGAAAGCGGCTTGTTGTGATTTGCGAATAGACCTTGGTTGGTTACACTTAATGATTAAGGGGGAAAAATATCCGCTTCGTTGTGATTTGCGAATAGACCTTGGTTGGTTACACTTGAAATATCAAGGTGGCGATATTAACAACGGTTGTGATTTGCGAATAGACCTTGGTTGGTTACACTTAGGAATAGCGAGTCACATCGAAATTCTCAGTTGTGATTTGCGAATAGACCTTGGTTGGTTACACTTATAGAGTTTTTGACCGTTTTTCCAAAGGCGTTGTGATTTGCGAATAGACCTTGGTTGGTTACACTCATTCTTAAAAACCGGCAGACGTTTCGCCAGTTGTGATTTGCGAATAGACCTTGGTTGGTTACACTCAGCTCCTGTTTTTGCATCCTGTGTTATTGGTTGTGATTTGCGAATAGACCTTGGTTGGTTACACTCGTCGAAAAATAATATCCTAGTCTCCCAAGGTTGTGATTTGCGAATAGACCTTGGTTGGTTACACTAATCTTCCAACCCATAATGGCGAAACCTAGGTTGTGATTTGCGAATAGACCTTGGTTGGTTACACTCAGGTAGTGATCTTGATCATATCGCACTGGTTGTGATTTGCGAATAGACCTTGGTTGGTTACACTACGCAACCAAGATCACAAACTTGAACTCTAGTTGTGATTTGCGAATAGACCTTGGTTGGTTACACTTGAAGCAACTGCCCCTGCCTATGCCTCAAAGTTGTGATTTGCGAATAGACCTTGGTTGGTTACACTCGCAACAGAGGCAGACCGCCACTGGCTGCAGTTGTGATTTGCGAATAGACCTTGGTTGGTTACACTAGATTTAATGTTGCTCTGGCAGGATCATTGGTTGTGATTTGCGAATAGACCTTGGTTGGTTACACTTGAATTCACGCTGTCAAGGCTGGCTCCGCAGTTGTGATTTGCGAATAGACCTTGGTTGGTTACACTATCTCGCATATAAAGTATTGATTTACTTTAAATAAGCTTGGATTTTTCTTAGAAAAATCCAAGCTGCTCTGGGGCTGGTTCTGTTGCTTTACGCTTTTTTCCATAGAAAACTTGTATTTTAGAGAATTGTTTATCGGTAATTTTTATAATCCTGACTTCACCGTCATTCGGTAAACCTGATTTTATTCGGTTAACGTGAA
>JALWOP010000154.1 GCA_027083445.1 Planctomycetota bacterium | reverse complement strand
CTCCTCGCCCCCCCCATAACCCAGCCCCCGCAGACGCTGCTCCTGCTCTTGCGAGAGCGAGGCGCGCAGGTGCCTGCCGGAGGCGACCTCTTCCAACCACACCTCCCGGGCCCGGTCATAGCGGCCCAGGAGCTCCGCCTCCTCCTCGGCCAGGTTGTGCTGCAGGTCTGGATCGCCGGCGTAACGAAACAAAAAGCCCGCCCCGGCGGGCTGGGCCCGGTCGCGACCGAGCTGCAGATACTCGCGCTCGTTGTGCCAGTAGTGCACGTCGTCATCCCGACAGCCGACCTGGTCCATCCCGGAGTGTACGAACCACACGCGCCGACCATCCTCCTCCAGGGAGAGCAGATCACGCCCCTTGGGTTGGATGTGAGGCAGGTCGAGATAGCGGGTCAGGGTGAGCACGATGTCGGGCGTCCAGGCCCGCGCGCTGACGCGCCGGGGCGCGACCCCGGGGAAGTGGACCACCAGGGGGACGTGGGTCACCTCGGGGTGCAGGAGCTGATGGGAGTAGTAGACACCCTGCTCCCCGAAGGACTCCCCGTGGTCGGCGACCACGATCGTCACCGAGCGCGCCAGGCGGCCGTCCTCTTCCCAGGCGTCGAGCACCTGACCCAAGAGCTGGTCGGCATAGGCGACCGAGGCCTCGTAGAGGAAGCGCGCAAAGTCCCGGTTGGTGACCCCCTCGAGGAACTTGCCCGCTTGGGTGTAGCCCGTGCGGCCGATGGTCGGCGGATCGACCCGCATGGGCGGAACCCTGCCCCCCCCCGCGCGCCGAGCCGCAGCGAACTGCTCGAGAAAGGCGCTCGGCGGACCGTAGGGGGTGTGGGGATCGAACAGGTGCAGCCAGAGAAAGACCGGTGCGCGTCCCTCGCGTGCCCACTCTCGACCCCAGGCCAAGACCGGGGTGGTGGTCGCCGCGCCATCGATCGACGCCCGCGGCTGCACGTCGAGATACTGGTCGAAGCCCTTGCCGAGCCCGGACCAGGCGGCTTGCAGGTGTTCGACCGAGACCGCTGCCGCGGTGTGGTAGCCGGCCTGGGCCAGGGCCTGGGCCAGGGTGGGTACTCCATCCGCCAGGGTCGAGCGGTTGTCGAGGACGCCGTGGGTCGGCACCGGCAGGCCGGTCAAGAGGGATGTGTGGGAGGGCAGGGTCGAATTGCAGGCGGACCAGGCGTCCTCGAAGAGCAGGGAGTCCGAGGCCAGGGCATCGAGACGGGGAGTCACCTGGGCCCCGCCGTAGGCCCCGACCGCATCGGTGCGCAGGGTGTCCAGGGTCACCAGGAGCACCGCAGGCCTCTGGGCGCGCGAGGGAGCAGCGACCAGCTCCGGTGTCCCCCACCACAGTCGAGCCGCCACGAGTTCCCCGCCCAGTCCGTCCCCTCCTCCGATCCAGGCCCGCAGTCGCAGCTCGACCTCCTCACCGGCCAGGTCGGCCAGGTCGGCCTCGATCGGGTGCCACGCGGGTTTCCCGGCGGCCTGCAGGTCCAGGCGTCCCCGCTCCCCCC
>JALWOP010000153.1 GCA_027083445.1 Planctomycetota bacterium | reverse complement strand
CGGGAGGCCCGTCGCGGCCATCCCAAACCCCCACCCACCTCGGGGCCCAGTACGGGGGGCGGCGGGTTGCGAGTGGACCGGGGGCCCCATTGCGGCCAACCCATCGGTGCGCTCCTCGCGTTAGCTTCTAGCCATGCCCCAAGCCCGTGCCCACCGCCTGGCCGACCTGGCCCAGTCCAGCATCCGTGCCATGACCCGCGCCTGTAACCGGGTAGGCGGGATCAACCTGGGGCAGGGGATCTGCGACCTTCCTACTCCGGAGCGGGTGCGCCAGGCGGCGATTGCGGCCATCGAGCGGGACGACAGCAGCTACACCTACGCCGAGGGGCTGGCTTCCCTACGGGAACGCATTGCCGCCAAGCTCGCGCGGGTCAATGGGATCGAGGCCGATCCGGAAGGAGAGATCCTGGTTACGAGCGGTTCCGCGGCAGCCTTCACCTGTGCCATCCACGGGCTGCTCGATCCCGGGGACGGCCTCTTGGTGCCCGAACCCTATTACGGCTACCACGTCGGCGCAGCGTTGGTAGCGGGACTCGACGTGCAGACCCTGCGCCTCGAGGCACCGGATTTCGCGTTGACCCCCGCGGGCCTGCGGGCGGCGCTACGTCCCAACACCCGTGCCGTCGTCCTCTGCACCCCGGCCAATCCGTCGGGCCGCATGTATACCCGCGCCGAACTCGAGGGGCTGGCCCTCGTCGCCCGCGAACATGATCTGCTGATCATCACCGACGAGATCTACGAGGAGATTCGCTACGAGGGGCGGGAGCATGTCTCTCCGGCCACCGTTGCCGATCTCGCCGAACGCACGGTGACGATCATGGGGCTCTCCAAGACCTTCAGCATCACGGGATGGCGACTGGGGTACGCGGTTGCTCCACGGGCCATGGCCGCGTCGCTGACCCTCGTCCATGACCTTTTCTATATCTGCGCGCCCACCCCGCTCCAACACGGCGTAGCAGCAGGCTTCGAGGCACCCGCTGCATTCTTCAGGGATATGCGCGCCGCCTACAGCGCCAAGCGCCGCCTTCTACTCGAGGCTCTCGACAGCGCGGGCCTGACCCCGATCGTCCCCGAGGGTGCCTACTACATCCTGGCGGACAGCTCGCGCCTGGGGCTGGCCGATCCCCGGGCGGCCGCGATGACCCTGCTCGAACGCACCGGCGTGGCCGCGGTACCCGGGGATGCTTTCTACAGCGGTGAGGGGGGCACGGACCTCCTGCGCTTCTGCTTTGCCAAGCAGGACGCGGAACTCGAGGAGGCCGCCCGTAGGCTACGCACCCTCTGAGCTCCTCGTGCCCCTCTGCGGTTATGCTCTCCAAGGATTCGATCGTCTATGTCCCAAGCCAAACACCGCCTGCGGGTTCCGCGTCCCAAGACCGGGGCAATCGAGCTCCTCATAGGTACCCGCAAGGGAGCCTTCTTCCTGCACTCTGACGCGGAGCGCAAGGAGTGGACGCTCAAGCGCTCCGCCTTCATCGGGCATGTCATCCACCACCTGGTCCAGGACCCCCGCGAGCGCAGGGTCGTCCTGGCCACCGATCGCACCGGCCACCTCGGTCCGACGATTCAACGCTCCGAGGATGGGGGCAAGAGCTGGCGCGAATCCTCCAAACCCCCCGCCTTCGAGCCCGCTGCAGAGGGGCTCTTCCAGCGTCGCGTCGGGCACGTCTTCTGGTTGACCCCCTGCCCCGTGGGACCCAAGGGGGTCTGGTATGCGGGCACCTCACCCCAGGGGCTCTTTCGTTCCCGCGATGGGGGCAAGACGTGGAAGGCCGTGAGCGGCTTCAACAACCATCCCATGCTCGATACCTGGACCGGGGGTGAGAAGGACGGCACCCCCGATGGGCCCAAGCTGCACTCGATTCTGATCGACCCTCGCGATGCCGACCACCTCTATGTGGGCATGTCCGGCGGCGGCGTCTTCGAGAGCGAGAACGGGGGGCGCACCTGGGCGCCGCTCAACCAGGGCTGCGCCGCGGACTTCATTCCCGGCGCGACTGACAGGCTCGAGTACGGCCACGATCCGCACCATGTCGGATTCGCCCCGACCAATCCCGACCGGCTCTGGCAGCAGAACCACTGTGGGATCTACCGCATGGATCGTGACGAAGGACGGTGGCATCGGGTCGGCGAGAACATGCCGGAGGAGATCGGCGACATCGGTTTTCCGATCGTCCTGCACCCGCGCGATCCCGATACGGTCTGGGTCTTTCCCATGGACGGCTCGACCGTCTGGCCACGCACCAGTCCCGGCGGCCGCCCAGCGGTCTACCGCACGCGAGACGCAGGCGAGAGCTGGGAGCGCCAGGACCGGGGCTTCCCCAAGGAGCACGCCTGGTGGACGGTCAAGCGTCAATGCATGGCCCAGGATGCCCACGATCCCTTGGGCCTCTACCTCGGCACGACCAACGGCGAGGTCTGGGCTTCCCGTAACGAGGGGCGCAGTTGGCGCTGCATCGCCCGCCACCTCCCCCACATCTACTCTGTCGAAGTGGCGGGGGTCGTGCAGTGATCGTCCACCTGCCGAGCGCACTCCACGACTACACCGCCGGCCAGACCTGCGTCGAGGCGCAGGGTGCGACCCTGGGTGAGCTTCTCGGTGATCTGGACCGGCGCTTTCCGGGGATGCGTTTCCGCCTCGTGGACGAGTTGCTCCAGGTGCGGCGGCACATCAAGCTCTTCGTCGAAGGTGTACCCTGCGAGGATCTGGATCTCCCCCTCGCGGGAGCGCGCGAGGTCCACATCGTCTGTGCTCTCTCCGGTGGCTGATCTCCAGGCATCTTCCCGCGGGTCCACCCACAGAGGCCCGGCGCCGGGGTGGCGAAACCCGTGGGCCTTGAGGCTGACCGTTGCGTTGCCGCTCTTGTTGCTCGCCTGGCGCTTCGATTGGCTCTGTGACGACGCCTACATCACCTTTGTCTACGCTCGCAACCTCGCCGAGGGACACGGGCTGGTCTACAACCCGGGTCAGTGGGTCGAGGGGTACAGCGAGTTCCTCTGGGCCATCGTCCTCGCCGCCGGCCAGGCCCTTGGGGTGACGCCGCTGGTGCTCTCGCGGATCCTCTCCCTGGCCGCGGCCGTCGCCCTGGCGCTGTGGCTTGCGGACGATTTGGCCGAGCGCCTCCCTGCCACCCCCGCCGCCCGCTTCGGGGCGGCGCTCTTCGCGGGCAGTCTGCCCCCCCTGGGGGTCTGGGCGACCGGCGGGCTCGCGACCCTGCCCTTTACGGCGAGCGTCCTGCTCCTGTTCCGCCTCTGCTGGCGCCGGGGCGGGCCGGCGCCTGCCTGGAAGCTGGGGCTGGTCGGCTCTGTCTGCGCCCTCCTTCGGGCTGACGGTGCCTGGTGGGTCGCCTTCACCCTCGGGCCCGCCATCCTCTTGGGGCTCGTGCAGGGGGAGGAACCGCGCCGGTGGCGTGCGCCCGCGCTGGGCGCTCTCTTCGCCGCTTCGGCCTTCGCCGCGCACATGGCCTGGCGCCTGTGGGCCTACGGAGACTGGTTGCCCCTGACGGCCCACGTCAAGGTCGGCCTCTCCCCCTATGCCCTGGCGCGGGGAGGCCGCTACGTACTGCACTTCCTGGCCACCTTTCCCGGTCTGCTCCTTGCCGGCGGGGTGGGCTTGGCGGCGTTACGCCGTGGCGCCGGACCCGCTCTGATCCTGGTCGGAGCGACGCTGCTCTACGCGATTGTCGTGGGCGGGGACTTCATGGCCTTCGGGCGCTTTCTCGTCCCGATGCTGCCCTTCCTCGCGCTGGCCTTGGGCGCGGGTCTCGCCCGGGTTGAAAAGCGGCGCGGTCCCCTGATGGCGGGGGCCTTGGCGCTGGTGTGCATCGCGCTCAGCCTGCCGCCGGCCTTCGACCGCCACCCGATCCCCGCGAGTTGGCGCACGGCTCTCTCGGTCCGGACCAATCGGGGCCGGCTCTCCAAGGAGCGCAGCGAGTTCGCCCAATGGCGCAACATGGTGATGCAGGCCGAGGAGTGGCGCACCCTCGGCCAGGCCCTGGCGCGGGTGGGATCGCCCGATGAATGGCTGGTCTACGGTGCCGTGGGTGCCATCGGCTGGTATTCGCGCATGCACGTCTACGACCGCAACGGCCTGATCACCCCCGCCGTAGCCCACCGACCTCCCGTCACCGATCCACCGCGCTCGCCGGGGCACGACAAGACCGTTCCCGCCGAGTACTTCCTCGATTTCGACCCTCCGCCCGACTATCTCTTCGTCCTGTGGTTGCCCCCGGGGCAGGGGAGTTGGATGGAGAGGCTGCGGCAGACCCGCAATCCGCAACTGCTCTCCTACCTAGAGGCCGGCAAGTTGGAACCGCTCCCGCTTCCCCCCGGTGAGAATCCCAAGCCCGGCTTCGACCTCTTGATCGTTCCCGGTCCGGGCCGAGCCGACGGCTCGCGGAACCAGGGGCGTCGCTCAGGGATCGGGGGTTGAGTCGGCTTACCGGGTTCCGTTTTTGCGGTCATCGGGTGTACTAGGCCCATGGGCGGTTACCAGCGCATCAACCTGGAGTGTGCGGCAGGGGAGGACCTGGCCAGCGCGGTACACCGAGGTTTCGCCTCATCCCCCCGCAGCTTGCCATGCCGTTTTCTCTACGATGAGTTGGGAAGCCGCCTCTTCGAGGCGATCTGTGCTACCGAGGCCTACTACCCGACGCGCTGCGAGCGGGCGATCCTCGCTCAGCGCGCGAGCGAACTGGCCGAGCGCTTCGGGGGGGCTCGTCTGATCGAGTTGGGATCGGGCAACTCCGAGAAGACAGCGCTCCTCTTGGATGCCTGGGCCCCTCCCAAGCGCTATACGGCCATCGATCTCGACGGATCCGTCCTGGATCGTGCCGGTCAAAGGCTGGTCCAGGCGGATCCCTCCCTCACGGTCTCGGCCATCCGGGCCGACTATCACACCGGCCTCACCCATGCGCTCGCAGGGGAGCGCGGCCCGGCGCTGATCCTCTTCCTCGGAGGCAACATCGGAAACTTCGATCGAGCTGCGGCGGCGGCCTTCCTGGGGGAGATTCGGATGCGCCTGGGGCCGCGGGACGGGGTGCTGGTGGGCATCGATCTACGCAAGGAGAGAGGACGCCTCGAGGAGGCCTACGACGACCCCGTAGGCGTGACGGCGGCCTTCAACCGAAACCTCCTCGCGCGGATTCGGCGCGAGCTCGGCGGAGACCTCGATCCCCGCGGATTCCGGCATCGCGCGCTCTACGACTCCCAGGATGGTGTGATGCGGCTCTACCTCGAGAGCCGCCATGACCAGAGGGCGCAGGTCGGCCGGCGCGAGTACTCCTTCGCGGCGGGGGAACGCATCCATACCGAGGATGCGGTCAAGTACGACCGTGGGGAGATCGAGGCCCTGGCGCGGGGAGCGGGACTGGAACTCGTGGAGCACTGGCTCGACCCCGAGGGGCTCTACTCCCTGAACCTCCTGGGCCCCGGGTAGGA
Organism: Planctomycetota bacterium; assembly: GCA_027083445.1. Taxonomy (GTDB): domain Bacteria; phylum Planctomycetota; class UBA1135; order UBA1135; genus JALWOP01. Next base: position 900 of record JALWOP010000153.1, on the reverse strand, counting down.
GTAGGGCCGTGGGGATGGAGAATACCGAGAGCCCCCACGCTCGGGTCGCTCGACCCGAACGTGGGGGCGTTGGTTCCGGGTGGCCCCATCCACCGTGCCCACCCGGTCGCTCGAAGCCTAGCGGTAGGGGGTGATCCCGCCGGCGCCGCAGCGGTAGCGGGCCTCGACCCAGACCTGGACGGCACGCTGCTCGTAGTGCCCGGGATGCTGGATCGTCTCCCAGTGGCCGGGCCGGATCACCCGTTCGGTGCGGTAACCGTAGGCATCGGTGTAGACCTGGACCTCGGCGGGGACCCAGACGCTCTCGCTCCTGCCGGGGACCCAGACCTGCTCGTAACGCGTCTCGTAGTGGCCGGGGATCACGCCGCAGGCAGCCGTGTGGTGGTGGACCCGGGGACCACGGGGGAGGGGGTAGCGCGGTGCGTGCAGGCTGCCGCGCAGCCCGTGGTTGCCCAGGCTGATGCGTAGGGTTCCCAGGCGGGTGTGCTTCTTGGCGCTGAGCTGCCAGTCGAGCCCGTGAGAGGTGGGGCGGGCGGAGGCCACAGCGGTCAAGGGACCCAGGAGGAGGGCCAGGGGTGCCAGGGAGAGGAGTAGGGGATGCCGTCGCATGCTGTGTTCCTTTCGCGGTGGAGGTTTCGAAGCGGCTCCGGAGAGCCATGCACGCGACGTGCCAAGCAAGAAGGGGCCCGCCGGGGAGTCCTGGGGGCCCCACCCGGTCGGCCTGAGCCGAACAGGGACATCCCTGTCCCCTGCGGTGGGCACCGGCGCGGAGGCTGCCTACGCTACCTTGACGATGTTGCGCCGGTTCCTGCTCCCCCTATTGCTCCTCTCGGGCTGCCTCAGCTCGCCCACGGCTCCCCCCCCGAGCGCGGTTTCCCGCCAGGAGGCCCAGCTCCCCCC
>JALWOP010000152.1 GCA_027083445.1 Planctomycetota bacterium | reverse complement strand
GCGCCCTGGGGATCGGTGTGGGGGATCGGGTTCTGATGCTCCAGTACGCCTACTACTCCGTCATCAGCCCCGAGGGCTGCGCGGCGATCCTCTGGAAGGACGAAACCCGCGTGCCCGAGGCGGCCGGGGCCCTCAAGCTCACCGCCCGGGACCTGACCGAGCTCGGCCTGGTGGACGGGGTGATCCCCGAGCCCCTGGGCGGAGCCCATCGGGACCGGGAGCAGGCCTTCACGAACCTGGGTGACGCCCTCGAGCGGGAGCTGGCCGACCTCTCCCTGGCCGACTGGGAGCGGCTGCCCGAGGTACGCCGGGCCAAGTTCCGCCGCCTGGGAGCGATCGAGGGGCGTTTCCCCATTCTCGACTGACCCGCTGCTCGACGGACCCGCTGCGGTCCCCCGCAAGGGATCGCTGCAAGCCAGGGGGCTCCCGGACCGATACACTCCAGGGTGGCTCCACGAGCCCCGACCGTGCCCGTACCGTGACCGACGATCGCAATCCCCCCCCGGCCGAGGACCGGGAGATCGACCACGCTCTCATTCGCCGCTGCCAGGCGGGGGATGAGGAGGCCTTCGCCGATCTGGTCCACCGCCACGAGCGGCGCGCCTGGCGCGTGGCGCGCCAGATGGTGCCCTCGGACGAGGATGCCCAGGATCTGGCCCAGGAGGCCTTCCTGCGGGTCTTCCGCAGCCTGGACCGCTTCGATTTCAAGCACGATTTCACCACCTGGCTCTACCGCATCGTCACCAACCTCTGCATCGACCACCTGCGCAAGCGCAGGCCGGCGATCTCCACGGCGGCGGTGGGAGACGAGGACGAGGGCGAGTTGGATCTGGCCGACGGCCGGGACCTCCTGCCCTCGGACCGCCTCGAATCGGAGGAGACCGCGGCCGAGGTGCGCGCCTGTCTCGATGCCCTGGCGCCCCATTTCCAGTCGGTTCTGGTCCTGCGTGAGCTCGAGGGGCTGCCCTGCACCGAGATCGCCGAGATCGTGGGGGCCACCCACGTCACCGTGCGCTGGCGTCTCCATCGGGGACGCAAGCTCTTCCAGGAGGAGTGGGAGCGCCGCAGGAGGATCGCCGAGGCGGGGGTCGCGACCAAGAGGGGAATTCCCTCCAACGACCCGTGATACGGGGCGTAGATGCCTGCGAGCGAACGAGCACCATGGATTCCACCCCCGACGCCTGCATCGATATCCGCGCCGCCCTGCCCCTTTTCGTGGGTGGCGACCTCGACCGAGACGAGGCTCTTTTGGTCGAGGAGCACCTCTCCGCCTGCGACTCCTGTCGCCAGGCCCACCGCCGCGCCGAGGAGGCGCGCGCGGTCCTGTTGAAGCACGGCCGCGCGACCGGGACGAACGAGGCCCCCGATCTCTGGCCGGGCATCCGTGCCGCCCTGGCGGCGGAGGAGTTCTTTAGCAGCCCCACCGGCGTCTCCTCTGGGCGTCCGCGGCTGGTCCGCGGGCCGCGTCTCTTGCCGGTGGGCCTCCTCTCGGCCGCGGCGGCGGTCTGGTTGGCCTTCTTCTTGGCCGGATTCTTCCAAGGACCCGGCGCCCAGCCGAGGCCCGGCGAGTTGGGTCTTTCCGCCGGTCGGGGGGGCACGGTCACCCGCGCTCTGCCGGTCGGCACCAACGTCCTACCCGAGGCGACCGGGGGAGGTCTGCGCCCCCTGTCCGAGGGAGAGGAGCCCCTCTACCTGCGCGCCCGCGAGATGCGCGCGGAGCAGGGCTTGGTCGCGCCCCTTCGGGAGCGGGACTCCCAGATCCTGCCTTCGATCACTCCCGCGAGTGGAGACTGATGCACGGATGCTTGGACAACCGGGGGACTGACGGACGGGGGGATTGAACCCCAGCTCAGCAAGCCCCAGGGATGAGAGCGGCAGCGCCTCTTTCCTTCAAGCGCGCCGCGAACCATCGCGGCGCGCTCTTCTTTTTCGACCTTCCCAGAGCTGAAAGACACGAACACAAAGGAGAACCACCATGCGTTTGCACCCCCGCCCCTGGCGCACCTGGCCCCTCGCCCTCGGAGTCGGCCTCGTGCCCCTCTTCGGCCTTGCCGGCCCCCTCACCGCTTCCGGAGCTCCGCAGGACCCCTCCTCACCGGGGGGGGGCAACCTGCGGCGCGTCATCCCCCAGGCCCCCGCGGCGGATGCAGTCGACTGGGAGGCGCGGTTGACCGATCCCGATCTCGACCTGCGCGAGAAGGCTTTCGACGACCTCGTGCGCGCGGCGAGCCGTGACCGCAACCTGCGTGGGGATCTGCACCAATGGGCCCGGGGCAGCGATGGGCTCGCCTGGACCGCCCGCCTCGCCCTGCGCGAGCTCGAGCATGCCCAGCGCGATCCCTTCGCCGATCTTTTCGGGGGGCCCTTCTTCGGTCGCACCCCGGGTGGTTTCGGGCTTCTGCCCCGATTCATCGATCCCTGGGAGGGGGGCGGCCTGGATCCCGACGAGTTCCTGCGCAATTTCGGCTGGAATCAGCCGCCGATTCCCGCCCTGCCGGCGATCCCCGGCGCCGAGAGCCAGAGTCGTTCGATCGAGATCCAACAGGGGCCTCTCGGGGTCGAGGTGACCATCGAGGAGACGGTCGACGGCAAGACCGAGACCAAGACCTACAAGGCCAAGTCGATGGAGGAGCTGCGCAAGAACTACCCCGAGCTCGACCTGGGTGGCACCCAGATCCGGATCGGTTCCTCCCCGGGCTCCGATCCCGTCCAGAGGCTGCGGCGCGTGCTGCCCGGGAGAGAGCTGCTCGGCATTCCGCGCACCGACATCCTCGGCGTCTACCTGCGGCAGGGGAGCGACGAGGAGACCGACCTGGTGGTCGAGAAGATCGTTCCCGGCTCCCTGGCGGAGGCGATGGAGGTGGCCCCGGGGGATCAACTCGTGCGCCTGAACGGCGTGCGCCTCTTCGAGGTCGATGACGTGGCCCGGGGACTCGCCGCCGCCCCCAAGGACGGCTCGATGACCCTCGAGGTGATCACCGCCGACGGGGAGAGCCGCACCCGCACCTGGTCTCCCCCCAAGCCGATCCACTAGCGGCGTCCCTCGCGGCGAGCCGTCGGCGCTGCGATGCGCTTGGAAGGTCGGTCGTCGGCGAGATCATCCGGAGGCGCGGGGCGCATGGGCGCCCCGCGCCTCCGCGGCTGCCGTGGGCCCAAGGCGGGGACGTTTCGAGGCCGCTTCGGGGTTCATTTCGCCGCCTTGGGGAGGGGGTGACCGGGAAGGGGCAGGGAGAGGGGGCCGCGCTCGGGTGCGCCATCGACCAGCTTCAGGATTCGCAGCACCGCTACCTCGTCGCACTGGTGGAACTTGGGGCAGTCGAGGCAGTCTCCGAAAACCTTGTGGGGCAGGCTGGCGTGTTCGACCACCTCGAAGCCGAGCTTCTCGAAGAAACCGGGGACGTAGGTGAAGGCCATCACCCGGGCGACGCCCAGGGTCTCCGCCTCGGCGATCAGCGCCTCGGCGATGCGCCGGCCCAGACCGAGGGCGCGCTGCTCGGGGGAGACCGCGATCGAGCGCACCTCGGCGATGTCGGACCAGATCACCGCCAGAGCCCCGCAGCCGGCAAAGTCGCCGTCGACTTCAGCCACGTGGAAGTCGCGGATCTTCTCGATCACCGAGGCGGGGGAGCGGGGCAGCATCACCCCCTCCCGGGCCAGGGCGTTGACCAGCTCCAGGATGTCGGTGGTGTCGTCGACCCGTGCCGGGCGGATCAGGATTTCGGCCATGCTTCCAAGCGCTCCTTCCAGGCGGCGACCTGACGTGCCACCTCCGCGGGAGCCGTGCCACCGATGGTGGAGCGTCTCTCGAGGATCGTTGCGAGGGTCAGGGCTTGGCGGGGATCGACCTCGAGCTCGCCCAGGAGGGAAGCACGGAGCTCGGGCGCGAGGTCGCGGAGCTCGCAGCCCGCTTCGAGGGCGGCCCGCACCGCCGCGCCCACCCGCTCGTGGGCGTCGCGGAAGGGTAGGCCGGCCTTGACCAGGAGATCGGCCAGGTCGGTGGCGTCGAGAAAACCGCGCTCGGCGGCGGCTCGACAACGCTCTCGGTCGTAGCGCACCCCCCCCGTGACGGTGGTCATCACCCCCAGACAGGCGCGGGTGGTGTCGAGGGTGTCGAAGAGGGCCTCCTTGTCCTCCTGTAGATCCTTGTCGTAGGCCAGGGGCAGGGCCTTCGAGGTGGCCAGGAAGCCGGTCAGGTTGCCGATCACCCTCCCGCACTTGCCGCGGATGAGCTCCAGGGCGTCGGGGTTCTTCTTGTGGGGCATGAGGGAGGAGCCGGTCGAGACGTCGTCGCCCAGGGTGATCAGGCCCGCTTCCTGGCTGGCGAGGAAGATCCAGTCCTCGGCCAGGCGCGAGAGATGGATCAGGATCAAACTGGCGGCGGAGAGGACCTCGATCACATGGTCGCGGTCGGAGACCCCGTCCAGGCTGTTGGCGGTCGGGCGCGCGAAGCCCAGCTCCCGGGCCAGGATCTCTCGGTCGATGGGCCAGGGGCAGCCGGCCAGGGCGCCGCTTCCGAGGGGGCAGGTCTCCATGCGCGCCTTCGCGTCCCCGAGGCGATCGGCATCCCGCGCCAGCATCTCGACGTAGGCGAGAGCATGGTGTCCCGCGGTGATCGGCTGGGCCCGTTGGAGGTGGGTATAGCCGGGCAGAGCCAGGTCGGCGGTGGCCTCCGCCAGGGCGACCAGGGCGGCGCAGAGATCGTGCAGGGCCCGGTCCAGGTGGGCGAGTTCCTCCCGGAGGTAGAGCTTGAGGTCGGTGGCCACCTGGTCGTTGCGCGAGCGGCCGGTGTGCAGGCGCCGGCCGAGCTCGCCCACCTCCCTTACCAGCGCCGCCTCGACGAAGCTGTGGATGTCCTCGGCCTCCGACCGGTCGAGGGGGGTCGCATCCGCCGCCAGCTCTCTCCCCAGTTTCTCCAGGGCGGTGGCGATGCGCTCTGCCTCCACCTGGGTAAGCACTCCGGCGCGGGCGAGGGCGCGGGCCCAGGCCGTGCTCTGGCGCAGCTCGGCGAAGAGCAGCCGCCGGTCGAAGCGCAGGCTGGCGTTGAAGGCCTCGAAGGCGGGATCGAGGGCGCCCTCGAAGCGCCCTCCCCAGAGCTTTTCCCCGCTCATCCCGCTCTCCCCGCGGCATCGCGCCGGCCGCTCACCGCACCGGGGAGTCCGAAGAGGCGTACGAAGCCCTCGGAGTGGATCGGCTGGAAGCCGGCTCCCATGGTGAACGAGGCCAACTCGGGGTCGTAGAGGGAGGTCGGGCTGGAGGTACCGCGGAGCCCAACTCCCCCCTTGTAGAGCTGAAGGCGGACCTCACCCCGGACCGGGATCGCGAGGTGCTCGAAGAAGGCGTCCAGGGCTTCCCGTGCCGGATGGAACCACTGGCCGAAGTAGACCAGGTTGGCCCAGCGCGGCGCGAGTTCCTCGGCCAGATGGGCGCTCTCCCGTTCGATGCAGAGGGCGCGCAGGGAGCGCAGGGCTTCGTAGAGCAGGGTGCCGCCCGGCGTTTCGTAGAGGCCACGGGACTTCATGCCCACCAGCCGGTTCTCGACGATGTCGATACGTCCCACACCGTGGCGCGCGGCCAGGGTGTTGAGGCGCTCCACCAGGGGCACGGGGCCGAGGAGGGTGCCGTTCAAGCTGACCGGGACCCCGCGCTCGAAGCCGATCGTGACCTCCTCGGGATCCTCGGGCGCCCGGCGGGGATCGGTGGTCCAGACCCAGACGTCGTCGGGGGGCGGCTGGGAGGGATCCTCGAGCACGCCCCCCTCGTGGGAGAGGTGCCAGAGGTTGCGATCGCGGCTGTAGATCTTCTCGCGGCTGGCCTCGACCCCGATGCCGCGCGCGTCGGCGTAGGCCAGGGCATCCTCGCGGCTCTCGATCTCCCAGGTGCGCCAGGGGGCGATCACTTCGAGGTCGGGGGCCAGGACCTGGTAGGCCAACTCGAAGCGCACCTGGTCGTTGCCCTTGCCGGTACAGCCGTGGCAGAGGGTGTCGGCGCCCACCTCGCGGGCGTACTCGACCTGGGCTCGGGCCAGGACCGGGCGGGCCAGGGCGGTTCCCAGGGGGTAGCGCCCTTCATAGAGGGCCAGGGCGCGCAGGGCGGGCCAGACGCACTCGGTCAGGAAGGGCTCGCGCAGGTCGGCCACCCGGCAGGAGGCCGCTCCGGTCCGGGTGGCGCGCTCCTCGAGTCCCTCGAGTTCGCCTGCACCCTGGCCGACGTCGCCCGCCAGGCAGTGGACCTCCTCGGCTCCGTTCTCGAGCAGCCAGGGGATCAGGATCGAGGTGTCGAGCCCCCCCGAATAGGCCAGGACGACGCGCTTCATGCTTGGATCTCCAGGGGTGGGACGGGACGGGCGGGGGA
>JALWOP010000151.1:1370-22893 GCA_027083445.1 Planctomycetota bacterium | reverse complement strand
CACTAGAATCACCCCATGCAGCACGGCGACGAAAAGAACCTGGATCAGGCCCTCTCCGAGAACCAAGAGGCCGGCGAGTTGGTCGAAGAGGTGGGCGAGGAGCTCGACATCGACAACCTCGACCTCACGGTGGAGACCGTGGAAGAGCGCATCTCCCCCAGCGAGACGAACGTCTTCGACAAGTAGGGTGAGCACCGCTCAGGCGCTCTCGGCGCTCCTCTTCCTCCTGGTCTCCAGTCCGGGGACGGGGAAGAAGCAGGAGGGGGGTCCCCACGCTGCCTGGCTTGCGCGCCTCGCCCGGGATGGGCGTCGCGTCGAGCTCGCAGATACCGACGGACTGGACTGTATTCGTTGCCACCTGACGGTGGCCCGGGAGTGGAGCCTGTCGGCCCATGCCACCGCGTGGCAGGACGAACACTTCACCAAGGAGCTGCGCCGGACGCGCAAGAAGGAGCGCTGCACGGTCTGCCATGCCCCGGTCCCCCTGGCCCTCGAAGAGGGGCAGCCGGCCGATCCCTTTGCGCCCCCCCGCGCCACGCGCGAGGCGGAGCGCCATCTGGGGGTCGACTGCCGCACCTGCCACCTGGCGGCCGATGGCGAGACCCTCCGCGGGCCATGGGGCAGGAGCACCCGAGCCCATCCCACCCAGCGTTCGTCCCAGTTCACCGAGGAGGACAGTTCGCTCTGCCTACGCTGCCACGGCACGACCATCGGGCCGGTGATCGGCATCGCTCGGGATTTCGTCAGCTCCGACCAGGCGGGTCTCGACCTGTCGTGCATCGGCTGTCACATGCCGCGCCTGCGCGGCAGCGTCGCGACCCTGGAAGGGGAGCCCTCCCCCATCCGCCCTCGGCGCTCCCACCGCCTGGAGACACCGCGCGATCCACGCTTTCTCGCCCGGGCCTTCGGACTCTCCGCCCGAGTCGAGGAGGGTCATGCGCTACTCGCCATCGAGAATCTCGCCGGCCACCGAGTGCCGGGGACCACTCGGCGCGAACTCACGCTGCGGGTGGAATTGATCGATCGCTTCGGAGATGTCGTTGCCGTACGGGAGCGTGTCTTCGACCACCGACACTACCTGCCGGTCGAGCAGACCGTCACGGTCGAGTTCGAGGAGGGCGGCGCCGCGCTACGGGTGCGTGGCTTGCACCAGACTGAGGGAATGCGCCGCCCGCAGGAGTTCCTCGATCTCCAACTGCCTCTGGGCGAGGATGGACCTCCCTAGCCGGTCCGCGTTCACCGCAGGGCAGAATCCTGGGGCAAGCCATAGACTTTGAGGAATGCTGCGCCGCTTCGGACTCGCCGGTCTGCTCACCGCCTGTGCCACGGTTCCTCCGCCTCCGAAGGAGAGCCCCATCCGGGGGACGGAGGTGCTGACCTGGTCCGCGCCGACGGGACGAGTCTTCGGAGTGCGCGCGGGGGATTCCGAGGGGCGGCGGGTGATTCTGGTTCACGGCACGCCCGGTTCTCACGCCGAATGGAAGCGCTACCTGCTCTCCCCCTCTCCGGGGGTGGAGTTGATCGCCCTCGATCGACCCGGGTTCGGATCCAGCGAACCCGCCTGCGCGGTGCCCTCCCTCGCCGCCCAGGCCGCGGCCATCGAACCACTGCTGGTCGAACGCAACGGCCACTACCCGTTGCTCGTCGGGCACTCCCTGGGTGGCCCGGTGATCGCGCGTGTCGCCGCGGATTACCCCGAGCGGGTCGGAGGTCTGCTCGTCCTGGCGGGCAATCTGGATCCACACCTCGAGAAACTGCACTGGTACAACGATCTCGCGGCCCTGGTATCGCCCCTCCTCTCCCGTTCTCTGCGCAACTCCAACGATGAGCTCGGCCCGCAGCGCACCGAGCTCGAAGCTCTCGCCCCTCTGCTCTCACGAATCACCTGTCCGGTCTGGATCGTACACGGCAGCGAGGACAGTCTGGTCCCCTTCGCCAACGCGGAGTACCTCGAGAAGTCCCTGGTGAATGCCGCCACCGTAGAGCGGGTGAACCTTCCGGGGGAGGACCACTTCTTCATCTGGACCCGCCCCGAAGTGGTACGCGCGGTGCTTGAAAGAGCGCTGGCCTACCAAGCGCCCCCCCGCCCCCATGCCGGCAGCGCAGCTTCCGCTGCGCACTAGCCCACGAGCAAGAGCCAGAGAAAGCTTTGCCTGGATTCCCAGCTAGGAATCGCCAGGGTGAGACATGCCAATCGTCCTCCTCCTCTCCAGCCGCACGTCGCAAGGTTCGTAGCGCCGAACCGCCTTAGCTCTGGGGGAAAGCCGCCCATGGAGATCCTCTCGCCGTTGCCACGCTCTACCATGGGCATTCAATGGCTACCCGAAACGACGACTCCCGGCCTCCCGGTGGGGTCGCTGCGACCCTTTGGGTCGCGCTCTTGGCTGGTCTCACAACCGGGCTCCTGTTCGGCTTGGCCGATGCCGTGGTCGCGGGCCTACGCGCACCCGATGCTCCGCGTGACCTGATCGGAGCCCTGGGCTGCGCGGCGGCCGCCGTGCTGAACTACGGGCTGCTGTGGTGCGGACTGCTACTCGTTGCAGGCATCCTCTTGCACCCGCTCCTGCGCCGCAGCGGACACGCGACGCGGCTGAGGGCCCTCTTGGCCCTGGGGCTGGGGGGCATGGCCTTCCTCGAACTCTACTGGTGGACGCGGCCCTATCTCTTCTACGGGCACCACTCCCTGTCGCCCGAGCGCCTGATCACGGCCGGTGTGCAGCTCGTGCTTGGGTTGCTGGTCGGCTGGGCCCTCGCAGGGCTGCTCGTGCGCCTGCCGGCAGCACTCCGCGGCGCGCTGCACGGCCTGGCGCTGGTCCTCTGGCTTGGCGGCGCGCTCTTCATATGGAGCGAACACTCGCAACTCGCCTCGTACGGCCGCATCGACGAGACCAACCGAGACCTACCGAACGTGCTCCTGGTCGTCGTCGACGCACTGCGGGCCGACGTGCTCGGATGCTACGGCAACGAGGAGGTCGCCACCCCCAACATCGACTCCCTCGCGCGCAAGGGGGTCCTCTTCGAGCATTGCCACGCCCAGGCACCGTATACATGGACGAGCTTCGGTTCGATCCTGACCGGCAAGTATCCGCGCCGCCATGGCCTGGTGGCGCAGAAAGCGGGCCGGCGCATGGCCCAGTCGAACGTCACGCTGCCCTACCACCTGAAGACAGCACACACCCATGGCGGCGCCTCGCTCGAAGATCACGCCTACCTCGGCGGAACCTTCATGACCGGCGCGCTCTCGCAGGGTACCGGGTTGATGCGAGGCTTCGACGTCTACGCCGAGGCGATGTTCGGGCACGACCTGGTCGAGATCTCGAGCCAGTGGAGCGTGTTCCGCTCCGAACTCCTGCTGTCGATCGTCAAGAACAAACTCGAGCAGCGTGTCGATTCGAGCCTGGTGGTCTCACTGGCGCGCCACTGGCTGCGCTCGCACGCCGATCGGCGCTTCATGGCGATGGTGCACCTGTACTCGACGCACACGCCCTACGACCCGCCGAACGAGTACAAGAAGCTCTATTGTGATCCCGCCTACGACGGGCCCTTCAAGAGCTTCTACTCCTACCACCGCGAGGCGATCGAACGCGGCGACTACGAGCCGACCGAAGCCGACATCGCGCAGATCTGGAACCTCTACAAGGCCGGCGTGACCTTCGCCGACGCGATGGTGGGCGAGTTGGTGAAGGAGCTGGACGACCTGGGTGTGCTCGAGGACACACTGGTGATCGTGACGGCCGACCACGGCGAGTCGCTTGGAGAGCTGCACGGAGGAGAGGGGCACGAGCGGCGGCTGTGGGAACACAATCACATGGTCGATACGAACCTGCGCGTACCACTCGTGATGTCGCGCAAGCTCAGCACAGACCAGGCACGGCGGATCGACGCGCTGGTCGAGTCCGTCGACATCTTCCCGACCATCTGCGACCTGCTCGGCATCGACCTGCCTCCGGCCACAGGCCCACGGGATGTGGTCGATGGTAAGAGCCTCTTGCCACTCCTACGGGAGGAGGTCGAGGCGGTGCGCAAGTACAGCTTCTCCGAGAACCCGACCTTCCTCTCAGTACAGGACGGGCGCTGGAAGCTGATCGTCGAACGTGACGACCTGGCCTCGGAAGACCCGGGAGCACCGCTGAAGTATGGGGCCTATACGCGCCTCTTCGACCTTGAACACGACCCCCAGGAGCACAACAACCTCCTGCGCGAAGAGCCCGAGCAGGCCGAGCGTCTGCTGGCGGCCCTGCGCGCGTGGGACGCGCAGATGCCGATCCCCGTCAGCGAGATGCGACGCACCCCACGTGACCTGGAGCAAGAGGAGCTACTCAAGCAACTCGGATACGCCGGCGGGATCGGCGAGGACGAGGACGACTGAGGGGACGGTGATCGACGGGAGGGTGATCCACGGGGATGGATCGCCTACCGCTGCATTCCCTCGGCGCCGGCTCAGCCGTCGCCGATGGGAAACAGCGGCCGGCCACAGCGTGGGCAGCGACCGGGAGCCGCCTCGCGTAGGTCGGGGTGACGCTGGCAGGTGTAGTGCCAGACCGGGCCCGCGGGAGGGGCCTCACCCTCGTCCGCTCCCCCATAACCGAGGGCGCCCAGGGCACTGCTGACCCCCGCCCGGCCCGCTCCCTGGTCGGGAAAGGGCGCCGTCACCCAGGGATCCCGCTCGATCAGGTCCGCCAGAAGGCGCTGCACGATCTCCGCATGCTCGGTGATGCGGTTGGTGCGCTCCTCGGGATCCTCCTCCAGGTTGAAGAGCTCCGAGGAGCCGGGCATGTGCGGACGCCAGATCAGTTTCCACGGCCAGTCGATGATGCTGTTCAGGAAGGCCGCCTTGGGCCGACGCTGGGCCACCCGTGAGTTGCGGTCATAGGCATTGACCTGGTCCGCATAGGCGATGCGGGAGGAGTCCGCACGACCCTCCAACAGGGGGCGCAGGCTACGACCGTCGCTCCTCGGCCCCGGTACCCCTGAGTAGTCGAGCAGGGTCGGCGCGATGTCCACGGTCCGCACCAAGGCGTCGACGCGCCCCCCCTTGGGAATCGTCGGTCCGCGCAGGATCAGCGGCACGTGGACCTGTTCCTGATAGAGCAGGCGGTGAAAACTCCAGCCGTGACGACGCATGCCGTCGGAGAGACCCTCACCGTGATCGGCGGTAATCGCGACCAGGGTTTTCTCCCAGAGGCCTGCGGCGCGCAAACCCGTGACGAGTTCACCGATCTCCCGATCGAGATACTCGACCTCGACCGTGTAGAGATCATCGACCTTGGGATGGGCCTGGCCCGCGATCGCGCTCTGAGCCAGAAACTCGCGCGGAGGAACCAGAGCTCCATCGTGGGGATCCCAGTAGTGGATCCAGAGGAACCAGGGTCCTTCGGTCGATCGCAGATAGGTCAGGGCGCGCTCGGTGGTTTCGTCGGAACGGCGCTGCAGATCCTGCACGTCCCAACCGCTGAAGCCGTCCTCACGCTTCTCGATCGCCCCGTCGAATGAGTCGAAGTGGTCGAAGTCCCGGTCGAACCCGAAGAAGCCCGAGACGGGGAAGGCACTGTGCACAGCTCCGGTGTGGTAGCCCGCCGCCTTGAAAGCGGTCGCTAGGGTCGGACGGTCTTCCGGCAGGCGATAGCCGCTGCCTGCATAGAGGACCCGCAGGCCGTGGTGGTAGGGGAACTCGCCGGTCAAGATGCTGGCGTGGCTGACCGGGGTAAGCGCCGAAGCAGAGACCGCATTGGAGCACCAGACGCCCTCGGCGGCGATCGCGGCCAGGTTGGGACTACGCCCAGCCCCCACCTGCCCCAGGTCGAGATGGTCCGAGCGGGTGGTGTCCAGGGTGATGAGCAGCACGTTGGGATGCTGCCCGCCCCCCGGGGCCCGGCTACAGGCCGCAAGGCAAAGGGTCAGGACGGAGAGAAGCGGGAGCCGGAGTCGCATGGGACGAGAGCCTAGCGGAGAGGCGGGAGTTGTCGGCGCTGGCCTCTGCCGGGGGTAGGATCAGGCCAAAGCGCCGTAATATACTGTCCGGTATACTACGTCTCCGTATACAGTATCCCTGGGGGCCCGCTCTAGATCCTAGCCCCTGCCCTCTCCCCCACCTATCCCCACCGACCCGACTCGACGCGAACAGCAGGTCGAAGCCACCCCCCCTGAGCGCTGATTCGAGCCCAGGCCTCCCCTTCCCTTGGGAATCCTGGCGGTGACGAGCACGACCTTGTGCGAAGGTTTCCCGGGAAGACAGGGGAAGGAGCGGCGCGATTCCCCCGCCGGCCCTTGCCCAGCACTCCTGCCCGCTTAAACTCCCCCGCGAATCGCCCGTCCACCCTCCCGGACGGTCCGATCCCAAGGTCACCAGCCCGCCTCCAGCGTCCCGTCGGAGAAGCCTTCCGGCGGCCAACGTCGTCTCCCCACCCCCCCAGGGAACGCGGCGCAACGAGGGACCCGGGAACGGTCTCCAGGCTATCGGTCCGCCCCAAGCGCACCATGCTCCAGCACTACCTACCGATCCTCGTCCTTCTCGGGCTGGTCCTGGGCTTCGCCGTCGTCAACATCATCATCTCCGACCTGCTCGGAGGGCACCGGCGGGCACGGGGCAAGGCGGAGGCCTACGAGTGCGGCATGAAGCCGGTCGGCACCGCACGCATTCGCCTCTCGATCCACTTCTACCTGGTCGCGGTGCTATTCATCCTCTTCGACGTGGAGTCGATCTTCCTCATTCTGTGGGCGGTCGGAGCCAAGTCCTTCACCCAGGCCGGCGTCGGCCTGTTCGTCTTCACCGAGATCGTCCTCTTCGTAGGACTGCTCGTGCTCGCGCTGGCCTACGCCTGGCGCAAGGGAGGTCTCGATTGGGATCGCTAGTCCGCGCTGAAACCCACTCCGAGCATGAGACGGGCTTCTTCGCCACCCGTCTCGATGCCCTGGTCAACTGGGGACGCAAGAACAGCCTCTGGCCCATGCCCCTGGGCCTCTCCTGCTGCGGCATCGAACTGATGGCCATGTTCGGACCCAAGTTCGACATCGCCCGCTTCGGGGCCGAGGCCGCGCGCTTCTCGCCGCGGCAGTGTGACCTCTTGGTCGTCGCCGGGACCCTGACCTGGAAGATGGCCGAAGCCGCCCGCACGGTCTACGACCAGATGCCCGAGCCCAAGTGGGTCATGGCCATGGGCGTCTGTTCGAGCAGCGGGGGCATGTACGACTCCTATGCGGTCGTGCAGGGTATCGACATGATCATGCCGGTCGACGTCTATGTCCCCGGCTGCCCGCCGCGACCGGACGCGGTGATCGACGCCCTGATCAAGCTGCAGAAGAAGATCGAACGCGAGTCGCCCACGCGACGCCTGGCCGAGATCGACGCACCGCGCGACGACGAGGGGACCGGCCGCTTCGTCTGGAGCCCCAACGACGCGGTCAAGACCCGCCGACGGGGGAGCTACATCGGCTCGAGCGACACGGCGGAGCACGAGGCCCAGGAGGACGAGCAGTGACGCCCATCGAGCGAATCGAGGCCGCCGGCGCTCCCGAGAGCCTGCATAGCCTGCCTGCACGGGACGATGTGGCCTGCGTAGGTGTAAGCCCCGCCGATGCGCGTGCCCTTTTCGAAACCCTGCACGCCGACTGCGGCTTCGAGACGGTGACCCTGATCACCGCCATCGACCGGGGTGGCGCAGAGCGTTTCGAGGTGGTCTGGATGCTGCGCTCCCACGGCCACGGCGATCGCCTGCGCGTCACGACCCGCGTCGGGGAGAGCGACCCGACCGTGCCCAGCATCACCGACCTGTGGCCCGGAGCCGCCTTCATGGAGCGGGAGTGCTACGACATGTTCGGTGTCCTCTTCGAGGGGAACCCGGACCTGCGACGCCTCTTGATGCCCGAGGAATACCGCCACCATCCCCTGCGCAAGGACTTCCCCCACCACGGGATCGAGCCGGACCGCCTGTACCGCGAGTGGGAGCGTAGCCGCCGATGACCGAGACGCATCTTTTCGAGTGGGCCCCGACCACTCCGGCCGACCTCGGCCTCGACCAGGACGATCCCCTGCACGGGGAACTCCTGAAACTCAACGTGGGTCCGCAGCACCCGGCGACCCACGGTGTGCTGCGGCTGCGCATCACCCTCGACGGTGAGACGATCCACGACTGTGATCCGGTCGTCGGCTACTTGCACCGGGGCAAGGAGAAGACCTGCGAGAGCCTCGGCTGGCGCAAGTTCTTCGTGCACACCGACCGCCTGGACTATGTGCAGCCCCTCTTGAACAACTGCGCCTATGCCCTGGCTCTCGAAAAGCTGGCGGGCATCGAAGCTCCAGAACGCGCCCAAGAGATCCGCGTCCTCCTGATGGAGATTTCGCGCATCATGGCGCACCTGATCTACCTGGGAACGACGGCGATCGACCTGGGTGCGGTGACGATGTTCTTCCTGACCTTCAAGGAGCGCGAGCGGGCCTATGACCTGCTCGACGCCTACACGGGTCACCGCATGAACAACACCTATGTACGCATCGGGGGTGTCTACGCGGACATCGACGAGGATGTCGCCCGGGCGATGCGTAGCTGGCTCAGTGAGATGCCCGCCAAAATCGACGAGTTCGAGGCGCTCCTGACCGGTAACCGGATCTGGTACGACCGCAACAAGAACGTCGGCATCCTGACCACCGAGGACTGCTTCGCCTGGTCCCTCACCGGTCCCAACATGCGCGGATCCGGCTGTGCCCTGGACCTGCGCAAGGACGAACCCTACAGCGGCTACCAGGAGTACGATTTCGAGGTGCCGGTGGGCACGATCGGCGACAGCTACGATCGCTATCTGGTGCGCGTCGAGGAGATGCGCCAGTCGGTGCGTATCGCCCTGCAAGCCCTGGATCGCCTGGAGAAGAGCCGCGGCGACGAGTTTCTGCTCGAAGACCGGCACTACGTGCTGCCCCCCAAACAGCGCGTGCACGAGTCGATGGAGGAGTTGATCTTCCAGTTCAAGATCATCACCGACATGTCCCTGCCCAAGGGCGAGGCCTACCACGCGGTCGAATCATCCAAGGGCGAGCTGGGTTTCTTCCTGGCCTCGGACGGAACCAGTGAACCCGTGCGCTGCCACATCCGCGCCCCCGGGCTGATGAACGTACAGGCGGTTCCGCTACTCGCACGGGGCCGATTGCTCTCCGACCTGATGGCGATCATCGGGAGTCTGGACTTCGTGATGGGTGAGGTGGATCGCTGATGGCGCTGCCCGAAAAGTTGACCCTCGAGTTCGACGAACTCTGCACGCATTACCCCGAGCGACGCGCGGCTCTGATCCCCGCGCTGCACCGCTGCCAGGAAGAGCTGGGCGGGTGGCTGAGTCCCGAGACCCTCGAGGATGTGGCCGCCTACTTCGACATGGAACCGGTCGAGGTCTATGCCGTCGCCAGCTTCTATCCGATGTTCTTCCTGCGTCCGGTGGGCCGACACGTGGTCAGCGTCTGCCGCAACATCTCCTGCAACCTTCGCGGAGCCGACGACATCATCGCCTGTGCCTCGAAAGCCACCGGAGCGAAGGTCGGCGGCTCCTCCGAGGACGGGCGCTTCTATCTTGAAGCCGTGGAGTGCCAGGGAGGCTGCACCAACGCCCCGATGATGGTCGTCGATGGGAAGTACCACGAAGACCTCACCGCCGAGAAGGTCGAGAAGATCCTGGGAGAGCTGTCGTGAATCATCCCACCTACCTGCTCGACCGCATCGAGAACAAGGACTCCCACACCCTGGCGGCCTACCGGGAGGCGGGCGGCTATTCGGCCCTCGAAAAGGTCCTGAAATCGATGTCGCCGGCCGATGTGATCGACGAGATCAAAGCCTCGGGGCTGCGCGGCCGGGGCGGGGCGGGCTTCCCGACAGGCCTCAAGTGGTCCTTCATGCCCGACCCCGAGAAGGACACCCGCCCGCGCCACCTGGCGGTCAATGCGGATGAGTCCGAGCCGGGCACCTGCAAGGACCGCGTGCTGATGCGCGAGGATCCTCACGGCCTGGTCGAAGGCACGCTCATCGCTTGCTACGCCATGCGTTGCCAGGCGGCCTATATCTACGTGCGCGGCGAATACCGCCTGCCCTATCAAAGGGTGCAGGCGGCGATCGACGAGGCCCGGGAGGCCGGTCTCGTCGGCGAGAACATCGCCGGTAGCGGCTTCTCCTGCGAGATCTACATGCACAAGGGAGCCGGCGCCTACATCTGTGGCGAAGAGACCGGCCTGATGGAGAGCCTGGAGGGCAAGCGGGGGCACCCGCGCCCCAAGCCCCCCTTTCCTGCGGGCTTCGGTCTTTGGGGCCGGCCGACGACGGTCAACAACGTCGAGACGATCTTCAACGCTCCTTTCATCATCGATCGAGGCGCCGACTGGTTCCGCACGATGGGTAGCGAGAAGAGCCCGGGCAACTTCCTGTGCGGCATCAGCGGCCAGGTGGAACGGCCCGGGGTCTACGAGCTCCCTCTGGGAATGCCTGCCAGGGAGATCCTCGAAAAGGTCGCCGGAGGAGTTTGGAAGCAACGCAAGCTCAAGGCCTGGATCCCCGGCGGTTCCTCGACCGGCTTCCAACGCCCCGAGACGATCGACACGCCCATGGATCACGACTCCTTGAAAGCGATGGGGTCGATGTTCGGCACCGGCGCGATGATCATCCTGGATGAGACCGCATCCATCGTCCGCTCGGCGAGAGTCCTGCTCGACTTCTACGAGCACGAAAGCTGCGGGCAGTGCAGTCAGTGCCGCGAAGGTACCCAATGGCTGGCCCAGATCTTCCGCCGCATCGAGATCGGTGAGGGGCGCATGGAGGACATCCAGTTGCTCGAGGATTTGGCCAACGGCATGGCCCCCGGCAAGACGATCTGTGCCCTCTCGGACGCGGCGGCCATCCCCACCCATTCGGTCGTGCGCAACTTCCGGGACGAGCTCGAGGAGTACGTCCGCGAAGGGGGGCACCCCGACTATCGCCAAGGGCGCGTGCTCGAGGAGACCACCTCGTGAGCGAAACCGTCACCATCACTCTCAATGGGCGCGAGGTCGAAGCCGACCCCAAAAAGCCCCTCATCGCCGCCTGCCACGAGCACGGCGAGGCGGTGCCCCACTACTGCTATCACCCCGGGTTGACCCCCGTCGGCTCCTGCCGCATTTGCCAGGTGCAGGTGAAGCAGGGTGAGGCGCCCCCGCGAACGGTCGCCGCCTGTCGCACTCCGGTCGCGGCCGGGATGGTGGTCGACACCGAGGCCGCCCCGGCCCACGAGGCGCGCCGCCAGTGTCTGGAGTTCCTGCTCAAGAACCATCCGCTGGACTGCCCCATCTGCGACAAGGCCGGCGAGTGCACCCTGCAGGACTACGCTTTCCAAGAGGGCCAGGGTAAAGGTCGCTCGGTCGAACCGCGGCGCAAACTGCCCAAGCGCAAGGATCTGGGCGAGGTGATCCTGCTTGACAACGAGCGCTGCATCCTCTGCAGCCGCTGCGTGCGCTTCATGGAAGAGGTGCCGAAGACCCCTCAGCTCTGTATCGCCGGTCGCGGGAGCCACTCGACGGTCGAAACCTGGAACGACCAGCCCCTCACCGGCAACTACCAGGGCAACCTCGCCGATGTCTGTCCCGTAGGCGCGCTCACCCTGCGCAAGTTCCGCTTCCAGGCCCGCGTCTGGAACCTTCTCAAGGTAGCCAGCACCTGCCCGGGATGCAGTCGAGGCTGCGCCGTCACCGTCGAGGTCCTGCGTCACGGCGCGCTCAAGCGCGTGCGCCCGCGCCACGAACCCGCCGTCAACGGCTGGTGGATGTGCGATCAAGGCCGCTTCGGCTTCGAGGATGCCAATCGCCCCGATCGGTTGGCCGGAGGCGCCCTGCGCAGCCAGTCGGGCGGCTGGGAGGCGGTCCCCACGGACGCAGCTCTGGAGACGACGCGGGACATGTTCGCCGTCCATGGTGAGGCACGGATCGTCGCCTCGCCCTTCGTGACCGTCGAGGAGGGTCGCGAACTAGCGGCCCTGGCCAAGACCATCGGCTGCCGGCCCGTGTTCGTTTCCCCCCCCCCGAACGAGTGGGCGGACGACCTCTTGCACACCGGGGATCCGGCTCCCAACCGCCGCGGCCTGAGCGAGCTCGGCTTCGAGGCGCTGCCCCCCGATGAGATCCTGGCCCGCGTGGGCGAGGTCGAGGTGGTGCTGCTTGTCGGTGAACGCGTGGCCGACCTGATCGGACGCGAGGCAGTCGCCGCGCTGCCCGAAGCCCTGCGGGTCATCCTCATGGACGAAGCCCTGGTCGATTCGCCCGCGGTGGACGTCGCCATCGGCGTCCCCAACTACATCGAGCGCACGGGAACGTGGATCAACGTCGACGGTCACGCAGGCCGCCTCAATCCCGCCCGCCCGGCACCGCCGCAGACCTGGACCCTCGTGCGCAGCCTCGACTACCTGCACACGCTGCTGCACACCGAACCGCAGGGAGCCCGCCGGTGAACGACCTCCTCATCCTCCTCATCAAGGCCAGCGTCATCTACGGCGGCTTGCTCGGCACGGCCGCGCTGATGACCCTGGCGGAACGCAAGTTCTCGGCCTGGATGCAGTACCGCATCGGGCCCAACCGCGTCGGGCCCTTCGGCCTCCTGCAACCCCTGGCGGATGGGGTGAAGTTCATCTTCAAGGAAGAGGTCGTCCCCGACGGGGCGAACCCCTGGCTCTTCCGCATGGCTCCCATGATGGCCGCCGTGCCCGCCATGCTGACCGTGGCTGTGGTGCCCTTCGCCGGGGGCGACATCGTCCTCTTTGGCCAGAACTTCGGCCAGCTCTCGATCACCGACCTGGACATCGGCGTCCTTTTCATGCTCGCCATCGGAGGGCTGGGGGTCTACGGAGTCATCCTGGGCGGCTGGTCCTCGAACTCGAAGTACTCCCTGCTCGGCGGACTGCGTGCCTCGGCCCAGATGATCAGCTACGAGCTCTCGCTGATCCTGGTCGTGCTCTCCATCGTCGCCATGTCGGGCACACTGGATCTGCGGGGCATCGTCGCCGAGCAGACCGGGACCTGGCTCCTGCTCCCGGCTTGGAACGTGTTCCAACAGCCCCTGGCCTTCGTCCTCTTCGTCATCGCCACCTTCGCGGAGACCAACCGCCACCCATTCGATTTCGCCGAGTGCGAACCCGAACTCGTCGGCGGCTTCCACACCGAGTACTCCTCGATGAAGTTCGCCTTGTTCTTCCTGGGCGAGTACTGCGCCATGGTGGTCATGGCCTGCTTGACCACCGTGCTCTTCCTCGGTGGCCCGGAGGTGCCCTACTGGGCGGATGCCCCCTGGTTCCTCCAATTGGTCGCGTTCATGGTCAAGGCGGGGATTTTCCTGTTCCTGTTCATCTGGGTGCGCTGGACCCTGCCGCGCTTCCGCTTCGACCAGCTCATGCACCTGGGCTGGAAGGTCTTCCTTCCCCTGGCACTGGCCAACCTGTTCCTGACGGGCCTGCTCGTCTCCTTCTGATGGTCATCGTCAAGCGCAAAACCCTGAGCCTGGCCGAGCGCCTCTACCTCCCCGAGGTCGTGCGTGGCTTGTCCATCACCTTTCGCAAGCTCTTCCAACCCAAGATCACGCGGCAGTATCCCGAAGACCCCCTGCCCACCACTTCGGTGACGCGCGGTCAGCCGCGACTGGTGGTCAAGGACGACGGCAACATCGCCTGCGTTTCCTGCGGGCTCTGCGAGGCGGCCTGTCCGGCCTATGCGATCACGATCGACGGACACGAGACCGATCGAAGCATCGAGCGCGAGCCCGAGGAGTTTCAGATCGACATGCTGCGCTGCATCCTGTGCGGCTTCTGCGAAGAGGCGTGCCCCAAGGACGCCATCTTCATGAGTAACGAGCTCGAACTCGCGGACACCACCCGCAGCGCGCTCGTCTATGACCTCGAACGACTCAAGCGCCCGGCTGCGGCCCTCGCGGAGCGCATGGACTACATCAAGCGGATCAACAAGCGGTGGCAAACCTCCTCTTCTACTTGATGGCCACGCTGGCCACGGTCTGCGCGATCGGCGTCGTCGTCGCCCGCAGCCCCGTGGTGAGCGTCGTCTCACTCCTGGGATCCTTCGCCTCCCTGGCCATCATCTATCTGCTCGCGGGGTACCAGTTCCTGGCTGCCGTGCAGATCCTGGTCTATGGCGGGGCGGTGATGGTCCTGTTCCTCTTCACGATCATGCTGCTCAATCTGGGTGACCCGGCCGTGATTCATGGAGAGAGCGAGCCTCTCTTCCATCACTCCCGGCGCACGCTCCTGGGACTCGGAGTCGCGGCAGCCGTGGGCGCAGCCGGCCTGATCGCCATTCTGCGCGTCGCCTGGAGCGCCATGCCCCAGCCGGCCGAGCTTCCCGAGGGTGGGCTCGATCCCCTCGATCAACTCGCGGCATCGATGTTCACCCACTACTCGCTGGCTTTTGAGGCGGCATCGGTGCTGCTCTTGGCTACGGCGGTGGGCGTCCTCGTCCTGGCCAAGCGCAACCGCAGGCCCACGGCCGAGGTTTTCCCCCGTGAGTCCCAGCAGCCGGCCACACCTTCCAGCCCGCCGACCTCCACCCCATCGGCCGGAGCTCAGGGCCAAGAGGTCGCTGAAGAGGGGGTGCTCTCATGAGCGTTCCCACCGAATACCTCCTGGGACTGGCGGCCATCCTCTTTGGAATCGGGATCGCGGGGTTCCTGACCCGACGCAACCTGATCGTCGTCCTGATGAGCATCGAGCTGATGCTCAACGCCGCGAACCTCTCCCTGGTGGCAGGGGCTCGTATGCACTCGACCCAGCGCCTCCTCGATGGAGCCGGCCCCGATCTCCAGGGCCCCGTGCTGGCCATCTTCGTCATCGCCGTCGCCGCCGTTGAGGCGGCGGTCGGATTGGCGCTCATCATCGCGCTCTATCGCCGCAAGCAAACCGTCTCACTCGAGAGTGTGAGCGAGCTGAGGGACTAGATGGAATCCAACTGGCTGTGGTTGATCCCGGGCCTGCCCTTCATGGGTAGCGTGATCTGCGGAGCACTCCACTTTCTCACCCTACGAGCCCGCGAACGGAATCCGGAGGCCAAGGGCCCCGCCGCTCTCGCGGGTCCCATCGCCGCCGGCCTGGTCGGCCTGGCCTTCGTGCTCACCACCGTGGCTTTCTCCGCCATCCGCGGCGAGGACCGAACCCTGCTCCAGTCCGCGCCCTGGAACTGGATCCCCGTCGATGGGCACACCGTGGCCGGCGTGGCCATGGTCGTCGATCGTCTCTCGGCAGCCATGGGGCTGGTCGTAACGGGAGTCGGTTTTCTGATTCACGTCTACGCCACCGGCTACATGCACGGGGATCGCGGCTACGCCAAGTTCTTCGCCTATCTGAACCTCTTCGTCGCGATGATGCTGGTACTGATCCTCTCCAGCAGCATCGTGGGAACGTTCGTGGGTTGGGAGGGAGTCGGGCTCTGCTCCTATCTCTTGATCGGCTTCTGGTACGACAAGCAGGACGGCTGGCCCGCGGAGGCGGGGCAGAAGGCCTTCATCATGAACCGCATCGGGGACGCGAGCTTCCTGCTCGGCATGTTCCTGCTCTTCAAGAACTTCGGTGCCTTCGACTACGCCTCGATCAACGCCGCCGCCGAGGCCACCCACGCCGCGGGGGCAAGCACGGGCCAGCTCGCCCTGGCTGCCGCCCTGCTCTTTGGAGGCGCCTGCGGTAAGTCCGCCCAACTGCCGCTCTTCACCTGGCTACCGGATGCCATGGCCGGCCCCACCCCGGTCTCGGCGCTGATCCACGCAGCGACGATGGTCACCAGTGGCATCTACCTCATCATCCGCCTGAATCCGCTCTACGCCCTGGCGCCGCAGGTGATGTACGGCGTCGCGGTCGTCGGTGCCTTGACCGCCTTCATCGCCGGCTCCAGTGCCCTGGTGCAGCGCGATCTGAAGGGGGTACTGGCCTATTCGACGGTCAGTCAGCTCGGCTATATGTTCCTGGCCCTTGGCAGTGGAGCCTGGGTCGCCGCCCTCTTCCACGTCATTACCCACGCCTTCTTCAAGGCGCTCCTCTTCCTCGGGGCGGGCTCGGTGATCCACGGCATGCACGAGGAGCAGGACATGCACAAGATGGGCGGATTGCGGCGCTACATGCCGCGCACCTTCATCACCTTCCTCGCCGGCGCGGGGGCCCTCTCGGGACTGCCACTGCTGTCGGGTTTCTTCTCCAAGGACGAGATCCTGGGGCACACCTTCGCCCTGGGCGGGACCTGGTACCTGCTCTGGCTGGTCGGCGTCGGCACCGCCGCCCTGACGGCTTACTACACCTGGCGCATGGTCGCATTGACCTTCTTCGGGCCGGAACGCTTCGATGCGAAGGCGCTGCATCCCCACGAGTCGCCCGCTGTGATGACCCTACCCTTGGTCGTCCTAGCGCTCTTGGCCGTCGCCGGTGGCCTGCTCGGCCTGCCCCATATCTTCCATGTGCCGCACCTCTTGCACCACTGGCTCGAGCCGGTCACCCATGCGGGGGATGCGATCCGCTTCGGTGAACACGCCCCACACCTGGCGGCCGGTACCGAGTGGATGCTCCTGGGATTCGGGGCCCTGATCGCGCTCTACTTTGCCGATCGCGGCTTCCATGCCCACAAGTCGGGCCTGGCCGCGGACGAGGCCTTCCAAGCCCGGGGCGGTGCTCTCGCCCGCACTCTGAACAACGCCTGGGGCATCGACCGTTTCTATACCCGCGGGGTGGTCGCCACCGTGAAGCTGGCTGCCGTCTTCATCGCGGTCGTGATCGACCAGCTCGGCATCGACGGTGCGGTCAATGCTCTCGGCCGGGGGGCACGCAGGACAGGCGAGTCCCTGCGCCGCTTCGCGGATGGTTCGATCGCCGGCTACGGCCTCTGGATGGGCGCCGGAGCGGCGGTCCTCGTCCTGGTCCTGACCTGGATGGGAGTCTGAGATGCTGCTGTCCCTCTTGACCTTCCTGCCCCTGGTCGGGGCTCTTCTGGTCGCGGTTCTTCCCACGCGGGGGAACGCGGCTCTGCGCGCCGTGACTCTGGGTGTCACCCTCGTCGTCGCTGCCCTCGGGGTTTGGGTCTTCCTGGGCTTCGAAGGTGCCAGCGCCGAGGCCCAGTACGTGGAGTCCCATGCCTGGTTCACCCTGGGCAACATCCAGGTCACCTACCGGCTGGGGGTCGACGGACTCTCGATTCTGCTCGTCGCCCTGACCGCGGTCTTGATGCCCTTCGTCGCAGCCGCCAGCAGCGGCCACATCCACACGCGCCAACGCGAGTTCCTCGTTTGGCTGCTCGTGATGGAGACGGGGATGATGGGCGTCTTCCTGGCCCTGGACGTGATGCTCTTCTACTTCTTCTGGGAAGTGAGCCTGGTACCCCTCTACTTCATCCTGGGGATCTGGGGCGCCGAGAAGCGCATCTACGCGACGCTCAAGTTCTTCCTCTACACCCTCTCGGGCAGCCTCCTGATGCTGGTGGCGATCATCGCCGCGGTGTACGGATCGGGCCACAGCGATATCGCCGGGATCACCGACTGGGCTGCTAGTCAGCCCCTGGCACGGACAGGCTGGCTCTTCGCCGGATTCGCCATCGCCTTCGCGATCAAGGTCCCGCTGATTCCCTTCCATACCTGGCTGGCGGACGCGCACACCCAGGCTCCCACGGCCGGGTCGGTCATCCTGGCCGGAGTGCTCCTCAAGATGGGGACCTACGGCCTGCTGCGTTTCGGCATCGCCATGTTCCCCGCGGCCGCGATCAGCGCAGCCCCACTCTTCTTGGCCTTGGGAGCCGTCGGGATCCTCTACGGCGCCTTCCTCGCCATGGCCCAGACCGACGTCAAACGCCTGATCGCCTGCTCTTCGGTCAGCCACCTGGGTTTCGTGGTCATGGGTATGTTCGCCCTGACCGCGGCGGGTCTGCGCGGCGGTGTGTTGCAGATGATCAACCACGGTCTCTCGACGGGGCTGCTCTTCCTGCTCTTCGGGGCCATCTACGAACGGCGCCACTCGCGGGACATCGCCCAGTTCGGTGGCCTGGCCGCCTGCGTGCCGATCTTTGCCTTCTTCTGGACCTTCTCGATGCTGGCCAGCGTTGGACTTCCCGGCTTGAACGGGTTTGTCGGAGAGTGGCTGATCCTGCTCGGGACCTTCCAGGCCAGCCCGCTGATCGCCGCCCTGGCCGTGACCGGAGTGATCTTCGGTGCGGTCTACCTGTTGAAGGCCACCCGGGGGCTCCTCTTCGGGCCGGTGATCCACGAGGAGAACCGCTCCATGCCCGACCTGCGCCTGGCCGAGATCGCCGTGGTGGCCCCCCTGTGCCTGGCCTGCCTTTGGATCGGTGTCGCCCCCGGAGGTCTTTTGAACAAGACGACCGGTTCGGTCGAGGCGCTGGTCCAGCGTCTTGACGCCGCCCGTGGGACCCTTCAGTCCGCCATGCTCGATGACGTGGAACGCCCCCGATGACGACCCAAGAGATCGCCGGTCTGATCGACCAGACCTACTCCCCCCAGACCTGGGCCGGGCTTGCGCCCCTGCTGACCCTGGCGGGGGGAATCCTGCTGCTGCTCTTCGTCGAGCTCTTCGAACGGCTGCACCCCCTGCGTGCACCCCTCTTCCTGGCCAGCCTGATCGGAACTTTCCTGGCACACAAGTACGCCGGTGCGGTCGGGCCGATCCTGGGTGGCAGCTACATCGTCGATGGAGCGACGGTGGCCTGGGGACAGCTCTTCCTCGCCAGCACCATGCTGGCCTGGTTCTTCGCCCGCCAGTACTACCGCACCAGCCTGGCCTTCCTCGGCGAGCATGACATCCTGCTCCTGACCGCTCCCCTGGGCATGACCGTCATGGCGGGCGCCGGGGACCTGGTCACTTTTTTCGTGGGTCTCGAGTTGCTCTCGATCCCCCTCTACTGCCTGGCTGCCTTCCGGCGCCGTCGCAATGACTCGGTCGAAGCAGGCCTGAAGTACTTCATCCTGGGAGCCTTCGGGGTGGCCCTCCTGCTCTACGGGGCTGCGCTGACCTATGTCGGCACGGGACACCTCGACCTAGCCGGGATTGCCGCAGGCCTCGAAGGTCCCGGACGACCATTGGCCTTCGCCGGATTGGCTCTCATCGCCGGGAGCCTGTTCTTCAAGCTCTCGATCTTCCCCTTCCACCTGTGGGTGCCCGATGTCTACCAGGGGTCGCCTACGCCGATCACGGTTCTGATGGCGACGGGGACGAAGGCTGCGGCCCTAGCCTTCCTGATGCGCTTCGCGGCGGTGCTCCCCGGTTCGAGTGCGAATCTGATCGCCCTCCTCGCGGTCCTGACCATGGCAGCGGGCAACTTGGGAGCCTTGGTCCAGAAGGACTTGAAGCGCATGCTCGCCTACTCGGGGATCGCCCATGCGGGCACGGTCCTCTTGGCGGTGGCGGGAACAGTGGCGGCGCCAGCCCTCGCGGGAGATGCGATCCAGGCCGTGCTCTTCTACATGGCGGCCTACATCTTCACGGCGGGTGGCGCCTTCGGGATCCTGGCCTGGCTCGAGGCGGACGGGGACCTCTTCACGCGGATCGACTCCCTACGCGGGTTGGCCCGACGCCGACCTTGGTTGGCTGCGACCCTCTCCCTCTTCCTGCTCAGCCTGGGGGGCATCCCCGCCACGGGGGGGTTCCTCGGCAAGTGGCTGGTCTTCTCGGTCTCGACCCGGGCGGACTTGATCACGATGACGATCCTGGGCGTTCTGCTCTCGGTCGTTGCCCTGGGGTACTACCTGCGGGTGATCGTGGCCATGTACATGGAGCCCGAGCCCGCCGAGCTCGCCCCGCCCATGACGGAACGGGCCTGGGCCACCTTCGGTACATCCCTGTGCGCCTGGATGGTGCTGATCCTCGGCGTACTGCCCGGGTGGTTCCTGGGGCGGGTGTTCTAGACCCACTCCCACCAGGGTCGGTTTTGGCTCTGTAAAGGAGCCCGTCCAGCGCCTCCAGGCGATAAGGTGGACCCCCCGCTCGAACCAACGCAATTGGAGTTCGCAAGATGCGCAGACGAACATCTCGACGCCCGCCCCTTCCCCTCCTGCTCGCAACCCTGTTGATCGGCTTCTGCCCCGCCCCGGCGCGAGCTTCCGCGCCAAACGGTGGCAAGGGCCTCGCACTGGATACCCAGCGGCAGCTTGCCTTCTATGCCGTGGGCAGCGGCGCTGTCGGTGTCCTGGACATCGCCGATCCGGCCAACATCACCCTGCTCTCCGGGGCCATCCAGGAGCAGGGGGTCGTCCAGGATCTCTTCTATGATCCGCTCACCCAGCGGCTCTACATCGCGGCGGATGAGGGAGACCTCGCCATTTGGAGCATCCAGGATCCGACTCACCCCCGGCGCATCAGCGTGACGCCGCTCTTCTACTACAACGTTGAGGTACCGGCTCGCTCCGTGGAAGTCGTGGGTAACCATGCCTACGTCTCCACCGACTTCGGCTATCTGCATTGGGTGGATGTGAGCAACCCCGCCTCCCCGGTCGACGAGGGACTGAACGGCGCTGGCGAGAACCCCTCACGCCAGGTCGCCATCTCCGACAATGGCGATGTCTATCTCGCCGGTCCCAAGGCCACCCGCTTCAGCATCCAGAGTGACGGATCGCTGACCGTGTCCGGACAGAACTATGCCGCCAATTCCTATCGGATTTTCGCGGAGGCCGGCCTGGTCTACATCTCGAGCGGCACCGGAAGCCTGGATATCCTCGACGGATCGCAGACGACCCTCCCCTTCCTGAGCACCACCCCTCTGCCCAACATCAGTGACCTCTATGCCGCGGGGAACGTGGCTTATGTCGCCAACGGAATCGCCGGCCTACGCATCTACGACGTCAGCGATCCTACTGCTCCCCAAGAGATCGCCCTGGAAGCCTCTGATGCAGCGACCGCGGTGATCGTCAAGAACAACTATGCCTATTTGAGCGCCGGGGAGCGCTTCCGTATCGTCGACATCTCCAACCCTGCGGCTCCATTCGTCGTGGGCTCCTTCGATGCCGGCGGACAGATCAACATTCCGCCCATTGCGAATGCCGGCCTATCCCAAGCCGTGCTCTCCCAGGAACAGGTCATCCTCAACGGGCGCTACTCCTATGACCCTGACGGGACCATCGCCAAGTACGAGTGGAAGCAGCTCACCGGACCCACGGTGCACCTCATCCGCAGCAACACCTCCAGCCCCCACTTCAAGGCCCCCCGGGTCCCGGACTACCCGGTAGTACAGTTGATCTTCGAGCTCACCGTCACCGATGACGACGGCGCCACTTCCGTGAGTCAAACCCAGGTGAACGTGCTGCCCAACTGATTCGGCACCGGATCCGTATCCTTCCTACCTCCTGGCGGGGGGCCGGCCTGTGCCGGCCCCCCGCTTCATTTGCCAGCTACGACCGTTCACCGCCGGTGAGGAGGATGAACTTGCCCGGCCGCCGGTCGATCTAGCGACCGGTCAAGCCCGTGGGGTGCCGCTCATAGGCCCCCATGTCGACGATGGGAGGAGTTCCCATGCCGGTATCCTGCCGCTCACCATCCAACCTGCGTTCCC
>JALWOP010000151.1:0-1360 GCA_027083445.1 Planctomycetota bacterium | reverse complement strand
CATCGAGATCCAGCCAGTCCGCAGGCAGCAGCGAGTTCCAGCCGGCGTCGACGCAGGGGGAGTCGATCATCAGCGACAGATCCTCATCACCGGTCCCAGGAATACCGTCCTGCCCAAAGATGTCTTCGAACTTCGGGTGGTCGGGAATGTTCCCCTCTCCCCCCATGGTGGCGTAGCCCATGATGCAGTTGGCCTGGACCGAGTAGGTCTCAGGATCCCAGCTCCATCCCCCGATCTGCGCGAACTCGGACCCGGAGTTCCCCGCCCAGTTGGACCAGAAAATGGAATTGCGCACCTGCACCGTGAATTCCTCGGCGCTTTGGAACAGGCCACTGTGATTGAAGAAGCCCCCTGCGGACCACCCAGAGGCGGCGCGGTTGTCAAAGAAGGTGCAGCCTTCTATCAGCACATGAAAAGGCCCCCATCCATCTTGTACCGCATAGATGGCGCCACCTGGGGTACCACTGTTGTGGTTGAATTCACAGTTCACTACATCAAGTCTCCGGCCGATGGGCATGTCTACCTGATCCTCGATACTCACGCCTCCACCCTCATGCCCCTTGTTGCCGATGATCTGGCAATTCACAAGGCGCACACGACCCGCATCCGGCCCGTAGAGGGACACTCCGCTTCGTGTGGGATTGATTGCAGATGCAAGAACTCGGATCGCGCCGTCAGCATTGGCGTCCTGTAGGCCACAACGGATGATCTTGCAGCCTTCTAGGTTGCCGTCCCTCACACGCACCCCTCTTGCACAATCCTGGACGACGCAGTTGCGCATGACTCCGGAATACACCGTGAGCCCCGTTTGCACATACCCCTCCAAAGTAATGCCTTCGACCCGCGGAGGCGTGTGTATTAGAGGCAAACCGCTCCATAAGGTCCAGTAGCCATCCGTATCGTACCAAGACCAATACGCCAATTCTCCGCCCGTGGAGAGATTGTCGCCCCGGTTGTCCCCCGCAGCCGTGTCGTCGCCGTTCACGTCCCCCGATAGGACCACGCGATGCAGTTCAGCATTCCTTTCGTCGCGGTCCTCTTCGTCTCCCCTGAATCCTCCGAGCAGTGTGATAGGACCTCCCAGGTCGATCCGATGCCAATACTCCTGCCCGCGGTAGAGACCCTCCGCTACCCAAATCTCCACGGTTCGCTCGGGATAGGGATTGACCTGTTCGTACAGGGATTGGATGGCATCCCAGGGATACTGATACGCTGTCGTCCAGCTCAGACCATCGGCAGAGCAACAGTTTCGGTGTAAATTCTCACTCGGTGTCCATGCTGAGGTAGATGCGTCCGGTCTCCCACTCCTCTGAGATCTCGATCGCGACAGCGCTGACGAGTCGGAGCAGGGAGGCGGCGT
>JALWOP010000150.1 GCA_027083445.1 Planctomycetota bacterium | reverse complement strand
ACGCCGCCTCCCTGCTCCGACTCGTCAGCGCTGTCGCGATCGAGATCTCAGAGGAGTGGGAGACCGGACGCATCTACCTCAGCATGGACACCGAGTGAGAATTTACACCGAAACTGTTGCTCTGCCGTCCCGTCACAGAGGTGGTCCTACTCTGGGGGCAAGCTCAATGGCTCCGATGCATCACGATGAGTGTGTTGCGCGCCTCTCGGTAAGACGCGTACAGATTCGAATCAAAGCTACCCGTCACATCCGATTGAATCCATTCCAAGGAGCGCAGGTCCATGGACTCGTGAGTGCTGCCATGCGCGCGGCTGGGCGTCGTGAGGCCGTGCCAGACGGACTCCTGCTCGATCTTCCAGAACGTTCTCGTATCGAAGTGCGCCCAACTGAACGTTTCGCATTTGGATTCACTCTGCTTGGGTACAGCGATTCCGAGGCAGCCGACTTACTTGGGATACTTCAACGTGGTTTGGCTCGGATTGGAGAATCTGCCGGCAAGAAGGGTGTGGCCCTCGGCGGCAATTTTCGAGTCTCCGGCTTCTACGATCTATTGGTGCCAGGAACAGATTCTGACGAACGCCCATTTACCCATCCCCTACGGGGCCGAGCCGTACCCCGGGAACTAACCCAGGCGGAAGTCGACACCGCCCGGCTTCGCCTCGGGAGACGTCGCCGACTTGAACTTGATTTCTTCGGGCCGCTGGTGACCAAGCGCCCCTCTCGACACCGCACGGCCGCTCACAAACATTTTGACCACAACTTCTTCGATGCGGCGCTGTTTCTGAGGCGACTTCTCTTGCGCCTCGAGCAACTTGGCTATCAGCACCCGGCTCTACCCGAACTCTTGAAACGGGCCAAGAAGGCTCGCGCCGGTCCGTCAACCCTAGCTTGGGTCGAGGCATCGTACAAGAAAGGTCGCGAACGCCGCACCATTGGGGGCGCCGCAGGACGTATCGAATTGTCCGTGAACGAGCCCGAACTCGTCGAGGCGCTCCTGTGGGGCCAGTACGCGCGTGTCGGCTCGTCGACCCGCTTTGGCTTTGGGGCTTATGAGGTTCTTGGAGCCAACACCCCCGGGGTACGTTGCCCACGGGCCGTCTCCTTGCTCAAGGTCGTTGCCGGCCTCGAGGAGAACGCCGGCGCACTGGATGACCAAGCCGAACGAGAGTCTCTGGAGAGCGGCGTCCTCCGTCATGCCTGGTCTCGTCTCTTTGATGGCAGCTATGCGCCTCGACCGTATCGCCGGCTCCTGGTCCCGAAGGAGGGGGGAGCACCACGAGTCCTCGCCATCCCTCACCCAATTGACAGCGCTCTACAGCGTCTGGTTCTGGGCAGGCTGGCCCCAACCATCGATGCATGGCTAGAACAAACCTCCTTCGCCTACCGCAAGGGTCTCAACATCGACAGCGCTGCGCGTCACGTGGGTAGAGCAGTGGATGATGGCTTCTGCTACGCCCTCAAGGCCGATTTTCGGCGCCTCTTCGATTCGATCGATCACGGGCGACTTGAAGCCCGGCTTTCAGCCACCCTCGGCGATCGGGCCCTAGTGGAACTGCTGATGGATTGGGTTCGCGCTGGTGCACCCCAAGAGGGCCGCGGGCTTCCGACGGGCGCCCCCATATCGCCTGTGCTTGCCAACCTCTTCCTAGACCAGTTCGACGAGGAGATTGCCGCCTCGGGGGCCCGTCTGGTCCGTTATGCTGATGACTTCATCATCCTTTACAAGGAGAAGCGTCAAGCTGATGAGGTCTTCAAGCATGCTCAGGCTGCTGCCCGCGAGTTGGCCCTTTTTCTCAACGCCAGGAAGACTCGCTTCCTCGAACCCGGCTTATCCTTCACCTTCCTTGGCTTCGAATTCCGCTGGCACGGCGAGTGGACCGCCAATGCGGTCGGCGAACCGATTCCTCTCGCCAAGCTCGGCTGGCACTTCGCCGGTGGGTCCGCAGCACCAAAGCTCCATACAAGCCTGCGTCTACCCGGAGAGACAGGTAGGCTCGAGCGCTCGCTTTCCGTCATCGCCGTCCCAGGGCCTGGTCTACAGACCGTACGGCGTCGAGATTCCGAGTTGATCTTTGAGTACGAGGGTCGGCAACCCGACGGTACTGTAAAGCTTGAACAGTTGCGTGAACTTGTCCTGACCGGTCCTGCAACGCTCGAACGGAGGGCTCTGGACGCCTTGCTCGAAGAGGAAATCCCGCTCCTGATTATCGGCTCCGGGCGTGACGAACTGGCTTTTCTCGCCCCGGGAGGTGCCCCCCTTCCTGCTCCCCTCGTGCTTGCCCAGTCGCGTGCAGCCAGCCAGTCCCACCGCGCCCTTGGGATTGCCCGCAAACTTGTCGCGGCCAAGCTCCACAACCATGCGGTTCTCGCCTCCAGCCTGAAAGAGCTTTCTCGAAGAGGACCCAGCCGGGACCTCGCCAGCCAGCTCCATGACCTCGCCGAACGGGCCGCTTCCGAAGAATTCCACACAAGGAACGGCGCCCTCCCCATCGAGCAACTCTTGGGCCTCGAGGGTAGAGGAGCTCGCCTGTGGTACGGCTCGCTAAACCGGTTCCTACCGCGGCGCTTCACCCTCGCCAGACGCCAAAAGCCCGCAGCCCGGGACCCAGTCAATGCCCTCCTCAACTTTGGTCACACGTTGCTCTATCGGCAAGCCCAACTAGCTCTGCGGAGGGTCGGCCTCGTCGACTCGGTGGGTTTCCTACATCGCCCCCATCCGGGTCATGCAGCCTTGGCTTCGGATGTGATGGAACCCTTCCGACACCTGATCGAGCGCCTAGTGCTGCGCATCCTACGCCAGCTCGATCCGAGGGATTTCGATTTGCCCGACTCCTCCAGGGAACCAATCTGGATCAAGAGCCGTGCTCGCCGCCAGTTCACTCGGAGCTTCTTCCGTGATATGGCCCGCGAGATCTCGGTTGGTGAGGATGAGCCTCGCTCCTATCGTGCTAGGCTCGACGAACAGGTCCGAAGTCTCAAGCAGAGCATCTTACACCCCGAACGCCCGTTCAACGCCTTCGTGCAGCAGCTACCAGTTCGCTAAGGAATCCACTATGCCCCTTTTCCTTGCGGCCTATGACATCTCCGACGATCGTGCTCGCGTCCGCGTCGCCCGCATCCTCTCTCGATTCGGCGAGCGCGTCCAGTTCTCGGTCTTCGAGCTTCGTATTGAAACCGCAGAACTCGAGGATCTCTGCGAGAGCCTTGGCGGAAACCTCGCCCCCCATGACGAGTTCGATGTCTACCCCATCGACGAGCGTCTCAAAGCGGGACGCATCCGATGGCAGCGTCCAATTCCACGATGGGATCCCGTAGTTGAGCCTTAGCAAAGTGCTTCGTGGCAGCCGTCCTGATGACTTGTCATTCTCTCCTTGAGACGCTACATTTCGACTGGTCCTTGACAATCCCAACTGACACCTGGATTCACCTGGGGCAGATCGAATCCCGGGCAACCCAAGGCGTAGAGATACCACATGGGCAACGTCCGCTGCCTTCAACGGGCGCGGTTGCCATCTATCTCCCGCTGGAGCGGGCCGGCGAGGACGCTAGAGGATGCGCCTCGCCCCAAAGCTCCAGGCGTTGCGCCGCGCAAGCGGCAGGGATGAGGTTTACCCCAGCACCCCGATGGCCCACCCCCTTAGATATTCGCTAAATGCCGTCAGGCACGAAACTTACGCGAATGGCTACAGGTGCTGAAGGGTGTTCCAATCGCCCACCCTGCGGTGGGCATGAAAACCCGAGCGAGTGCTCTAGAGTTTTTGAGCAGGGTTCCAATCGCCCACCCTGCGGTGGGCATGAAAACGATTTGCTCCATGCCCTCTGCGAGCTGACCGGATACTCCGTTCCAATCGCCCACCCTGCGGTGGGCATGAAAACCTAACCCCAACCACGGAGCTAGTAGAAAAGCTGTTCCAATCGCCCACCCTGCGGTGGGCATGAAAACGGGACTCCGGGTGAGAAGCCCAAGGAACATGTTCCAATCGCCCACCCTGCGGTGGGCATGAAAACAGGAAGGGAGGGGAGCCATGAACGGGGAGGTGGGGTTCCAATCGCCCACCCTGCGGTGGGCATGAAAACCCCAGACTCACGAGCGCAAGAGCAACGATGGCGTTGGAGTTCCAATCGCCCACCCTGCGGTGGGCATGAAAACTGCAAAAAAGACGATGGCGTTGGATTCGCCGTTCCAATCGCCCACCCTGCGGTGGGCATGAAAACGAAGAAGGAAGAAGATCAGCTCTCTGAAGTGATTTAATTCCAATCGCCCACCCCCGGCAGGGCTTGACTTGGACTCGTCCGAGTCGTTTCTACGCCCCTAGGAAATACGCCGGTGCTGGCCGCTACACTTCATCGACTTCGGCCTGGAAGTGCTCCCGCCATGCATGGGGGGTGAGCTTGGCCACATTGCTCTCGTGAGCGATGCGCAGCATCACGTCCCGCAGGTGCCGTCGTGAGTCTGAGCTTCCCCCAAGGTAGGACCACTCACATCTGGACTCCCACGGGGTCGGACATGGGTTGGTTGTGCCGGCTCTAGCCGACGGCCGGATTACTTGAACTGGATCGCGACCGCGTCGGTGAAATTGGAGGTCGCTTGGGGAGCCTGGTCCCGGTACCAGATCTGGAAAAACCAGGTCTCGCCCGCTTGGATCGCGACCGGGCCGGCAGGGGTCGGGGGTTGGGTCGTATCGACCTCGAAGAGGGAGACGCGGGAAGCCCAGGAGTTCCGAAGGTCCGCGGTGTGCTTGCCGATCGCGCCACCCAGGCAGAGGGTGCCCTGCGCCCCCGGGGGAATGGATTGACCCCGCCCCCGGGAGTTCAAGAGCATCGCGAGACGCTTGTAGGAAAGGTGTGTCCCCACGAGCTGCAGGTGGTTGTCGGCAGCCAGATCGGAGCCCCAGGCAAGCAGCTCGCCGCTCTCCCCCGAGGAGTTGGTCGCTGCCGGACCGCAGTAGCTCTGACCGACCACCCCCGGCAGGGTGAGCCGATAGACCGAGCCGGGCACGCTGCCGCCCACCTTGTCATGGGGCGCCCCGACCAGGACCACATCCCCGTTGATCGCGACCGAGGAGCCGTACTGATCGAACGGCTCGGTGTCGAAACCCTGCGACGTCCAGCCGACGTTGTCCGTCGGTTCGTGGATCAGCGTCAAGGCTTGGGAAAAGCCACTGGCGGTGCCCTGGACCCCGACCGCTACATAGTCCCCATCCGTGGCCAGACTCGCGCCGAAGTTGCGCACCGTTCTGTCAAAGGGGGAGAGGATCTTGTCGAGCTGCTGGCCGGTCAGACCGTCGAAGACAAAGACTGCACCCCTATCGTGTCGATCGTAGGGAGTACTGACATAGACCTTGGTCCCGCTGATCGCTACCGCATAGCCGAGGTGATCCCGGAGCTTGTCGTCACTGCTGCGCAGTTCCGACAGACGCTGTCCAGTAGCCGGGTCGTAGACGAAGGCAGCCCCGGCTTCGTGCTCGACAACCGAGTCGTCGGGAGCCCCCACCACCGCCAGACTCCCGTTCAGAGCGACCGCCGCACCAAAGGCGGAGTAACCTCCCCCCCCATTGAGCTTGGCGATCTTCTTGCCGGTCTTGAGATCAAAGAGATAGGCCACATCCGGGTGGTGACCGGCAACAGCACCAATCAACGCGGTCCAGCCATGGACCGCAACGTGACTCCCGAACCCGAGGAAGGTCCCCGCTCCCGGCTTGATCTCCGCCCGCTGAGTACCCGTCAGCGCATCGAACAGATAGGTGGTTCCGTGTCCGCCCACGCCCGGGGCACCGACGAGCAGCAGGTCCCCGTCCATCGCCACCGAGTAGCCGAAGGAGGCTCCCCCCTGGATCACGTCGGGCACGAGCTTGGTCAACTCCGTCCCGTCCCGATCGAAGAGATAGACGGCCCCGGCACCCGACGCCGAACCCACCTTCGCGAAGGGCGCTCCAACGGCAATGCGTGACCCGGAGATGGCCACCGAAAAGCCGAAGTAGTCCCCGGTAACTCCATCACTCGCCAGGAGCTTGACCTCGTCCCCCCCTCCAGCGAAAGCCGTGGCGCAAAGGAAGACGGCACAGAGAGAGGCGGTCGGGATGACTCGGTTCATGGGGTTCCTCCTTGGAGTGTTCGACCTCGACCCGAGCCTAGACCCACCCCGGGATTCCCGAAGCGGGCCGCAGTGCGAAGAGGAATCCGCCCAACTTGCCATTGCAGGGGCTTGATCGGGGGGTCATCTGCCCCCCACGGAATCAACCCCACCCGGACCAACCAACCCCCAAGATTTGGTGTTGCTGAATCGGGGACCCTCCATATACTGGGGCTCGGCCAGGGAGAGGGGATCCGAGCCCCAGCCCCCTGCGCCCCCCCGGGCAGTCCTTGATTGCCCAAATTGCAATCCACCTGCACCCTGGACCCGTCGCCTGCCCGCCGCATGGACCGCGCCCCCATCGCCC
>JALWOP010000149.1 GCA_027083445.1 Planctomycetota bacterium | reverse complement strand
CATAGACACTCCACTCCGGGCTCACGCCCTCAAGGTAGGTGTCCGCCGAACCGGGTCAACCTCAGGGCCGGTAACCACGAGCGGACAAGTCATAGATAAGACACCACCATCAGTCACCAAGAGAGTCACGCTCGCGATCACCAACCCCAGCCCACCACCAAACAGCGGGCCACCACCAGACTCACAGTCACCGAACGCGCGCCATAGGGCGCGGTTTGAGGTTGCCCCGGTTTGACGGACGGGTTGGTTATGCGGCGATGCCGTCGCCGTGACGGTAGTACAGGTTCTCGTGTTCGATGGGTGAGCAGTAGTCGATCGAGGAGTGCAGCCGGCGGGTGTTGAACCAGCCCTCGATCCAGCGGATCAGGTCTCGGCGGGCGTGTGCTCGAGTCGCCCAGCGGCGCCGGTTCGCGAGCTCACGCTTGAGGGTCCCGAAGAACGACTCGGCCGCGGCGTTATCCCAGCACACTCCGGTGGCGCCCATCGACTGGACTACCCCGAGACGCTCACAGAGCTCGCCGAACTCTCGGGACGTGTATTGGGATCCGCGGTCGGTGTGGAACACCACGTCGTTGACGTTGCCTCCTCTGGTGGCCACGGCCATCTCGAGCGCAGCTGACACGAGGTCGGTGCGCATGTGAGCCGCGACGGACCAGCCGATCACACGCCGGGAGTACAAGTCGATGACCGTGGCCAGGAACAGCCAGCCCTCGCCGGTACGCAGGTAGGTGATGTCACCCGCCCAGGTGAGGTCGGGGGCGGGCGGGTTGAACTCCCGTTTCACAAGATCTTCAGCGGCTGTCGCGCCCCGGTCGACGACGGTGGTGCGGACCTTGCGACGACCGGTCTCGCCCTCCCAGCCGTTGACCCGCATGATCCGAGCGACCCGCTTGCGCCCCACTCTGAACCCCTGCTTGCGCAGCCAGCGATGCACCCTGGGTGCCCCATAGGTACGGTCCGAGCACTCCCAGATCGCCTCGATCTCGACCGCCAACATCGCGTCGGTCACCGCCCGCGTCGAGGGCTCCCGGTCGACCCAGTCGTGATACCCCGACCGCGACACACCCAAGACCCGACACATCTGCGAGATCGACCAGCCCCGACCGAATCCAGCCTCGTTGTCGGCCTGCTCCTCAGCGATGAACGAATAGATCGCCATCACCCGTTCCTCGGGTCGTTTGCCGAGAAGTAGGCCACTGCTTTTCCCAAGATGTCGCGCTCGCGGCGCACCCGTTCCAACTCGCGCTTGAGCTCACGGATCTCGGCCCGCTCCTCCACCGTGGGCGCTCCTTGGGCCTCCTCTCGGGCCTGACGGACCCAGTTCCCCAACGACGAATCGTAGATGTTGAGCTCACGGGCGACCTTCGCGATCTGGCCACCCGACTCGTTGACCATCGCGACCGCGTCGGCCTTGAACTCCTTGGTGAACTTGCGCCGCGGACGACGCTCACTCGTGCTTGACATAGACACTCCACTCCGGGCTCACGCCCTCAAGGTAGGTGTCCGCCGAACCGGGTCAACCTCAGTTGGTGACATAGATCGGTG
>JALWOP010000148.1 GCA_027083445.1 Planctomycetota bacterium | reverse complement strand
CCTCCGAGGAGGCGGGCACCGAGGGCGGGGACCAGTGCCAGGAGCGTCAAAAAGGTGATGTGGTACCACAGCGGCATGCGGGTCCAGACCGCCTTCTGAATGGCTGCCCCGCTAAGGAACAAGAGCAGGGTGATTCCGATCAGGGCTACCGTGCGCCGCTCGTCGGCCATGCGGGCAGCCACAGCGCCGGTGGCGAGGGATGCGCAGACGCTCACCGCGAGAGCTGCGGCGAGGTAGGCCGTATCTGTGAGGTCACCCCCGGCTTCGAAGGCCTTGGAGGCTTCGGAAAAGGCTGCGGACAGGCCGGCGTTGGCGGCCAACCAGATGCAGGTCCAGACGAGGTAGCCGACCAGGATGGCGGGGATAGCAGGCATCAGGCCAAGCCTCCCGGGCGCGGGCCCCCGATGGGCCGGTTCTCGCTGATGCGGGGCATGGGTGGAAGGGCTATCTTCAAGCGTAAGGGCATGCGGAGGAGGTGTGTCCGAAAACTCGGCCCCTTCACCTGGACCACCGACTCGAGTGTGTCTTCGATCACCTTGTGACCCTGCAGCATCGTCGATAGGAGCAATAGGACATTGGCGTGCGTGATCTCGTCGTCTGTCGGGGGCGCCTACTGCTCAGCCTGGATCGAGAGACCGCCCGAGGCGCGCAGCTCCACCCGATAGGTCTTGCCGGAGCGCAGTTCGATGCTCGGGGCCTCGGCATGCATGGCGCGCACGCCCTTCTTCGCTGCTGCCTCGGGATCGTTGGCGTAGTCCCAGAAGCGTTCCCACAGGTCCTCGTAGAAGGGATCAAAGGCGCTGTCGTCCTGGTTGGGAAGGGGGTGCATGCGCGGGGAGTCCAGGGGCGTGCCCTCGCTGGGAGACTGCCGCTCGGAAAAGACCCGCTTCAGGATCGCAACGGAACTGCCGCGCAGGCTGTCGCCCCCCTCGACGTAGCTGTCCTCGAACTTGATCACCAACCCCTCGATGTAGAGCTGCTTGCCCTCGATCTCGATGCGGCGCGGCTCACCGGCGGGCTTACCCTCCTCATTCAGCTCGACGAACTCCACGACCGTACGTACGCGGGAGGGATCGGCGGGGTCGACCTGTTGGTCGAGGACCGTCACCCGCGCGACGCGATGGCTGAGCTTCAAGAGCCAGAGTGCCTTCTCGAGCTCCTGGACCCGAGCTTGGGCCAGCTCGAGGTCGTCGTTTAGCTGCTCGATCTCGTCACCTTGGGTACGCACCTGCTCGTTCAACTTCTCGTTGGCCTCCTCCAGACGGGAGGTTTCGAGCAGTTGGCTGCGGATGAAGACGGTCCACCAGCCGCCGAGGATTACGAGAGCCGCGATGGCGATGGTACTGATCAGGGCGGTCAGTTTCTGCACAGCCCGAGCCTAACCCGAATCGCCCGGCAGCGCGAATGTCCCCGCGAGGGACACGCCGAAGGGGCCCTCAGTTCTCTTCATCGCGCAGACTGGCCAGACAGGGGTCGAGGAGATCGACCGTGGTCAGGATCCCTACCAGGTCCCCGTCCTTGTTCGTGACCGGCAGGGCGTCGATCTGTTTCGAAGCCATCAGAGTCGCGGCCTTGAAAACCGGCATCCCAGGGTCTGCCAGGACAGGGTCCGGGGTCATCGCCTCGCGTACCAAAGCCTCGGGTCCGCGCCCGCGGCCGTGCTCCCGGCGCAGGTCGCGGTCCGAGAGGATGCCGACGAGTCCACCCGCTCCCTCGACGGGCAGGTGTCGCAACCCGTGGCTGTCCATGCGCTCCCGGGCCGTGCCGAGGGTGTCGCCGGACTGGATGGTGATCACCTCGCGGGTCATGAAGCGCTCGACCGGGGCCTGGCAGGCACAGGGGTGCTCGCCAAAGGCGCACAGGAGATCATGCTCGGTGACGATGCCGAGTAGGCGATCGTCCTCCACCACGGGAAGGCAGCCCAGCCCGTCGCTGGTCGCCTCGGCCGCGACCGCGACCGCATCATCCCCGGGGTGGACCCGCTGCACGGGCCTGTGCATCACATCGCGCACCTTGGCACGGCCGTCATCCGGTGCGGCATAGCGCTGCCGCATGCGCGCCGGCAGCCAACCGGTCATCTCGAGCAGGTCCCTGTTCGAGACGATGCCCAGCAAGCGACCGTCCTCGACGACCGGTAGATGACGGATTCCGTGCTGGTCCATCAGGGCAATGGCCTCGTCCAGGGGGGCATCGGGCCCGATCGTCGCCGGGTCCTGGGTGTAGATGGCCTCGATTTTCACGTTTGCACCATGGATCGGCCGGAGGGGGTTCTCCCCGGGCCAGTGAGCGTAGCAAGGCGGGAACAGGAGCGTAGGTTCCAGGATCGGGGCCTGGGAAGCCGATGTTCGGGAAGATCCCCATGAGCCGCACCATATCCAAGGACTGCTTCGCGGCGCGTACCCTGCGTGCCCGGCTCGAAGCGACCGTCACCGCCGACGACCTCGAGCTGCCGCTCCTGCCGGAATCGGCCAGCCAGGTTCTCTCGGCCTGCAATTCCGACCAGTGTGATGCTCGGGCCCTCGCGGACCTGATCACCCGCGACCCGGCTCTGGCCTCCCACGTATTGCGTGTAGCCAACTCGGCGGCCTATGCGCCGGAGGAGCCGATCGTCTCCCTGCAGCAGGCCGTCAGCCGCCTGGGGATGGGGACCCTTTGCGGTATCGCCGTGTCGATCGTGGCCCAAGGACAGGTCTTCGACCTGCCGGGGCACGAGGAGCGCCTGGCCGTTCTGTGGCGCCACAGCGCGATCACCGCCGCCTGGGCGCGGCAGATCGCCCGCACCCGCCGCCGCAATGTCGAGCGAGCGTTCCTCTCGGGCCTCCTGCACGACGTCGGCAAGCCCCTCGTCCTGGAGGCCCTCTGCTGCATCGAGCAGCTCGCGAACCTGCGCATGGCCGAGGAGCTGGTCGAGGAGTGGATGGGAGAGTTCCACGGACCCGTTGGAGCACGTCTGCTCGCGGTCTGGGAGCTTCCTCCCTGGGTCGGCGAGGCCGCCGCTTGGCACCACGAGCCGGATGGCGCCACGGCTCATGCGGATGAGGTTCGCACGGTCTGTCTAGCCAACCGCATCGCTCATGCGATGGATGCGGGGGATGCCGCTGCCATCGATGCCGTGCGGAGCGATCCCGTCCTGGGTGAGCTGGGCCTCTATGTCGACGAGCTCGATGAGCTCCTCGGGCAGTCCGACCAGGTCATGGAACTCGCGAGGGTTTTCCTGTGAGCGATCATTACGACTTTGTGGTCATCGGTGCCGGTCCGGCCGGTCAGAAGGCTGCGTACACCGCTGCAACCGCGGGTCGGCGGGTCCTACTCTGTGAGCGCGGCGAGCTGGGGGGCGAGTGCGTCCACCGGGGGACGATCCCCAGCAAGACCATGCGCGAGACCGCTCTCTCCCTGGCTGCTCTTCGGCGCAGCGAGATCGGCAAGGGCTGTACCGAACTCGGTCCTCGCACGATGGTCGACAGCTTGATGGGCCGGTTGGGAGAGGTCTTGGCAGGCTACTCCGGTACGATCCGGGATCAGGCTCTAGAGGTGGGGATCGAGTTGCAGCGCGGAAGGGCGCGGCTGCGTGATCCCCATCGGGTCGAGATCCTCACCCTTGACGGCAGTACGCGCGAGGTGAGCGCCGAGTTCATCGTCATCGCCGTGGGGTCCCGGCCGCGCACTCCACCGAACGTTCCCGTCGACCACGAGCACATCCTCGACAGCGATTCGCTGCTCGACCTGATCTATCTGCCCGAGTCGTTGACCGTCGTCGGTGCCGGAGTGATTGCGAGTGAGTTCGCCACGGTCTTCCAGACCCTCGGGGTCGCGGTGACGATGATCGATCGCTACCCCCAGCCCCTCGGTTTCGTCGATCCCGACATTGGGCAGCGTTTTCGTGCCGCGTTCGAGGGGGCGGGTGGCACCTTCATCGGTGAAGCCCATATCGATTCGGTGGCCTACGACGGGATCGGCGGGGTCGTCACGCACCTCCAGGATGGACGCACTCTTCGCACCCACAAGATGCTCGTAGCTCAAGGGCGTACCGCTAGTGTGCGGGGCCTCGGTGCCGAGGAGGTGGGAATCGGCCTGACCGAACGCGGCCTGATCGAGGTCGATGAGCACTACCAGACGGGGGTGCGGGGAATCTATGCCATCGGAGACGTGATCGGCCCCCCGGCCCTGGCCGCCTCGTCGATGAACCAGGGGCGCCGGGCGGTTCGGCACGCTCTGGGGGTCGACCCCGGGCCGGCTCCGGAGGACATCCCGGCCGGGATCTACACGATCCCCGAGTTGGCCTTTGTCGGCCTGACCGAGGCGGCAGCCCGTGAGCGGCACGGGGATGCGATCATCGTCGGGCGAGCCGAGTTTGGTGGGCTGGCCCGCGCGCGCATCAATGGGGCTGAGCAAGGACTGCTCAAGCTGGTCACCGATGCAGAGGGCCGGCGCATCCTCGGCGTACACATCGTGGGCGAAGGGGCGGTGGAACTCGTCCACCTGGGACAGATGGCGCGCGTGGGCGGACTGGGGGTCGATGTCTTCGTCGACCAGATCTTCAACTTCCCGACCTTTGCCGAGGCCTACCGCGAGGCAGCGCTGGACGTCATTCGGCAGCGCCGGCTAGGGGGGCAGGCAGCGGCCTGAGGGGGGAGGAATCCGGCCCGATCGATTTGCGCGGAGGCGTTGCCGCATCGGGGTAGACTCTGCCAGATGAGCGCTGCCGTCTTCCTCTTCCTCGCAGCTCTTGCAATCCCGACCCCCATCGGGGGACAGAATCCACCGGGCCCGATCCCCGTCGGCGAGCCTCCCATCGGTGCCTGGATCACCGCAGCCGATGAGAGGCCGGTCCGTCCGTGGTTGGAGCAGGCACAGGCGGCCGGATTGAGCACGCTTTGGGTTCTGACGCCGACCGAGCTGCGGCGTTTTCCCCTGCTCGAGGCCGGCGGCGGGGGAGTCGAAGCCACCCGCCTCGATCCGCATCCAAGGGCCATGCCGCCCGATTTCAAGGCGCTCGAGGAGCTCTACTTCGCAACGGTCGGTGCCGGCGAGCCCCTGACCCTCATCCTGCCTCTCGACAAGGGGGGGAACATCGCCGGGGCGGAGCGTGGGCTCCTCGGGCAACTGGCGACCCTGCGTCGGCGCATCTTGGACCAGGACTGGGCCAGCGGCTGCCGGCCCCTGGCCTCGCACGCCCTCCCCGATCACCCGCCCCAGGCCCTGAACGACGGTGATCCGGGAAGCTTCTGGCAGGCCCCTCCCGGAACCAGCCGTTGCTTCGTCGATCTGGTCCTCCCAAGAGCCATCGTGATCGACACGCTGCTCCTCTGCGAGCCGCCGGAGGCCGCGGGACACATCACCTCCTACGAGCTGAAGGCCCAGAGGGACAACCTCTGGGTGGATCTGCCTGGCGGCGGGACGATCGGCACGTGGCGGCTGCGGCGAATCCCGCCGGGACGTTACCAGGCCCTGCGGCTGATCGTGAACGAGGCGAAGGGTGCTCCTGCCCTGGCGACCATCGGCCTGTACACCGCTCCTCCGGAGGTGGAGATCCATGCGGATGAGCGCGTCTTCATGGGGGCCACGCGGGTGCGCTTTTCGACCTCCAACCCCGACGCGCTCGTGCGCTATACCCTGGATGGAACGCGGCCTACCGCGGCATCGGCGCTCTACACCTCTCCGCTGTCCATCGATCGGCCCTGCGTCGTGACCGCTCTCGCCTGGTGCGAGGGGGATGAGGGGCTGGTACCCGTGAGTGTCCGGCTGCGCGCCTATACCAAAGAGACCCTTCCACCCCCGGATGCGCAGGGGGCGACGCCGGGGCTTGCCGTGCGTGCCTGGAGCGGGGCGGCCTCTGGCCTGGACGCGGTCGATTGGGAAGCGGAGGGAGTCGAGCAGCTCCTTGTTGCTGATCTGGATGCCGCGAGCCAACTGTCGGCAGGGGCTCTGCTCCTCGAGGGATTGATCCACGCCCCCCGCGGGGGGATCTACTCCTTCTTCGCCGCGGGAGCGCGGGAGCTGCGCTTGGAGGTCGGAGGGGAGGATTTGCTAGACTGCCATGGTCCTTCGGAAACGATGGGTCAGATCGGGCTTGCTGCCGGTTGGCATCGGCTACGGGTTGAAGTCCTGCGTTCCGAGGGAAGTAGGTTTGAGATTCAGTGGCGGGGGCCCGCCATCGGTAAACGGCCCATCGCGGCCGAGGAGCTGGGACGATGAAAGTAGACGGCGGCGGCTCGCAGTTTCCCCTGGGGCCCCTCTTCGTG
Source organism: Planctomycetota bacterium (assembly GCA_027083445.1). GTDB lineage: Bacteria > Planctomycetota > UBA1135 > UBA1135 > JALWOP01. Next base: position 236 of record JALWOP010000148.1, on the reverse strand, counting down.
GTATTGGCGGCGTTCGCTCTGTCCACCACGCGAATGCCCTCCATGGGCGACGTCAGCTTTCCCGGCGCAGCCAGGATGATGGGCGTGATCCTGATGCTCGCGGGTGCCGGGGGCCTGCTCGGCGTCGCCCTGGGCAAGGCTAGCGGCTGGATCAGCCGCTCCCTACGCTTCGGCCTGCTCGTCTTGGCGGGTTCCCTCCTGGTGGAGCCCACCTGGGGGGCGGGCTTGGGGCTCGG
>JALWOP010000147.1 GCA_027083445.1 Planctomycetota bacterium | reverse complement strand
ACGCTGCGCGCTTCATCGAGTTTCTCAAGCGCCTGCTGCATGACGAGACACGTCCGGTCTTTCTCATCGTAGATGGTCATCCGGTTCATCGTAGCCGGGCAGTCAAGCGTTTTGTCGAAAGCACGGATGAACCGCCCCGGGTTTACCGGAGACTCTATTTCTTGAGAGGATAGAGTCATGAACACGAACAAGAGATATTCCCCGGAGGTCCGGGAACGGGCGGTTCGCATGGTGTTCGAGCACCAGGGTGAACATGATTCACAGTGGGCGGCGATGGCCTCCATTGCGGCCAAGATTGGCTGTACGCCGGAGACGCTTCGGAAATGGGTAAGGCAGGCCGAGCGTGACCAGGGGTTGCGTGAGGGTCTGACGACGTCAGAGCGCGAGCGGCTCAAGGCGTTGGAGCGGGAGAACCGGGAGCTGAAGCGGGCCAACGAGATTCTGAGGACGGCCTCGGCTTTTTTTGCCCAGGCGGAGCTCGACCGCAAACTGAAGAGATGATCGCGTACATCGACGCTCACAAGGGGCGCTACGGGGTCGAGCCGATCTGTGCGGTGTTGCCGATCGCCCCGTCGACGTACTACGAGCACAAGGCCCGCGAGGCCGACCCGGAACGGCTGTCGCCGCGCGTGAAGCGCGATCAGGCGCTGTCGAGCGAGGTCCGGCGGGTCTGGGAAGAGAACTTCCAGGTGTATGGTGCCCGGAAGGTCTGGCGTCAGTTGAAGCGTGAGGGGTTCCGGGTGGCACGCTGCACGGTGGAGCGTCTGATGCGGTCCCAGGGACTGCGTGGCGTGGTTCGGGGTCGCCGCTGCCGGACGACGATTGGGGACGAGGTGACGGACCGTCCGTTGGATCGGGTGAACCGGCAGTTTACCGCGACCCGCCCGAACCAGCTCTGGGTGGCGGACATCACTTACGTGGCGACCTGGGCGGGCTTCGTCTATGTGGCGTTTGTCGTGGATGTCTATGCCCGCCGGATCGTGGGCTGGCGTGTCTCACGCTCGCTCAAGACAGACTTGGTGCTGGATGCGCTGGAGCAGGCGTTGTGGTTTCGCCGGGACACGGAGGGTCTGGTGCATCACAGCGACCGGGGTTGCCAGTACCTATCGGTGCGCTATACGGAGCGATTGGCCGAGGCAGGTATCGAAGCCTCCGTCGGCAGCCGGGGTGACTCGTACGACAATGCGCTGGCGGAGACGATCAACGGCCTGTACAAGGCCGAGGTTATCTACCGGCGGGGTCCCTGGAAGAACATGGAGGCGGTCGAGTACGCCACCCTGGAGTGGGTGGACTGGTTCAACCACCGGCGGTTACTGGAGCCGATCGGCAATGTGCCACCGGCGGAGTTGGAGGCGGCGTATTATCGCCAACAGGAGGAGTCAGCCAAGGCGGCCTGACTCAAACAAAACAGTCTCCGGAATACCCGGGGCGGTTCACCTTGGCCTTGTCACGCGGTTTTCGTACCCGCGCGGGCACGACCGCCACCCCATAGTGCGCGGCCAGTTCCGCATAGCTGGGGTTGATGTCCGGTTCGTAACGGCAGGCCTTGCTGACCCCGCTGCG
>JALWOP010000146.1 GCA_027083445.1 Planctomycetota bacterium | reverse complement strand
GCTTGCCGTGGGGGGGCAAGCTGGTGGAGATGACCAAGCGCAACCGCACGGGGAGCTTGGAGTATGTCGGTCGGCAGACCGCAGCGGGTGGTACTGCGATCTACGACGCCCTGGAAGCCGCCTTCGACGATCCCTTGATCGACACGATCTACCTGCTCAGCGACGGAATCCCCAGCGCCGGCAAGATCGTCGACCCGGCCGGCATCCGCCAAGAGGTCGCCCGCTGGAACACCGCCCGCAAGGTACGCATCCACACCATCTCTCTCGGTGGCCAGGGCGCCAAACTGCTGCGTTGGCTCTCCAAGGACTCGGGAGGCCGCTTCAAGGTGGTGCGCTGAGAGGACGCCTCGTTCCCGCCCTGGACCTCGCTAGGGGAGCGCATCGAGTTCGTTCGACCGGAGGATCCTTCCGAATCCCGACGGGGATGGACTCGGACTGCACGGGGACAAAGGGCCTTACGAGTTGCCGGCCTCAGTATTCCTCCCTGGCCGCAGGCAGTGCAGGGTGAGTCGGGGGGTCCAACCGGGATGACCCAAGCGAACTTACTCCAGGCTGGACCTCAGCGAGCCCCTTTCTGTTCCGATTCCTGGGGGCATAAGACCTCCTGCCAGGTGGAGGTGCCTCTCTCTCGCTCCGAGAAGCCGAATACGAGAGCACCAAACGATGGGGCTTCCCTGTCTCGCGGTGGCCCGCAGGGCAGTAGCCTGCCGCGGATCCCCAGACCTCCCAGCCAAGTCGCAAGAAACGTATCCTACAACTGCCAGCGAAGATCATCCTGGTGGGTACCTTGACTATGACACACACATTAAGATAAAAGAGAATGAGGAGGTGAAGAGTGCAGGAGAGGGGATCGTTGAGGGGCGAGCAACAGACGCGGTGCAGACCCTCCCTCGATGTCCATGCTGAGGTAGATGAATCTGCTCTCCCACTCCTCGGAAACCTCGATTGCGACAGTGCTGACGAGACGGAGCAGGGGTGCGGCGTTCGGAATGAGCCTTGCGACACGGGGGCTAAGCCTGACTACAAGATTCAGGCATTCGAGCGCGTTGTTCGAGCGCGGTCACCGAACGTGCACCGCGGGGAGTCCAAAGATGGTCAGCCCGTCGGGAATGTTGTTTTTGAAGTACGCTGTCCGGTCGGAAGCGATCTCGCAGCACAGCCCGATAGGCTGCGCAAGCAGGCGTTCTGCCTAGAAGCGGTCTCATAAGGCACGCAATGTCAAAAGGATGCAGGCGACATGAATGAAAGCGAGATAGAGCTTGGCCTTGCGCTCCCACCTCACTCCAAGCCGACGGTAGTTCTGGAACCAGGCAAAGGTCCTCTCGACATTCCAGCGGCGCTTGTACCGACGGAGGCTTCTCCCGTCCTGAGTCTTCGGGCGACGGCGATTGGAACGATGAGGGACGATCAAGTTGATACCGCGTTTCCCCAAGCGTTTCCCCAAGCGTTCCCGCAACGGATCGCTGTCGTAAGCCTTGTCGGCAATCAGACGATCTGGGCGACTCCTGGGACGGCCCGAACCGCTCCGTGGTACACGGATCGTGCTCAGTGTCTCCTCGATGA
>JALWOP010000145.1 GCA_027083445.1 Planctomycetota bacterium | reverse complement strand
CTCGGGGGGGGAGTGGAGGGGGGAGCCCCTTCGATCCGCGAGCAGTTGGCCGAGCACCGCGCCCGTGCGGAGTGCGCCGTCTGCCACGATCGCATGGACCCCCTCGGGCTGGGGCTCGAGGGGTTCGATGGAATCGGGCGTCTCCGGACCCACGAGGGGGGACTCCCGATCGACTGCAGCGGAGTGCTGCCGGACGGCCGGCGCTTCGAGGGGCTCGGCGGCCTGGTGGAACTCCTGGTGGGGGACCCGCGCCTGGGGCGTCACTTGACCGAGCGGCTCCTGGTCTATGCCCTGGGGCGTCCCCTGACCGGGGGGGATCGGCGCGCGGTGCGACTCCTGCTGGAAAGGCTCGGACCCGACCCCGGTCTGGGGGACCTCGTCCTGGCGGTGGCGGAGAGCGAGCCCTTCCGCAGCCGCTTGCCCGGGAGAGGAGAGGGACACTAGGGTCGCAGCATGGCCGGGGAACGATGGAACGGGTCGGGCCTCACGCGTCGCGCCTTGCTGAGGGGCAGCGCAGCCCTCTGGTCCCTTTCCCGGTCCCTCTCCTGGCCCCTGCCCTGGTTGGAGGCCCTCGCGCCTGCGGGCCCGAAGCCGGCCTGCATGCTCTGGGTCTACGTGCCCAACGGCATTCACATGCCCGCTTGGACCCCGGAGCGGGAGGGCCTCTTCGAGGGACCCCTGCCCCCGATTCTCGAACCCCTGGAGGGGCTGCGGGGGGACCTGACCGTCATCTCGGGGTTGGCCCATCACCACGCGCAGGCCAACGGGGACGGACCGGGGGACCACGCCCGTGCCGCGGCGGTCTGGCTCACCGGGGTGCAGCCCCTGAAGAGCGAGGGGCGGGTAGGGCTCGGGGTATCGGTCGATCAGGTCGCGGCGCGCACCCTGGGCCGGGGCAGCCGCTTCCCCTCCATCGCGGTGGGCTGCGACGCCGGGCGTGCGGCCGGTCAGTGCGACTCGGGCTACTCCTGCGCCTACTCGGGTCACATCTCCTGGAGTTCGGAGAGCACCCCCGTTCCCAAGACGAGTGATCCAGGGCTCCTCTTCGATCGCCTCTTTCGAGCCGGGTTGGGGATCGGGGCCAGCCGCGAGGCACGGGAGCGCGAGCGGCGCCGGCGCAGTGTGCTGGACTTCGTGCGGGAGGATGTCCGCCGTCTGGCGCGGGGACTGGGGCGGGAGGATCGCCGCAAACTCGAGGAGTACGAGACCGCCGTGCGCGAGCTGGAACGCCGCTTGGCCCTCGAGGCCGAGGGCCGCGTCGAGTCGGTACCCGACTCCGCCCGTCCAGATGAGTCGGCCCAGTCGATCGCGGAGCGCCTGCGGCTCTTCGCCGATGTGCTCGTCCTCGCTCTGCGGACCGGGAGTACCCGCGTGGCAACCTTCATGACCTTCAACGAGGGTTCCAACCGACCCTACCGGGAACTCGGAGTGAGCGAGGGGCACCACTCGATCTCCCACCACGGAGGGGATGGGCAGAAGCTGGAGTGGATCCAGCGCATCAACCACTTCCACGTCCAGGGGCTCGCCCATCTGCTCGAGGGGTTGGCGGGGGTGGTCGAGGGGG
>JALWOP010000144.1 GCA_027083445.1 Planctomycetota bacterium | reverse complement strand
GGATTGGGGTCGAGGTCGATGGAGAAACGGAGCTGGAGCTGGGGGGGGAGCGGGGGGATCTTTCCCGGGAGGATGTGCTGGCCCTCCTCGATGGGGAACTCGGCGAGGCGGAGCGCACCGATTCGATCTACGACCTCACGGTCGATCCCACCGAGCACTCCCCCGCATCCGGCCCTCCCCTCGTCCGTCCCGGGGAGGAGGCGAAGTGGCTGGCGGAGCGCCTTTCCCGGCGCACCTGGGGCCGGATGCGGGCCCTGGACGAGGGGGATCTGCAGGATCTGCGCGCGATCGGCTATGCGCAGGAGGAGTGAGCCCTAGAGCCCCAGGACTGTCTGATTTGAATACAAAACCCGGCTGGGTTCTGGCCAAGCAGGGGAGGGCGATGTATGGATAGTGGACGCTGGTATGTCCACGAAACGATCAGATGCCCCGCGAGCCCCCTTCGAGGTCCTGGAGGAGCTCGGGGAGGGGGTCTTCCGGGTTCGGCTGGAGGGGAGGGAGTGGGTCCTGCGCTGGGCCCCCGAGCGCGGGGCGCTCGAGGCGGAGCGCGAAGTCCTCTCCCGGGTGCAGCACCCCCGGCTGATCACCACCGAGAGGAGCGGTGAGCAGGAGGGGCGCACCTGGCTCCTGCGACCCTGGCTCGAGGGCAGCACCCTCGACGAGCTGCTCGGGGAGGCCGACCCGGAGATGGCCCTCGCCTGGACTCGGGACGTGCTCGGCGCCCTGGCCCAGCTCCATGGGGCCGGACTCGTCCATCGAGATCTGCGCGGGCCCAACATCGTCGTCTCGGATGGCGCAGCCCATCTGGTGGACCTGGACCTGGTCGCCGAGTCGGGAGCCGGGGCGGCGGGTACGGTCCTGCACCTCGCGCCGGAGGTACGGCTGGGACACCCCCACGGTCCCGCGGCCGACCTCTTTTCGCTGGGGGTGACCCTCGCTCTGGGTCTGCTCGGTGATCCGCCCCTGGCGCTGGCCACGCGCTTTCCCGGACACGATTTTTGGAAGGCGAGCGGCCTCGACCCCTCGCGTCTTCCCGCTGTCCTGGCCCCGCTCATCCAGCGGCTCGTGCGGCGTCGTCCCCAGGATCGGCCGGCCGACGCGCGTGCCGCTCTGGGGTGGCTCGAGGATGGACCGCTCGATCCACCCAGCCTCGCCCTACCCCCCCTGGCCGGGCGTCATGGGATTCTGCGCGAGCTGGCCGAACGGGTACGCGCCCGCGGTGGGCGCTGGCTTCTGTGCGTCGAGGACCCCGAAGAGCTGACCGCGGTCCTGCGCGAGACCGACCTCTGTCTGGCTTGCGTCCCCGCGGGGGATCGTGCCGAGGTCACCGTCATCGATGGGCGCGGCCACACCGCTGTGGAGCTGGCGCAGGCCCTGGCGGAGAAGCCTGCGGTCGCGGTCATCGGCGCAGAGGATCGTTCCGCCCTGGTACGGGCCTTGGAAGTCGAGGGGCTCACGCATGAGGTCGTAATGCTGGGAGCTCTGCCCTTGGAGGCTCTGGAGGAGCATCTGGAACGCATCACCCTCGGCGCCTCCCCACGGGCGACAGCCGGCCTGGCCGCCGGGCTCCACCGCTGGGCGCAGGGACGCCAGGGGAGAGTCGATCGAGGTCTGCGGCTCGCTCCCGAGCTCGGGCTCCTCGGCTCGGGGGACGCGGGTTGGATTCCACTCGTCGATCGCTGGCCGGAGGAGGCGGAAGTAGGTCCCCAGGACGATCCCGTCCTGGCGGGTCTCGATCCCCCCGCCCTGGAGGTGCTCGCGCTGTGCGACCTCGTCTACTGTGGCGCCGATCCACCAGGGCTATTGGCGCAGGCCTTGGAGTGCTCGCCGACACGCATCCTCGATCTTGGGCTCATCCTGAAGGCCCGGGGACTCATCGACGGAGAATGGATGCCCAAGCCCGGAGTGGCCGAGGGAGCGCGCGCGCTCCTGGGCGGTGCGGTCGCGCCGAGCTGCGCTCGACTCGAAGGGTTGCTCGCGCGGGAGGGGCTTCCCGCTCCCCTGCGTGTCCTCGCCATCATGAACGGGGCGACCTCCCAGGAGCTGGAGGCCGCCGCGTCACGGGCCCTGGCCCTGGCGGAGGCGGAGGTTCGCGCGGGCCGGCATGCCGCTGCGCGGGAGATCGCCCGCCGGGTCGCACGGCATTCCCCCGCCGCGGCAGCTCCCCTGCTCGCGCGCCTCGACTTGGCCCAGCTCGACAGTGCCCGTGCGCGCGGCCGGTTGGTGGAGGTTTTCGGCGACGAGGTCGAGAGTTGGCCCGCGGCGGCACTCCTGGTCCTCGCCCAAGCCGAGCAATCGGCGGGAAGGGGGGAGGAGGCGCGCCGCGCCTATCAACGGGTGCTGGACCGCGCCCGCGACGAGCCCACCCGCCTGCGGGCGGTGCTCGGACTGGGCTACGCCCGCTTCCTCGGCGGTGATCCCCAGGGCGCCCTGGCCCAGATCGACGGTCGTCCAAGAGCGGAGGACGAGGACGAACCGGCCGGCGCGATCCACAACCTGCGCTTCGGAGCGCTCGTCCGGCTGGGTCGTTTCGAGGAAGCGGCCCAGGAGTTGGAGCAGGCCGAGAAGCGTGCGCGCAGCGCGGGGGATCCGACCCTGCTCGGGCGCACGGCTCTCAACCGCGGATTCCTGCTGCGGAGGACCGGGAACCTCGTCGGTGCCGCGAAAGCCCTGGAGCAGGCGGGACTCCAGTTCGCCCTGGCCGACGATCTCAAGGGGCGGGCCCTGGCGGCGAACAACACGGGTGTGATCCAGCGCGATCTGGGCGACCTCGAAGGGGCGCGGCGTCACCTGGAGCGCGCCCGCGTGTTGCGGCGCCAGCTCGGGGACAGCTTTGGCGAGGCCTCGAGTCGCGCCAGCTTGGCTCTGGTCCTGTTGGAGTCGGGTCGGGTGGGCGCCGCTCTCGAGGAGGGAGCTGCCGCCGCCGAGGTCTTCGTTCGGGGAGGACACGAGTCCGAGCGAGTCGTTCTCGACCTGCACCGCGTCATCGCTTGGTCGCTGCTCGGAGATAGCGATCGTGCCCGCGAGATGCTCGCGGATCTGGAGCGCTGCGGCGTCTCTTTGCCGCGCCTACTCCTCGCCAGGGCGCGGGCCACCCTGGCTTGGGTCATGGAGGAGCGGGCGAGTGCCCTGGCGGAGGTGCGCGCCGCCCTCGCGGAGGAGAATGCGCCGGGGGAGATCTCCGAGGCGCTGCGCCTGGCCTTCTTCGGCCTGGCACTGGATGGGGCCGACGCCGACCTGATTGCGACCGCCCGCAGCCTGGCGGCCCGCGCCGGAGCCGACCGTGAGGTGGAGCTCGCCTGGCGGCTGGGTGAGAGCGATCCCGAGGGGCGCATGGGGCCTGCTCTGATGGAGGCCTTCGAACGGCTGGGTCGCATCGATCTGGCACGGGCGGTGGCGACCCACGTGGCACGCGGAGGGACACCCTCCGATCGCCGCCGGGCCCGTGCAGCCGCGGATGCCCTGGGAGAGGCCCTGCTCGAGGGGGTGGCAGCCGAGCTTGGCGAGACCCTCCTCGAGCGCTTGGATACCCTCAGCCGGGCCGCCCAGCGCTCCCGCGAAGGGGCCCTGGGGGCCGGCTGGTTCGTCGAGTGCAACCGGGCCATGGCGCGCAGCACCGACCTGGAACAGTTGCTCGAGCGCATCGTCGCCATGGCCCAGGAGGCGACGGGGGCGGAGCGTGGGTTCCTGGTCCTGCTCGATGGGGAGCGCGTCGAGGCCCGCATCTCGCGCGGGCCCTTCGACCCGAACGCCGAGGGGGAGGAGAACTTCTCCACGGGTGTCGTCCTCGAGGCGGTACGACGGGGCCAGGGCCTGCGCATCGTCGACGCCTTGAGTGACGCGCGCTTCGAACAGCAGCGCAGCGTTCGCGAACTCGACCTGCACGCCGTCCTGTGCGTACCGTTCGAGTGGGAGGATGGTGTGAGTGGAGCGCTCTATCTCGATCAACGCGGCTCCCAAGCGACTTTCGATGAGCGTGACCTCGAGACCGTGGCGGCCCTGGCCGACCAGGCAGCGATCGCCATCGGAACCCTGCGTCAGCGCGAGCGGATCGTGGAGCTCAATCGGCGTTTGGAACGGCGGCTCGAGCTTCAGGAGGATGAACTCGACCGTGCCCGTGCCAAGTTGCGCCGGCAGGGAGAGGTCCCACCCATCGGCGGTTTGATCGGGGAGAGTGCAGCGATCCAAGAGGTTCATGCGGCGATCCAGCGTGTCGCTCCTACCCAGCTCTCGGTGCTGGTCAGTGGGCCTTCGGGGACGGGCAAGGACCTGATCGCGCGCGCACTGCACGCCCACTCCGAACGTGCCGATGGTCCCTTCGTGGTCGTCAATGCCGCGGCCCTACCCGAAAACCTGCTCGAGTCGGAACTCTTCGGCCACGAGCGCGGAGCCTTCACCGGCGCAGTCGAGGACCGTGACGGGCTTTTCGTTGCCGCACATGGGGGGACCTTTTTTCTCGACGAGGTGGGCGACTTGCCCCTGGGCCTGCAGGCCAAGCTCCTGCGCGTGATCGAGAGCGGCGAGGTGCGGGCTGTCGGTTCGAGTCGTACGCGCCGAGTGGATGTGCGCATCGTGGCGGCGACCAATCGTTCGCTCCCCAAGTTGACCCGGGAAGGTCGCTTTCGCTCCGATCTGTACTACCGGCTCAACGCGGTCGAGATCGTCGCACCTTCGCTCGCGCAGCGGATCGAGGACATCCCGCTGCTCGTCGAACATTTCCTGCATCGTCTGGCCGCACGCCATGGGCGAAGGGTCCGCTTCGGTCGAGCCGTGCTCTCCGCCTTGGCCCGCAGGCCCTGGCCCGGAGAGGTACGCGAACTCTCCAACGAGGTGGCGCGGCTTTTCTTCCTGGCGAAGGGAGAGCGGGTCGAGGATGCCTCCCTCGTGCGGACGGCTTCCCCGGGTCTGGGCAGTGATCCGATGCCCGCCTCCCTGGCTCTCGAGGACGTGGAGCGCGCCGCGATCCAGCGTGCCCTGCGGGCGGCGGGGGGCAAGCGTTCCCTGGCGGCGGAGTTGCTCGGTATCAGTCGCGCGGGCCTCTACACCAAGCTCCGGCGTCTGGAGATCGAGTAGGCGGATTAGACTCTCGCGATGGAAGTCTGGATCGAGGGTCCGGTCGGGCGTTTACACGGCGAGCTGTGGGAGAGCGAGGAGCCGGCCCGGGCCGCGGCGGTCTTCTGCCATCCCCACCCCGCCCATGGGGGCAACATGAACAGCACGGTCGTCTTCCGCTCGGCGCGCGCTCTCCAGGCGGCGGGCCTGGATGTCTTGCGCTTCGACTTTCGCGGAGTACGCCGCTCCCAGGGGGTTCACGACGGGCAGGGTGGCGAGGAGGAGGATTTGGCTGCCGCTCTGGACTGGCTCGAGGCTCTGCGGCCGGGACTGCCCCTGTGGGCGGGCGGGTTCTCCTTTGGAGCGCGCACCGTCCTGGGACTGGCGGCGCGCGAGGGGGAGCGGCTCGAGCGCGTGTTGCTCGTCGCTCCGCCGGTGGGGGTCTATGGGTGTCGGCCCCTGCTGGATCTCGCGGTGCCCGGGCTGATCGTCATGGCTGCCGAGGACACTTTCGGAACCCGGCAGGTGCTCCTCGAGCGCTTTCCCGAGCTGGCGCAGCGCATGTCGATCGAAGAGATTCCCCAGGCCGACCACTTCTTCCGGGGAGCCCTGGACGAACTGGGGGAGCGTGTTCAGGCTTGGGCGAGGAAGCAACTGTCATGACCAGCCAATACCCCGAGCACGCCGTCCCCGCCATCCGCCAGGTGATGATGCCCCGCGACACCAACGCGCTCGGGACGATTTTCGGAGGGGTGATCCTCTCGCAGATCGACCTCGCGGCAGCGATCGAGGCCCACAAGCACCACCCTTCGAAGATCGTCACGGTCTCGATGGACAAGGTCGACTTCAAGGCACCGGTGCGGGTGGGGGATCTGGTTTCCTTTTTCACCGAAACCCACCGCATCGGGCGCACCTCGATCACGGTGCACGTCGCCGTCTGGGCGCAGCGCCGCTTCGGGGGTGGCGAGCACGCCTATGTCACCGAGGCGGAGGTGACCATGGTGGCCGTCGATGACGACTTCCATCCCGTCCCGGTCGGCAGTGTGCAGCGTAGCTGAGTCGCGGTCGGTTTCGGGTCTGCGGCCGCAAGCAAAGCCGCCAGCGGGGCGGTCACGTTGGCCGACCAGCCCGAGGAGGAGCACCGCACCAGATGAAGCCAAAACGGCGTACCCCCCGGGGCTGAATCCAACGACTGTGTTTCGCCGGAGCCGGCAGAGGCACCAAGTCGATTCACCAGGCTGCCGCGGAGCACGAATTCCGCCCGGTGCCTTTCTTGCGGTGAAAGCAGGAACCCGTCGAGCGCACCTGCACCGACTTCCGGCAATCCGAAACCCGAAAGGGCACTACGCGCATACTTTCCGCCAATCCTCCGATACCCACCAACCTAGAGGGCGCCCCCGAAATCCGCACGAACCAAGAGTTCCTCGGTCACCGCAGCCCGTAGACGACGATGACCTCCACCCACGTCCCAAACCGCGTCCTCCCCCGCGTCCAAAGTCCCCTTCATCGCCTCTTCCCCCC
>JALWOP010000143.1 GCA_027083445.1 Planctomycetota bacterium | reverse complement strand
GAGCACGGCGGGTTGCCGGGCGGCCGGAATCTCCGCCCGGCAACCCGCCGTGCTCGCCCTCTCCGGAGGGGCGGATTCGGTCTTCCTGCTGCATGTCCTGGCCCAGGCCCGGCCCCGGCCCCGCATCCTGGCGGTGCATGTCGATCACGGCCTACGCGGCAGCGAGTCCGAGGACGACGCCGCCTTCTGCGCCCGCCTCTGCGCCAAGCTCTCGGTGCCCTTTGCCCGGCGTCGGATCGAGCTCGACCCCGAGGGGGCGGGCCTCGAGGCCCGCGCCCGGGAGGCCCGCTACCGGGCCCTGGCGGACGAGGCCCGCTCCGGCGGGTTCAAGACCATCCTGACCGGCCACCACGAGGACGACGTCCTCGAGACCCTGCTCCAGCGCTGGATGCGCGGCACGGACCTGGCTGGCCTCTCCGGCCCCCGACCGCGCTCCATTCTGGGCAGCGCCCTGGGCGCGAGCCGGGAGGAGCGCATCCAGGTCGTGCGGCCCCTGCGCGCCATGCGGCGCGAGGAGGTGCGCCGCCTCCTGCGGGACGCCGGGCTGGAGTGGCGCGAGGATTCCTCCAACTCCGATCCGCGCTTCACGCGCACCCGCGTTCGCAGCGGTCTGCTCCCCGAGATCGAACGGACCTGCGGCCCCGATGGGATCGAGCGCCTGCGCGCCTTCGCCGGAGCGGTCGAACGGTTCGAGGAGGAGCTCGCCGGCCGAACGGCCCATCTCGCCTGGTCCACCCCCGACCATGCAGCGGCGGTGGAGAGCGAGCAATCCCAGCCCTCCGCCTGCCTCGAGCGCGACTCCCTGCGGGAGCTGGCCGGGCCCCTACAACGCCGGGCCCTGTGGCGCTTGCTCACCGAGGGGACCGGCCACGCCCCCTCACGCTCCCTCCTCGAGGAGCTGCAGGAAGACCTGCACACCGGCCGCGTCACCCGCCGCACCCTGCCGGGGGATTGGACCCTGCACCTGCGCCCGCGCGACCTCCTGCTCACGCCGCCCCTCCAGCACGGCCGCGCAGCCGGCCGTGAGAGCGGCTCTCCCGGGGTCCCCCCCCAGGCGGGTACCGCCTCCGCGGAAGGGGCTCCATCCGAGGGTCCAAGAGCGCTCCTCCTTCCGATCCCCGGCCGAATCCTCCTGCCCGACGGACGCTCCATCCGGGTCGAACGGATCGCAGCCGATCCAGGGCGTCCGGTGCCGACCGACCCCTGTGAGGTCGAGCTCGACGCGGCCGGAATCGACGGACCGCTGGCGGTCCGTCCCCCCCGTGCCGGTGACCGTTTCCACCCCTTGGGAGCCCCCGGGTCGCGCCCCTTGGGACGTTTCCTGCGGGATGCGGGTATTCCGGCGCTCCAGCGGAGAGCGGTGTGGCTCGTCACCTGGAACGCAGGCCCCCGCGAAGAACTCCTGTGGGTGGCAGGAGTCCGCCCCTGCGACCCCCGGCGCATCAGCCGAGCGACCGGCGACCGCATCCGTCTGCGCCTGGAGCAGCATCGGGTGAAGGGGAGCCGGTCCGGTTCGCTCTCCGTGGGCTGAATGGACCCCTGGGTGAACCCCGGCGGATCGGCGGAGAGTCCCCCGGCTCCCCAAGGTCGGTGACAGGGACGGCGACGAGGGATAGTCTCTTGCTGACGCCCTCCTCCCGCTTCCGGGAGAAGGAGCGTCACAGCCTCGCTGCCCGTGACCCCGATCGACACGATGATCCCAGCCCTGCGCTCCAATCTGGAGCGGGTCCGCACCCGGATCGGGCGCGCCCTGGAGGCCGCCGGCCGCAAGGACGGGGTGCAGCTCCTGCCGGTGACGAAATCGGTCTCGCCACGGGTGGCCCAGGCCCTCTTGGAGCTGGGCGAGAGGGAGCTGGCCGAGAACCGCAGCAGGGGCTTGCAAGCCAAGGCGGAAGCCGTCGAGGGGGTGCGCTGGCACTTCATCGGCCACCTGCAGCGCAACAAGGCCCGCTCGGTCGTTCGCCACGCGGGCGTCCTGCACTCCCTCGACTCCCCACGCCTGGCCCGCACCCTGGCCCGCATCTGCGCCGAGGAGGGGCGCACCCTGGAGTGCTACCTCGAGGTTGGACTGACCGGTGAAGAGCGCAAGACCGGCCTGGATCCCGCCGAGATCCCCCAGGTCCTGGAGATCGTCGCAGCCTCCCCCCACCTCACGGCGGTCGGCTTGATGGCGATGGGTCCGAGGGCCATCTCCCCCGCTCGGGAAGGGGCCCAGGCCCCCACCGTCTTCGAGATGACCCGAGAGCTCTCCCTGCGCCTCCGCAGCGAGGGAGCGCCCTTGGGAGAGGGCCTCTCGATGGGGATGAGCGGCGACCTGGAGGAGGCGATCGCCGCCGGTAGCACGCTGGTGCGGGTCGGCCGGGACATCGTTGGCGGTCTGGAGGGGGTTGGCGGTCTAGAGGGGGTCGGCGATCTGGAGCGGGAGCCGACCGAATGACCACGCGGCTCGTACTCGAACTTCCGGGCCGCCCACCCATCGAGCTGCCCGCGAAGGGCAAGCTCGTCCTGGGCAGCGACCGTGAACGCGTCGACGTCTGCATCGAGGGACAGGGCATCGAGGCGGTGCACTGCACGATCGGACGCCTGAAGGGTGGCGGCTGGGCCCTCAAGGACCTGGGCTCGGATTTCGGCTGCATCGTCAACGGGAAACGCACCGAGGGCGCACGCCTGAAGGCGGGGGACCGCATCGTGCTCGGCTCGGTCTCCCTGCGGGTGCAGGACCCCTTGCAGCCCACCCCGCCCAAGACCCCAGCCACCGCCCGACCCCCGCGCATCCCCGGCTACGACCTCGATCGCCGCATCGGCAAGGGCGCCACGGGCGAGGTCTGGCTCGCGACCCAGCGCAGCCTCGATCGCCGAGTGGCGCTCAAGATCCTCTCCGCCCGCCTCGAAGCGGACCCGACCTTCGTCGAACGCTTCCAAGCCGAGGCCCGGGCGGCTGCGGCCCTGAACCACCCCAACGTGGTGACGGTGCACGACGTCGGCCACGCGGAGGGGCACCACTACCTCTCCATGGAGTACATGGCGGGCGGCTGCTTGGAGGCACGTGTGGCCTCCCAAGGTCCCCTCCCCTGGCGCGAAGCGCTCTCCGTCCTGCTCGACGCCGCACGCGGGCTCGAGTACGCCGAGTCCAAGGGAATCGTGCACCGGGACATCAAGCCCGCCAACCTGATGCAGACCGAGGAGGGCATCACCAAGATCTGCGATCTGGGGCTGGCGGTCGCCGTCGAGCAGGAGGAGGTCAACGCCGAGGGGGGCAAGGTCTTCGGCACCCCCCACTTCCTCCCCCCCGAGGTCCTGCGCGGCCAGCGGGCCGATGCCCGTTCGGATCTCTACTCCCTGGGAGCGACCGCCTATCGCATCCTCTCGGGACACACCCCCTTCGAGGGGGAGACGACCCGGGAGATCCTGCGCGGAGTCCTGCACGACCAACCCCAGCCCCTCATCGAGCGGGTCCCCGGTCTACCGGCCGGGATCTCCGAACTGGTGATGCGTCTCCTCAGCCGCGAACCGGACGAGCGCCCCCCCAGTGCGGCGGTGGTGGTGACGGAACTCGAGCGTCTGATCGCGACCGATGGCGCCCCCCGGCAGGCGACCGCCGCCGCCGGCGGGGGCGGAGGGCGCCGGCTTGGGATCCTCCTCGCCCTGCTCATCGTCGCAGCCCTGCTCGTCCTCTTCACTCGCGGCTCAGGCGAGGATCCCGAGGCGGCCCGAGGTGGTGGCGGAGGCGAACCGCTGGTGGGGACCGGAGATGCCGAGCCCCCCTCAGAGACGGCTCCTCCCGGCAACCCGAACGGGACAGAGAGCGGCGCCGGGGAGACTTCGGAAAGCGAGGGTCTCCCCGGGGGGGAGCTCGATGACGATCAGGCGGCCAAGCTCTTGGAGCTGGAGGCGCGCAACGCGCTCCTGACCCTGGGGCAGAGCGAGTTCACGGATGGGGAGCGCATCCTCGCCCTGCGCGCCCTGGCCGAACGCTTCCTCGGCACGACCGCGGCGGAGGAGGCCTTGACCCAGGCCGACCAGCTCGAGTCCGAACTCGAATCCCAGGCCGGAGCCGATGCGGCCCGTTCCCGCGAGCGAGCCGCCCTCCTGCTCAGCCTGCGCCAGGCAGCCGGGCTCGAGGAGAGCGGGGAGAACCCTGACGCGAAAGGTCCCCCCAAGCCGGGTCCCGCCCTGCGTGCCCTGGCCGCCGTCCCCGGCCAGGAGGCCTTCGCCGGTGACTCCGAGTTCGAGGCCGGCCGGGAAGCGCTGGTGGAGGAGATCCTGGAGAAGGCCCTCGCCTTCGCCCGGGAGCGAGAGGCCTCCGCTCAGCGCAAGGCGGAGGCGGGTGACTTTCGGGGAATGCAGACCGACTGCGCGGAGATCGTCGCCCTGATGGACCTGCCCCCACTCGACCCCGAGCCCCCCTCGGTCGCTCGGCTGCGTGGAATCGCCGCCCGTGCCCGTAGCCTGCGTGAGAACGCGGGGGAGCTGGAGAGCCGCTTCGCCCGGGCCCAGCGGGATGGGGATCGGGCGCTGATCGCGGCCACCCTGGCCGGCTCGGCCGGGGCTCCGAGTCTGGAAGAGGATCTGCTCGCCCTGCGCCTGGCTCCCGCCGAGGAGCGCCTGGCCGGCCTCGCCCAGGCCCTGCGGACCGAGCCGGCCCGCTCCCGGGTCGAGAGTTGGTTGGCGGAGGTCCGCCGGGCAAGCCGAGCCCTGCAGGCCCTGCGCGAGGCTTGGGACGGGGGCGAGTGGAAGCGTCGCACGGTGCTCGAACCCGGGGGCTCGACCGAAACCGCCGTCGGGGTGGGCGAGAAGGGCATCCTGGTCCAGGCGGGCAAGGGCAACCGGCTCATTCCCTGGGAGCGGTTCGGCGGCGCCATGCGCGAGTTGAACACCCTCTTCAAGGGGCGCTTGCGGGATGGTTGGAGCCCCGAGGAGAGCGCGGCCATCTCCGCCCTCCTGCGCTTGGAGGCGGTGGCCCAGGCCGCGAGGAGCCTCTCGCCATCCTTCTCCCCCGGCGGCCCGCGCCTCAGCGATCGGAGCGCCCGGGCGGTGACCGATCTCTTCGAGGCCCCCCGCGACTGGGCCACCCGGGCGGGTGACACCGCCTCCCTCGAACGGGAGACCGCGGCGACCGAGCTGCTCCTCGAGGCCCTCGGCGCTGCCGCCCAGGAGCGCTGGTCCGTCGCTCTCACCCTCACCGAACGCCTCCTCTCCGACCATCGGGACGCCCTCCTGGTCGGGCTGCTCTCCGACGGCTCCCCCACCGACGAATCCAGAGCCGAAGCGGAGCCGGAAGCCGGCTCCACCTCCACCGAGGAGGGATCGACCAAGGAGAACTGAGCCGCCCAAACCGAGCCGGCAGGGGCTCCCCTCGGCTCCCCTTCCCGGCTCTGCCCCCACCCGGCGAAAGACCTTGCTCGGCCCTTCGGCAGAGTCGACACTGGGCCCGTGTCCGACCCCTCTGGATCCTCCTCCCTGGAGCCCTCCGCCACCCGAGGCAGCGCCGGGCGTGCTCGGCGGGGAGGGGTCCGGGCCCTCGTGCAGCGCCTGCGCGAGGATCCCCTGCTCGCCTCGCGCATCGTCCACTGGCACAGTGCACCGGCCCGGCCGGGACGCACCCGCGAGTGGCCGGCCGCACTCGACCCCCGACTCGTCGATCTCTACCGGAGCCTGGGCATCGACCTGCCCTACGCACACCAGGCCCGTGCGGTGGAGCGCGCCCTGGCCGGCGCCGACGTGCTCGTCGCCACCCCGACCGCATCGGGCAAGACCCTCGCCTTCACCGCCCCCGTTCTGCAAGCGCTGCTCGAGAGCGACGGAGCCGCGCGTGCCCTCTTTCTCTATCCGACCAAGGCGCTGACCCAGGACCAGAGCGCGGGATTGAATCGGTTGATCGCGAAGCTCGGCGCCCCCTGGCACTCGGCGACCTACGACGGGGACACGCCTCCCGCCGTGCGCCGCACCCTGCGCCAAAGGGGTCACCTGATCCTGACCAACCCCTACATGCTCCACCAGGGGATCCTGCCCAACCATGCCAAGTGGGCCGAGCTCTTCCGGGACCTGCGCTATGTGGTGGTGGACGAGGTCCACACCCTCTCCGGCGTTCTGGGCTCGAACGTGGCCGGCGTCCTGCGCCGCTTGGAGCGCATCGCCGCCCACTACGGCAGCCGTCCCCAATACCTGGCCAGCTCCGCCACCATCCCCCGCGCACCCGACCATGCCGCGCGCCTCTTCGGACGGCCGCTCGAGGTGATCGACGAGGACGCCTCCCCCAGCGGAGCGCGTACCTTCGGGGTCTACAACCCGCCGATCGTCGACCCGGTCGCCGGTCTGCGGGCCAGCGCCCTCGAGGAGGCGCGCGAATTGGCGCGCGTCGTCTGCGGACCGGCCCACCAAACGATCTTCTTCTGCGGCCGGCGAACCGCGGTCGAGGTCCTGACCCGCTACCTGAAGGAGGGCGCGGCCGAACTGGGACTCACCCCCGATGAGGTGCGCGGCTACCGCGGAGGCTACCTGCCCGGCATGCGCAGGGAGATCGAGTCGGGGCTCAAGGATGGATCGATCCGGGTCGTCGTCTCCACGAGCGCTCTCGAGCTCGGAATCGACATCGGCTC
>JALWOP010000142.1 GCA_027083445.1 Planctomycetota bacterium | reverse complement strand
CCGAGCGGTTGGCGGAGGTCTAGTGCGACGATCCGTATGTGTCTCCCCAGTTGACCCGGAGCCGTACGTGTCGATCTTCCTCGCGGAGGTGACATGCGCAAGAGACGAGGCCCTGCGCCGACACCGGTCGGCCCCCTGGCGCCCTGGATGATGAAGCGGCTCCGTCGGCTGGAGCGCACCAAGCGAGGCGAGGCGGACGTTGCCCTGCGTGCCCGGATGATTCGGATGCTGGCGCATGACCCGTGTGTTTCGGCGGTGTCTGACCGGCTGGGCGTTGCGCGGAAGACCGCCCGATTCTGGCGAGATCGCTTCCTGTCGCACGGGCTCAAGGGGCTTCGCGACAAGCCTCGCCCGGGTCGGCCGAGGCAGATCAGCGATGTGACCCGATGCGAGCTGGTCGCGATGGCGTGCAGCAGGCCGAAGCTGTACGGCATCCCATTCCGGCGGACCTGGACGTTCGACTCGCTGCACGCGGCCTACCGGGCCATGCGTCCGGACGTGGAGATCAGCCGGACGAGTGTGATCCGGATTCTCGGCGACGCCGAACTTCGTCCACACCGGGTGCAGGGGTGGATGCACAGCCAGGATCCGGAGTTTCGTGCGAAGGCGACGCACATCTGCGGGCTGTACCTCAACCCGCCGCCGGGAGCGGTGGTGCTGTGCGTGGACGAGAAGACGGGGATGCAGGCGTTGAGCCGGAAGAACCCGACGAAGTGGGCCGGGCTCGGTCGGGCTGGTCGCTACGAGTACGAGTACAAGCGCAACGGCACCTGCACGCTGTTCGCGGCGTTCAACACCCAGACGGGGCATGTGTTCGCCGAGGTGTCGAAGAAGCGAAAGGCAAAGGATCTTCTGCGCTTCATGCGGAATCTCGCCAAGAAGTATCCGAAGGGCGAAATCCACATTATCTGGGACAACCTCAACATCCACTACGACGGTCCCGACAAGCGGTGGAAGCAGTTCAACGAGCGCCACGGCAATCGCTTCCACTTCCACTACACCCCGCTGCACGCCTCCTGGATCAACCAGGTCGAGCTGTTCTTCGCCCGCATCCAGAAGCGCGTGCTGCGGTACGGCAGCTTCGACTCGGTGGAGGAACTCGAGACCGAGGTCATCGGGTACATCGACCACTGGAACAAGCGCGAGCGCAAGCCGTACAACTGGACATTCCGTGGGTACCCGCTAGAAGAAGCGAAGTTGGCCGCCTGAACACCCCGGCCGACGCCGGGTGAAGCATGGCCATCGACATGGAGCAGGAGGCCCGCGCGCTGCGGGCGATCCTCGCCGAGCGCAAGCTGACACACCTCCACGTGACGAAGCGTGGGAAGTCCCTCACCATCGCGAATGGGCCCGTCGCCGACCCGGCCCCTGAGGCGAGGCTCACACTGCTCGCACCGGGCACCTGGCGCCTCGATCTACGCCACCACGCCGGACGATGGGACCAGACCCCGTTCACCGGCTCCCTGGCTGACCTGGTCGACACCGCGCAGGGGATAGGCCGCCTTGAGGACTTCGGTCCCCCCGGATCGTGGAACCGGGGAGACACTTCCGATCCGTCGCACTAGGTCGTGGGGGTCCAGCTCGTAGTG
>JALWOP010000141.1 GCA_027083445.1 Planctomycetota bacterium | reverse complement strand
GGGCGGGGCCGACCACGAAGTGGACCCGGCTCCGAAGCCCGTGTGAGGGTTCGGTGCCGGGTCCAGTGGTCGAGAAGGTGGCCGCCCGATCTTGGGCCTTAGAAGTCGTCGAGGTCGTCCAGGTCGTCGAGGACCGAGTCGTCGATCTCGATCTCCCCCTCGTCGGCGGCGGGCTTTTGGATGTCGGGCCGCTTGCTGTTCAGGGGGTTCTTCGAGAGGTTGTTCCAGGCGTTGGGCTTTCCGGCGATCTTCCTGCCGGTCTGGTAGAACTTGCGCACGATCATCTTGTTGAAGAGCGCGGTCCTGTTGGGCGCGGTTTCGAAGTCGTACTTCCAGCCGTAGTTGAGGCCGCCGAGCAGCTTCTCCATCGCTCGCTGGTAGAAATCACCCTGGCGATGCCCCTCGGGGGTGGTCAGATCGAGCTTGAGCATCTCGTTGACCATCGCCGGGTAGGCGAAGCGACCGATCTCAGCCAGCTTATCCACGGCCCGGGCAGCGTCGCGAGGGGACCACTCGTCGGCCATCTGGGCCGTCAGCTCCAGGATCTGCGCCCACTCCTCATCGGAGCAGTCCGGATCCTTCGGCAGGGGTTCGAAGCTCGAAAGGTCGATCGCGTTCGGATCGATCTCGGAATCCGGTGTCGAGACGGGGATCGACGTCGGACCCTTCGAAGCGGGGTCCTCATTGGCCAGCTTGACCCCCTCGTCGGCGGCTGCCGCGGTCGAATCGGGGGTTGAGCTCTCCTCCGTTGCCGAGGCGTCGGCGTTTTCGGTGGCAGCCTCCTGGGCGCCGGCTTCGGCCCCTTCTTCGGCCGTGTTCTCGGTGGGAGCTGCCTGGTTGGCCTCGGCCACCGCGTTCTCGCCCTTACCGTTTTCGGCGGCCTGGGTGTCCTTGGAACCCATCATCTTCCAGGCGCCCAGCCCCAGGCCGACCAGGAGCACCAGGGCCCCGATCAGGGGCAGGGGGCTCTTCTTTTTCTCGGTGCGACCCCGGCGGCCGGCGCCGCTGCCTTCGCCGTCATCCTCTCCGCGCCGGGCGCGTGAAGCGCCCGCTCGGCGGGCGCTGGAGCGCGAAGTTCCCGCGCCGCGGGAGCGGCTCGGCTTGGCCGCCGCGCGACCCGCGGTGCGGGCGCCCGCACCCGCCCTGGCCCGCGTACCGCCCTTGGCCTTGCCGGCGCTCTTGGCTGCACCGGCATTCTTGGCTGCGCCGGCGCTGCCAGCCTTGCCGGCGCTGCGGCTCTTGCCCGGGCTCTGGCCCTTCCTGGCCGGCCGGGTCGCGGGCACCTTGGGGGCCTGGGCCTTTCCAGCGCTCGCGGCCCGCTCCGCCCGCAGTTTTTCGAGCATGGAGGGGCCGTCCTTCTTCTTGCCGGAGGGCTTGTACTCGACCAGCTCCTCGTCCTCCTTCTTCTTGGGCTCCTCCTTCTTGGGGGCGGCGCTCTGCACCGGACCGATGGCGACCACGCCGTTGCCGCAGGACTTGCACTTGGCCTTGTCGCCCCCGAAGGAGGCGGGAACCTTGAAGGTAGCTCCACAGCTACCGCATTTGCCGACTCGGAACTGCATCCGGGATTCTCTTGCTGGGGGTGGGGGGT
>JALWOP010000140.1 GCA_027083445.1 Planctomycetota bacterium | reverse complement strand
GGAGAATGTCGGGGGGGGGCTGGAAGAGGAGAGGGCGTGGGTCAGGGGCTCGGCGAAGATGACTCAGGTGGCACCGATTCCGGACGTGGGCGGTTTTCCGGGGGAACCGGAGCGGTGCAACTCGGCGAGCTTCGCCAGGGTGGAATCCAGCTCGCGTGTGGCCTGTGAGTCTCCCGCATCCGCCGCGCGCTGGAGTTCGCCGATGCGACGCTGCAAGCGACGCTTCTCGGCCTGATGCGCGTAGGAAGCCAGAAACTCCAGACTGCGATCGAGGAGCTGGAGTGGTGGGTAGTCGGCCTTGCGGGCATAGTCGTCCAAGGCTGGGACGTGGGAGCGCACGGGGTGGTCTCCCAGGGCGGTCAGCACGGCATCGACGCCGATCTCGGAGTCCTCGTCCTCGAAGAGCTCGAGGAGGACTTCGACGACGGCCGCGAGCCCCGGGCTCGGACAGGAGGCGAGCAGGGGGCGGATACGCGGAATGAGACTCGGATCGATCAACGCTGCACCCACGGCGGCCTTGTAGGCCTCCAAGACGCGCCGGTCTACCGGTTCTTTACTGCCTTCTCGGGTCGAGGCTCGGGTCGAGCCGCCCTGCGGCGCGGCAGCGGCTCCCCCGCGGGAGGGGCTACGCGCCTCCCCCCGCCGGGGCAGGTGGCGCCAGGTTTCGCGCAGGGTCTCGAGCGGAAGGTCGAGCCGCTCCCCCAGGACCCGCATGCAATCCTCGCGCAGGACCGGCCTTTCGAGTCGATCGAGCAGCCCCAAGACGCGATCGATGCCTGCCGCCAACTCGCGCCCCCGGACCCCCTCCAGCCCCTCGATGACGAAATCCAGCCATGAGCGGGCCTGTTCGAGGAGAGCGAGGAAGGCCTCGGCGCCGTCCCCGAGGAGGACGTCAGCCGGATCCTGCCCCGAGGGCAAGACCGCCACGTCCAACTCCAGGTCCAGGGGCAGGAGCCCCTCCAAGGCGCGCCAAGCCGCCCGGCGCCCCGCCGTGTCCCCGTCGAAGACCAGGGAGACACGGCGCGCACCCGCCCGCCGGACCAGGGCGGCGTGCTCCTCGGTCGTCGAGGTCCCGAGCACGGCGCAGACCGTGTCCAGCCCCATCTGATGGGCGGCCATGACGTCGGTGTAGCCCTCGACCAGCACCAGGTGCCCCCCGCGCCGGACGGGACGCAGGGCTCGATCGAGGGCGTAGATCAACCGCCCCTTGCGGAACCAGGGGGTCTCGGGGGTATTGACGTACTTGGGACCGGACGAATCGTCGTCCACGAGGCGCCGCGCCCCGAAACCGACAGTGCGTCCCTTGAGGTCCCGAATCGGGATCATCAGACGCCCCCGGAAGAAGGAGTAGAGCTCCCCCCCATCGGAGGTGCGCAGGAGCCCCGCGCGCACCCAGGCCTCCTGCGGAGGTCCCTCGGCGGCCGCGAACTCGACCAGGCGCCGGCCCGAGCGGGGAGCGTAACCGAGGCCGAAGGCTTCGAGCGTGTTCTGCGAGAGGCCCCGGGAGCGCAGGTAGTCGAGGGCGGCGCGCCCCTCGCCCCGCCCGAGCTCCCGTTGGAAGAAGCGGTCCGCCGCCTCGAGGGCGGCCAGCCCC
>JALWOP010000139.1 GCA_027083445.1 Planctomycetota bacterium | reverse complement strand
CATCCACCCACCCGACGCGCGCCGTCCCCCACCACGGACTCGCCCTAGCGAGCGATCCTTCGGTTGCCGACACGGCTGGCGTGGGTAGGACTTGCCCCCAACGGTTTCGGGCTACGGCCCCTCATCGCAACCGCCGACAAGAGACCCCCCCCAGATGCGGATCGCCGGCTACGCCATTGCAGCTTCGATGCTCCTGTTCGTGACCGCCTGCGCGAGCACGAACGCCGCTCAGGACAGGAGCGACCAGTCCAAAAACGCTCGGACCACGGAGAGTGCCTCCTCTGGTGGGAGCGGCTCCCAAGAGGATTCGGCCGCGCCCGGAGCGGTGGTTCTCGAGACCTTCTCCGAGACCGAAAGCTCTCCCAGCTTCGGCCCGGCGGCCGTTGCCACCCCCGCTGCCTCCCCTGCTGGTGCCCAGGACGGCGACATCTCCCAGGAGGCCCAGCTCCTCCGGCGTCGCCAGGAACTCCAAAAGTTCCAGCTCCAGGACGCCCTGCAGAAGGCTCGCAGCCTGATGCAGAACGGCGACCTCGAGACCGCCCTGACCGCAGCCGAAGCAGCCCTGCGCATCGACACCGACAACCAAGAGGCCAAGGATCTCTACTATCGCATCTCCGCCCTCCTCGGGAGGGATGTGAACCGCGCGGTACCGATCCACGAACTCCTGGTCGGTGAGTGGGAGGTGCGCATCGAACAGATCAAGTCCGACGTGATGGAGGGTCTGGCCCGAGCCAAGAACCTGCGCCAGCGGGGTGACTACGACGCCGCCATCCGCGAGCTGGCCCTGGTGCGCACCAACATCCGGAGCGTTCCCTACGCCATCGACTGGAACGGGATCGACGACGACGTCGAAGCGCTGCTCGCCGACACCGAGCAGGAGCGGGATGCCGCCGCCCTGGCCCGGCGTGAAGCCCTCGATCGGAAGACCCACGAGGAGCTGCGCAAGGCCGAACTCAAGGAGAGCGCCAGGCGCGAAGCGATCACGGCGAGCATGATCCAACAGGCGATCGATGCCTTCCACGACGCTCGCTACGATGCCGCGATCGAGTACTGCGACAGCGCCTTGGCGCGGGATCCCCGCAACGAGCAGGCGGCTGACATTCGCAGCGCCGCCTTCCGCGCCGGACGCGAAAAGGTCCGCGCGGACTACATCGAAAACAAGCGCGAGGAGTTCGCCCGTTGGCGTGAGCACCTCAACGAACTGACCATCCCCTGGACGGATGTGCTCACCCTCCCCGATGTCGAGCACTGGCGCAAGATCACGGCCATGCGCCAGAAGCGAACCGGCTACGACCTCGAAACGGCCCAGAGTCCCGGCGAAGTGGCCCTGCGCCGGCAACTGGATACGACCCGCGTGCGCCTGCCCGGCATCGAGGATGAAGAGAGCCTGACCGCGGTCATCGACCGTATGGCCAACTACACCGGCTTGCCCCTGGTGGTCGACCCGGCCGCGGAGAACCTGGTCTTCGACGAAGCGAACGTCTTCAACCTCAACCTGGAAGCCGAGGTGAGCGCCAGGCAGGCTCTGGACCTGATCACGGACCAGGCCGGCGAGGGGGTGACCTGGACGATCCGCCACGACGCCGTGCTGGTCACCACCGTCGAGAAGGCCCAGGGAAAACCGGTCATCAAGAACCACGACGTGCAAGACCTCGTCATGGGGCTGACCGACTTCACCGGCCCTCGCATCGATCGGCTGCGCCTGCTCGACGACCTCGAAGACGATGACGGCGGCGGCCCCTTCGGCAGCATCCTCGAATCGCCGCGCATGATCGAGATCGAGGACCTGGCGACCCTGATCCAGGAGAACATCGCCGTCGGAACCTGGGACCAGGACGGGGTCAGCATCGAGCCCGGCGAGGGATTCATCCTGATCACCCACTCCCCCGAGGTGCAGGAGCAGGTGCACAACTTCCTCGAGGATCTGCGCCGTTTCAACTCCTCCTTGGTGACGATCGAGTCGCGCTTCATGACCGTCGGCGACAACTGGATCCAGTTGATCGGCAACGACTTCCGCGGCCTCGACGGTCAGGACGTGACCGACGTCACCAACGGCCTCGAGGACCAGGCCTCCCGCGGTCTCGACAACGGTGGCTCCGGCTCTTCGGGTGAAGGGGCTGCCGGCCCTCCGAGCACCGGCTTCTTCTACGACGACGGTCAGGACGGCGATTTCCGGGCCACGACCCAGAACTTCTTCGGGAACCCCCTGGGTGAGGCGATCAGCGCCATCGGCGGGATGAGCTTCCAACTCACCTATCTCAACGACCTGAACGTCTCGCTCATCATGCGGGCCGTCGAGAAGAGTTCCCAATTCCAGATCATCAACAGCCAGATCCTTTCGGTCCACAACACCCAACGGGCCTATGTGACCGTGATCAACCAGAAGGCCTACATCCAGGACTTCGACGTCGAGGTGGCCCAGTTCCAGGCCGTCGCCGACCCGGTGATCAATGTGCTGCACGAGGGCGTCGTCCTCGATGTGCGCCCGACGATCCACCACAACCGCAAGTACCTGACCCTGGAGATCCAGCCCACGGTCGCCAAGGTCGTCAACCTGCGTACCTTCTCGACCACCCTGGGCGGCAACACCTCCTCGGTGGACTTCCAGCTCCCTGAACTCGAGGTGCAGAGCGTCAACACCTCCGCCATCATCCCCGACGGGGGCTCGATCCTCCTGGGCGGCCTCTCCAGCGTGCGCAACGTGGAACGGCGCGCAGAGGTGCCCTGGATTGCCCGCGTCCCCGTGGTCGGCTTCCTGTTCAAGCAGGAGGGCTACAACGATGAGCGCAAGTCGCTCATGATCCTGATCCGCGCTTCGATCGAAGACGTCCGGGAGTCGGTTCAAGAGAAGCTCGAGCGCCGGCAATAGGGCCAGGTGATGGTTCCAGGCAGTCGGAACCCGCGAGGGAGTCCGGCAGCAGGTCCGCCCCAGGGATTCTCCCGGTGATTCCAGTCGGGCTCTGACCAGCCCCCACCCGCCTTTTCCCTCTCTTCTGCGAGTGAGGCCGCTCCCCCTGGGGCGGCCTCACTCGCATTGGGCGCATCTCCCCCTCTCTCTGCCGTATCATCTGCCCCGTGACCTCCACGCTGAGAGCCATCTTCTTCGACGTCGACGATACCCTCTTCTCGACCACCCGCTTCGCGCGCCGGGCCAGACGCAACGCCATCCGCGCCATGATCGCCGCGGGGCTCGACGCCGAGGAGGTCGCTCTGCAGCGCGAACTCGACGAGGTACTGCACGAGTTCGGCTCCAACTATTCCCACCACTACGACAAGCTGCTCATGCGCCTGCCCACCTCGGCGCTGGGCAACCACAACCCGGCCTTGATCGTGGCTGCGGGGGTCGTCGCCTATCACGACACGAAGTTCCGTGAACTCCAGCCGTTCGAGGACGTGCGCCCCTTCCTCCAGCGGGCCCGCGAGGCCGGCCTGCGCCTGGGGGTCATCACCCATGGTTTGACCCAAAAGCAGGCCGAGAAGCTCATCCGCCTTGGCCTGACACCGCTCCTGGATCCCGACGCGATCTTCATCTCCGACCAGGTAGGGATCTCCAAACCCAACCCCAAGCTCTTCGCACTGGCCGCCGATCGGCTCGGTTTGGAGCCGGAGCAGTGCATGATGGTGGGCGACAACCTGGCCAGCGACATCGCCCCTGCCACCCAGCTCGGCATGCACACGGCCTGGACCTTCCGCTCCGCCAAGCAGGGGCAAGACCTGGCCATCCGTCCCGACCACCGCGTGGAGACCCTCGCCGAACTAGGCGAGATTCTGCGCGGGACCTACGGCATCCCCCTGGCGGAACTGTAGGCCTTGCCTTCCCCGCCCAGGCGCCTAACCTGATGCGCAGATTACCCTTGCCATCCTTCCCCCACCCATGCAACACACCCTCCCCGACCTCCCCTTCGCAAGCGACGCTCTGGCCCCCTGGATCAGCGCGGAGACCTTCTCGTACCACCACGGCAAGCACCACAACGCCTACGTGCAGAACCTGAACCGCCTCCTCGAGGGCAGCGGTTTCGAGGACAAGAGCCTCGACGAACTCGTGCGCTGCACCGAGGGTGGCCTCTTCAACAACGCCGCTCAGCACTACAACCACAGCTTCTTCTGGAAGTGCCTGCGCCCCTCGAGCGACCAGGGCCCCACAGGTGATCTGGCTCTGGCCATCGACAATGCCTTCGGCAGCCTGGATGCCTTCCGCGAGGCCTTCTCCACGGCGGCCAAGACCCTGTTCGGCTCGGGCTGGACCTGGCTGGTCAAAAAGGCCGGCGGTGAGCTCGCCATCGTGCAGACCTCCAACGCCGGCTGTCCCCTTCGAGACGGCGACACCCCCCTGCTCACCCTCGATGTTTGGGAACACGCCTACTACATCGACCACCGCAACGCCCGACCGGCCTTCATCGAAGGCTTCTGGAAGCACGTAAACTGGGACTTCGTCGCCTCCAACTACGGGAGCTGAGATCGCTTCGCCGCGCTAGAGAGCCCCGGACATGGTGCGCAGCCCATGACCGGGGCTCCGGTGCTCTACTCCGGTGCTCTACTCCGGTGCGAAGCGCTGCAACTTGCGCTGCAGGGAGCGCCGGTGGATTCCCAGGCGGCGGGCGGCCTCGGAGACGTTACCACCGCAGTCGGTGAGCACGCGCTGGATGTGCTCCCACTCGGCTCGGGCGAGGGTCGGTGCGCTGTAGCCCTCGGTCGAAACCCGCGGGTCGTCCCGCTCCGAGCGTTCGAAAGCGGCCAGGATGTCTTCGGCGTCGGCAGGCTTGGTGACGAAGTTCACGGCCCCCAAGTGGATCGCGTCCACCGCCGTGGCCACGCTGCCGTAGCCCGAAAGGACCAGGATGCGGGTCCTCTCGTCCAGCGCATGCAGGGCCTTGACCAACTCGAGACCACCTCGGCCGGGCATTCGCAGATCGACGATGGCGTACTCGGGCGACTCCACCTCGGCCAGGGAGACCGCCTCGTCGTAGCTGCCGGCGGTGCGCACGTCGAACCCCCGCTCCCGGAAGGAGCGGGCCAATCGCTCACGCAGGACGGCATCGTCGTCCACCAGCAGCATGCTCTGAGTCTCGGTCATCTCCCCATGAAGGTAGCTCCTAGCCTCCTTCGGCGGGAGCCCCAAAGGGATCTCATTGGGGCCGCGTCACCCGAGCCAGGGGGAGGCGCACCCGTACGCGGGTCCCCTCCCCGACCTGGCTCTCCAGGGCCAGCTCGCCACCGAGCCGCTCGACCACGCTGCGGGCCAGGAAGAGCCCGAGCCCCATCCCACTCCCCGGCTCCTTGGTGGTGTAGAAGGGGTCGACGGCCCGCAGGGCGCTCTCGGCATCCATTCCCACCCCCCGGTCCTCGATCACGATCCAGAGTTCGTCGCCTTGGACGAGGGCCGCCATGCTCACCTCTTGCTCCGGAGCACTCGCGTCCAGCGCATTCGAGACGACGGCGCGCAGGGCCTGGGCCAGCCCCTCGGCTGGGACGAAGAGCGTGACCCCCTCGGCCTCCCTCGCCAGGTGAATCGCGACCCGCTCCCGGCCCGACATCGATTCCACCGTCATCGAGAAGAGCCCGCGGATATCGATAGGGACCAGCTCCTGGCCGGCGTGCTCCCCAGCCTCCAGGGTCATGCGATCGAGGATGCGGCGGCAGCGCGCAACCTCCTCGCGCACCAGGCGTGCATCCTCCAGGTCGTTTTCGGGCGCGGCCTCGCGCACCAGCCTCTGCTCCAGGTCCTTGGCGACGATGGCAATCGTCGAGAGCGGTGAGGCGAGTTCGTGCGCAGCTCCCGCGGCCAGGGTTCCAAGTGCCTCGACGCGCTCGCTGCGCGCTTGGCGTTCTCGTTCGCTCGCCAGCTCCGCGTTGCGCTGGTCGAGGGAGCGGGTGACCCGTGCCACGAAAAAGGCAGTGATCACCGCTGCCAGAGAGAGCGCCGCCACCTCAGCCTGCAGGCGCAGGTCGGGTCTGGCCTCGAGGACGGGCAGCTCCTGGTGTACGAACTGCAAAGCGACCAGACAGAGACAGGC
The DNA here is from genome assembly GCA_027083445.1 of Planctomycetota bacterium. Taxonomy (GTDB): domain Bacteria; phylum Planctomycetota; class UBA1135; order UBA1135; genus JALWOP01. Next base: position 17,639 of record JALWOP010000139.1, on the reverse strand, counting down.
AAGGGCGGCCCCCATATATGCCCAGTGCTGCCGCAGGAGGACCGCCGCCATGACCACGTGGACGAAGAAAAAGGCGCTGAAGGGGTTGGCGACTCCGCCGGTGAGCGCGAGCAACACGGTCAAGAGCAGGGTGTCACCGAACATGACCCCGACCTGGATCCACTCCAGTGTCCGGGTGGAGAACCCCCTCCCCGCATCCTGGCGTCGGCGCCAGTGCGAGAGCCCGAGGTTGCTGAGCACCTCCACCCCCAGGACGACGGCGAGCCACCCCAGGGGCAGCTCGATCGAGAGCGGCATGGCGACGTAGAGAATCGTGAGCGCCTGCCCTAGGACCGCCGCCCAACGCAGGTAGATCAACCAGGTCAGGTTGATCCGCGCCGCCTCCCCCAGCTGTGCATCCCGGCCTGCGGCAAGGGGTACGAAATGCGGCATGACTCTTCAGCCTGAGGTGGTGAAAGGACCTTGGGGAGCCGGCGGGTTCGGCCCGGCTTGACCCGACTCCGTCGATCCAGCGTTCGATGGGAAGAGGGGCTCGGGCATCGCCGTTCAGTCGCCGCAGAGGAGACAGGAGACCTGGTGCCCATCCCCCAGGTCCGTGCTAGCGGGATAGCGTTCGCTGCAACGCGGCTCAGCCACGGGGCAGCGTGTGTGGAAGTAGCATCCCGAGGGTGGGTGAATCGGCGAGGGCACATCCCCCTCCAGGTAGATGCGCTCTGCGCGGTGGCGTGGATCGGGATGGGGAATCGCCGAGAGCAACGCCTGGGTGTAGGGATGCCGGGGGTCGTCGAAGATCTGCTCGGTCGTGCCCTGCTCGACGATCCGCCCCAGGTACATGACGGCCACCCGGTCGGAGATGTAGCGCACGACCGAGAGGTCATGCGCAATGAAGATATAGGAGAGGCCGAACTCCTCCTGCAGGTCGCTGAGGAGGTTGACCACCTGGGCCTGGATCGAGACGTCCAAGGCGCTGACCGCCTCGTCGCAGACGATCAGCTTGGGGCGCAGGGCCAGGGCGCGGGCGATACCGATGCGCTGGCGCTGACCGCCGGAAAACTCGTGCGGGTAGCGGTTGGCTACATCCGGGCGCAAACCCACCTTGAGCAGGAGCTCGCGCACACGGTCCTCGAGTTCCGAGCCCTTGGCGACGCCGTGCACGGCCAGGGGTTCACCGACCGCATTGCCCACGGTGATGCGCGGGTTCAAGCTGCCGTAGGGATCCTGGAAGATGATCTGCAGATCACGCCGGTGGCGGCGCATTTCCCGCCGGTCCAGGGCAAAGAGATCGACCTCCCCCCCGCCCTCCTCGGGCCGATAAATCGCCCGACCGGCCGTGGGCTCGTAGAGGCGCAGGAGGGTTCGCCCGGCTGTCGTCTTGCCGCAGCCCGACTCCCCCACCAGCGAGAGGGTCTCGCAGCGTCCGACCTGAAAGCTGATGCCGTCGACGGCGCGTACATCACCCACATGCCGCGAGAAGACCCCACGTAGGATCGGGAAGTACTTCTTCAGACCCTCGACCTCGATCAGGGGAGGGGGGGCGCTCGAAGTGGAACTCATAGGGCGCGGGCCTCCTCCAGGAAGTGGCAGGCTGCGGTGTGGCCCGGACCCGAGTCTTCGATCGTCTCCAAGAGTGGCTCCTCGGCGGCGCAGCGCCCGGAGGCAAGGCTGCAACGGGTACGGAAGCGACACCCCGATGGAAAGTGGGTGGCGCTCGGCACGACCCCCGGGATGGTGGCCAAGCGCTCGCCATGCCCCGCAAGGTCGGGGAGCGAGCGCAGGAGGCCGATCGTGTAGGGGTGGCGAGGTCGTTCGAACAGGTCCTCGGCAGTCGCGTATTCCACCACCTTGCCCGCGTACATCACCGCCACGTGGTGAGCCGTCTCGGCGACGACCCCCAGGTCGTGGGTGATGAGCAGAACGCTCATACCCTCCTCGTCCTGCAACTCGCGGATCAGGTCCAGGATCTGGGCCTGGATGGTCACGTCGAGGGCCGTCGTCGGCTCGTCGGCGATGAGCAGGGCCGGGTCACAGGCCATGGCCATCGCAATCATGACTCGCTGGCGCATGCCCCCCGAGAGTTGGTGGGGGTACTCGTCCACACGCTTTTTCGGCGCAGGGATACCGACCTTCTCGAGCATCTCGATCGCATGCGCACGCGCCGCCTCCTTGTCGAGCCCCCGGTGCAGGCGCACGGTCTCCATGATCTGGTCGCCGACCGTGTAGACCGGGTTGAGAGCCGTCATCGGCTCCTGAAAGATCATGGCGATGTCATTGCCGCGGATCTGGCGCATGCGAGCCTCATCCGCCTCCAAGAGGTTCTCACCCTTGAAGAGAATCGACCCGCCCTCGAAACGTCCCGGGGGTCTCGGCACGAGTTGCATCACCGATAGGGCCGTCACGCTCTTGCCTGAGCCCGACTCCCCTACCACACCCAGGGTCTCCCCCGAAAAGAGGGAGTAGCTGACCCCATCGACCGCCTTGGCGCAGCCCTCCTCCGAGTAGAAGTAGGTACGCAGGCCGTCGAGTTCGAGCAGCGGCCTCTTGTCTGTGGATGCGTCGTCCGTCACAGCTTCATCTTGGGGTCGAGGGCATCGCGGACAGCGTCACCGACCAGGTTGTAGCAGGTGACGGTGATGAAGATCAGGAAGCCCGGGAAGACCTGAATCCACCAGAAGCTGGCATTCTTCGTGTCGTTCACGAGCGATCCCCAGGAGGCCGCGGGCTCCCGCATGCCCATTCCGAGGAAGCTGACGGCCGATTCGGTCAGGATACCTGCCGCCACGGAGAAAGCCGCGGAGACCAGCACCGGGCTCATGGCGTTGGGCAGGACGTGGCGGAAGATCGTGCGCCGGTTCGAGAACCCCAGGGCTTCGGCGGCCAGAACGAACTCCTGCTCCCGCAGGCGCATGAACTCCCCGCGCACCAGTCGCGCCGTTCCCGTCCAGCGAATCAGAGCGATCACGAAGACGATCGTGAAGACCGGGTGCATGACCTTGGGGTCGGTGAAAGCCATCGCCGCCAGGATCAGGAAGAAGGCCGGCATGGACTGGATGATCTCGATCACGCGCATGATGACGATGTCGACCCAGCCACCGAAGTAGCCCGCCAGGGCCCCGAAGACGACGCCGATGACGGTCAAGAGCAGGGCCGAGAGGATGCCGACCGTCAGGCTGATGCGACCGCCCCAAAGCATGCGCGTCATGAAGTCCCGCCCCATCGAGTCGGTCCCGGCCAGGTGACGCGAGGGGGCATTGCGCTCGGGTTCGAACGGCAAGACCTCCACCGGCGTCACCGCGGCTTGGGCCCCCGAAGTCTCGTCACCGATCTCGCGACGCCCCCCCTGCATGTAGCGCCCCTCTTCGTCGACCTTCGCACTCGCCAGCCAGGTCGGGGGGCGGAAGCCCTCCTCCTGGTGCTGCTCGGCGTAGCCGAAAACGATCGGCGGCCAGATCGGGTTCGAGGCCGCATCGGGTTCGTCGATGGTATGGCCGGCACGGATGAGTACCAGGTTGCCCGAGGCCAGGTCCGACTTGAATTGAGCGGCGTCATAGGCCGACCCCTTGCCCGCCATGGCGCTCCGGGACCAGGCCAAGCTCGCCAGAAGGCACAGGCCGAGGACCAAGAGGGCCTTGCGCCGCCGCCAACGCCGGATGTCCTCCCGGTCCCCGCGCAGGAGCACCCGGTTGATGACCCGGTTCCACAGGGGCCAGGTGAGCAGGAGGGCCAGGAGCGCCATGAAGAAGATTTCCAGGGGCGAGAGAGACTCCCAGAGGGGATAGCTCTTGGCGCCGATGAGTTTCATGCCCTCGCGCTCCGGCTTGCGAGGATCCCAGGCAGCCAGACTCTTGCGCAGACCGCGGGCCAGGTCCTTGGCCTCCTCCGCCTTGGCCAGCGCCCCGGCTTCGTCCCCCTGGGCAAAGAGGGTCTCGATCTCGCCCAGCAGAGCGCTGTAGCGGTCGAGGTCGCCCTCCTGGTCATCCGGCAGGTAGCGGCGCGCAACTGCCACGCGCAGGCGCGCAGCGCCGAATTCCTCGGCGATGGCGTCGGAGCGAGTGCGTTCGAGCGCCGTCTGCACCTGATCCTCTTCCCCACCGCCGCTGATCGAGACCCGCTCGCGCAAGCCACGGGCATAGTCCTCGTCGCTGGTCTCGAGCAGCTTGGCCAGTTCGCTGACCGGAGCGCGCAGGGAACCGGTGGCGGACTTGTAGGCCTTGAGATCGACCGCCTCGAGCACGTAGGGCCGATCGTTGGCGATCAGGGGCGCGTAGACGGCCAGGGCGTAGAGCAGGGCGAGGACCCCCATGCCCACCTTGAAGAGGCTGCGGCGCGAGAGCTGCTCGAAGACCAGGTCCCAGTAGTCCTTCGAATAGACATCCGCCTGCAATGCAGGTTCGGCGCCCCCGGCGCACGGATCTGCGCCGGCCTCCGGTTTGTCCTGACGCGGAGTCTCAGTCATGACGAATCCTGGGATCCACCAGTGAGTAGGTGATGTCGGACAAGAGGATGCCGAACTGGGTCATGATGCCGACGAAGATCGTCGTCGCCATGATGATGTTGAAGTCCCGGCGCAAGAGCCCTTCGAAGGCATACTTGCCCATACCGGGGATATCGAAAACCTTCTCGACGATGATCGATCCGCCGATCAAGATCGGCAGGATGCTGGCCAGCAGGGTGAGCACCGGGATCATCGAGTTGCGCAGGGCGTGCTTGTAGATCACGACCCGCTCCGAAAGCCCCTTGGCCCGGGCGGTGCGGATGTAATCCTGGCGGATCACCTCGAGCATCCCCCCGCGCATCTGGCGCGAGAGGTAGGCCAGGCTGCCGTAGGTCAGGGTCAAGATCGGCAGCACGATGTGCTTGCCCGTGTCCCAGAGATAGGCCCAGGTTCCCAGGGTTTGGGCATCCTTGTCGTGCAGCCCGAGGACCGGCAGGAGATCCAGCCCCGTCTTGCCGAAGATCAGGATCAGCATCAACCCCGCCCAGAAGGTGGGGATGGCGTAGAGGATGAAGAGCACGACGGTGATGAAGCCGTCGATCTTCTCGCCCTGGTGACGCACGGAGAAGATGCCGAGGGGGAGGGCGATCAGGTAGCTCAGGAGGACCGCCAGGAGCGAGAGCGGCACGGTCACCTTGAGGCGCTTCCAGAGTTCGGCCGCCACGGGGGTCTTGGCCTGCATCTCATCCCCCAGCTCGAAGAGCAGGAGTCCGCCCCAGGGTTTCTCACCGGTGTTGCGCACGCGGCTGCCACCACCCTCGGTGTAGTACCAACCGAACCAATGCCGGATGAGCGCGTAGAGCCCCACCTCGTCCAGGCGCGACTTGGCCAGGACCGGCTCGTGGCCGGTTATCTCCCGTAGGACCGCCGAGACCCGGTGGATCGCATCCGATTGCTGCTCTACGTCGAGACGCAGGTCGTAGAGGCTGGTGAGCAGGGCTGGAAGGGCCTGTGCGCCGCGCTCGACGAGGGCCCCTCCGGCAGCCTTCCAACTCGCCTCATCCCCGGCCGGGTCCACCAGTGCGAAACGCTCCGCGTCCATGGCCACCCGGTCGGCCTCGCTGGTGGAGGGCAGGTACTCGATGCGCAGGGGACGCCCCTCGATAGCCACCGACCCGTCGGGAAGCTCGAGCTCGGAGACCTTGCGCTCCCCGTAGGGGGAGCTGAACCAGGGATGGCCGTCGCGGGAGAGGTTGAAGGGCCCGATGTAGTCGAGGAATTGAATCACCGGGTTGCGATCCAGCCCATGCTCGATACGGAAGGCCTCGACCTTGGCCTCGACGTCGGCTCCCTGGGACATGTTGCCCCCCGAACCGATCCCCATCATCACCGTCGCCGGGTCACCCGGTGCCAGGTGATAGATCAGGAAGATGAAGGCCGCGATCCCGAAGGTGGTCGGGATCATCAGGAGCAGCCGTCGGACAATGAAGGCGAACAACGGACGATGGCTCTGGGTGCGGGGTGGGCAGGGGGGGATCCGAAGGCGCGGGCCCCCCGAGGAAAGGAACTCCCAAGAGCCCGCGCGGCGCAGAGTCTACCCGACTCGACCGAGGCCGTCACTGCGCGGCGGCCTCACCGGGCCGGCGGAGGGTATCGGTGGATGCATCGACCGCTGGATCAGCGATCCAGGGTCTTGCGCGTCCCCGGCTCGGCGGGATCGTAGAAATACCAGCGCCGGATCGAATAGCCCGGGTCGATGGCGAAGGCCTGGAAGCCGCGGATGCGCTTCGACATGGCGTACTTTTGGGGCACGTTGTACAGGAACATGTAGGGCATGACCTCTTCGTAGAGGTAGCGGTGCAGTTCATGCCAGATCTGCATGCGCTTGTCGAAATCGAGCTCCCGCTGCCCACGCTCGATCAGCTCGTCGACCTTGGGGTCCATCACTCCGGAGTTGTTCGAACTCTCCTTGTCGTAGGCCCCCCACTTGGAGTGCCAGAGCTGCTCGGGATCGGATTCGAGCGGAGGCACCCAGGCCAGGTTCGACATGTCGAACTGACGGGATTTCAGTTTCTCGAGGAAGGTGGCCCACTCCATCTGCACGATGTTGATCTTGATCTCGAGCTCGGCCAGGGCCGCCTGCAAGGCTAGACCGAACTGCCGCGAGGCATCGTTGCCCGAGGGCATCATGAAGTCGAGCTCGAGCTCGACCCCGTCCTTGTCCCGGATACCGTTCCCGTTGCGGTCATACCAGCCCGCATCCTCGAGCAGGTCGTAAGCCTCGTCCGGGTCATAGGGCAGGGGCTTGACGCTGTGGTCGTAGGCGGCCGAGTTGTAGGGGAAGGGCCCGGTCACCTGACGCGCTAGTCCCTTGTAGTTGGTCAGCCGGTAGCTCTCGAAGTCGAAGGCGTAGACCAGGGCCTTGCGCACGGCCAGATCCTTGAGCTGGGGCTTGTACATGTTCAGCCCGGTGTAGCCGTAGATCCCCAGGTACTTGTAGCCCTTGTAGAAGTTCTTCTTGAAGAGTTCCGAGTCGGCCCGACCGCCGAAGTAATCCTCGGGTTTGACGCGCTCGAAGAAGTCGAGCTCCCCGTTGAGCACGGCGTTCATCGCCGTCTCGTCATCGTCGATATAACGCCAGCGAATCGTGTCGAAGTAGCCGGCGTTGTCCCGGTCGAAGTAGAGGCACTTGCCGTCCTCGTCGGTGAATCGCTCGGCCTGTACGTACTGTTGGTTCCACTCGGTGATCCGGTAGGGACCCAATCCGACCCAGAGCTGGTTGTGGGGGTTCTCGTTGATGAACTTGCCCTGCTCCTCGGGGGTGAAGTGCTCCTTGTGCCAGGGGTTGTCGGGATCGGAAAGGTCGTAGAGGTGACGGGGCAGGATCGTCATGGAGTCCCCGATGGAGCTCAAGGCGAAGGCGTACTGGCCCTCGAAGAAAAAGCGCACCGTCAGGTCGTCGATGATCTCGCCTTGGGTCACCTTTTCGTACTGGAAGCGCTTCTCGTCGCAGTTGACGAAGGGGTTGGAGTAGATCTGCCAGGAGAAGAGCACATCCGCCGCATCGAGGGTGTGGCCCGCGAGCCGCTTCGCCGCCTCGGGGTTCTCCTTCTCCAGGACGAGGGAGGGATGCCAGAGAATGCCCGGCCGCAGGTTGAAGGTGAAGACCGTGCCGTGTTCGACCCGCTCCACCGATTCGGAGGGAACGACGCGCTCCTCGCCCAGGGGGTTTTTCTTGGAAATCGGGGTCACGCGGTAGCCCTCTGGTGTCTCTTCGACCTTGCCGTAGAGGGCGACGGCGCTCACCTGGGGCGACTGGCCGGGACGCAGCTCACCCACGCGCTTGACCTTGACATCGACCGCACCCTTGTCGCGCCAGGCTTCCACCGCTTCCGGCTTCAGGATGAGCATGTCCTCCGTGTCCCACGAGCTGCAGAGCCGCGGGCGGTAATCGTGAAACTCCCAGTCCTGGATGAGGAGCATCTCATGCACCTCGTAGAGGATGCGCCGCGTGACGGCGGAGTTCTCGATCGGATAGCAGATGCTCTCGGGAAGGGAGGCGAGGTGCACGATGACCCGTCCACCGTAGAGGGGGGTGACCGGGGTCTCGCGATCGGGGTGGAAGGGATCGAGGGGAGACTTGCCGGGACCGACCAACTCGTCATCTCCGTCCCCCCGAGGCGTGAAGGGAGAGGCGCTCCCCCGCGGGGCGAGGGTGAGGGAGAAAAGGGCGAGGAGAGCGAGGGCGGTGGCAGAGGGCCTCTGCATGGGTCTTGGAAGCCTCATTTCGAGGGAGAGGGCCCGGATCGCCGGGCGGGGAGACGGCCCCGCAGCCGGGGCCTCAGCGCAGAGAGCCTAGCGCCGCCCCCATGAACCGTCAAGCTCGCAAATCGTTACAAGGGAAGGACTTGCGTCGAACACCCCCCCTGGATAGCTTGTCGGGATGCAGACCGACTCCGGCCTCGCGCTGCGCCAACTGGTGGCCTTCCTGCTCCTGCTCGGCGTCCTGGCCGGGGCGGTGCTCCTCGCCCGTGGAGCGCGCCTCGAACCCGCCGATTTCACCTTCAACAACGGCACCGAGGTGCAGACCCTCGACCCCGCCACCGTGACCGGGGTGCCCGAAGGCCGAGTGATTCGGGCGATCTTCGAGGGGCTGGTGATCAAGGATCCGCGCACCCTCGAGCCCCTGCCTGGGGTGGCCGAGAGCTGGGAGATCTCCGCCGACGGGTTGACCTACACCTTCCACCTGCGCCCCGACGCCCGCTGGTCCAACGGGGATCGGGTGACCGCGGACGATTTCCTCTACTCCTACGAGCGCTTCCTCAGCCCCGCCACGGGAGCCGAGTACGCCTACCAGCTCTGGTACGTGCGCGGCGCCCGGGCCTACAGCACCGACATCGACGACCACGGCGACCCCATCCACGATTTCTCGAGCGTGGGAATCCAGGCCCCCGACGAGTCGACCCTGGTGATCGAGCTCGAGGCCCCGACCCCCTTCTTCCTCGACCTGATGGCCTTCTATCCCCTCTTCCCGGTCAACCGCAGGGGCATCGAGGAGGCCAAGCAGCGTTTCCCCCAAACCTGGACCACCGAGTGGCTGAAGCCCGAGAACATCGTCACCAACGGTCCCTACCGCATCGCCTTCCGGCGGGTCAACGATCGCATCCGGTTGGTCAAGAACGAACTCTACTGGGACCGGGACAACGTCGCCTTCGACACGATCGACATCACCGCGATCGAGAAGGACTCGACGATGCTCAACTTCTACCTGACCGGTGAGGCGAACTTCATCGACCGGCTGACGTCGAACGTCGTGCCCCAGATGATGCCCCGGGAGGACTTCAATCCCGTTCCCTACCTCGGGGTCTACTTCTATCGCGTCAACACCCAAAAGCCCCCCTTCGACGATCCGCGGGTACGCCGCGCCCTGTGGCTGACCATCCCGCGCCAGACGATCTGCGAGAAGATCAAGAAGATGGGCGAGGTGCCGGCCTCCTCGCTCGTCCCTCCCCTACCGGGTTACGAGGGGGCCCGGGCGCGCCCGGGGGACGCGGATGAGGCCCGCAGCCTACTCGCCCAGGCGGGCTACGGTCCGGGGGGCAAACCCCTGCCGACGATCGAGATCCACTACAACACCTCCGAGGCCCACCGGGATATCGCCGAGGTGATCGCCGAGGCCTGGGCCCAGGAGCTCGGCGTCAATGCCAAGCTGCTCAACCAGGAGTGGAAGGTCTACCTCGACACCCAGACCAACTTGGAGTTCGACGTCTCGCGCTCGGCCTGGATCGGCGACTACGCCGATCCCAACACCTTCCTCGACATGTTCGTCACCGGAGGCGGCAACAACAAGACCGGCTGGTCCAACGCCGAGTACGACCGGCTGATTCACGAGGCCAGTCGCGAGTTGGACCGCGAGAAACGGGCACGCATCCTGCACGACGCCGAGGCGATCCTGATGGAAGAGATGCCCATCCTGCCGATCTACTTCTACGTCACCCAGAACGTGGTCGATCCACGCCTGGGGGGCTTCTACGAGAACGTCCAGGATGAGCACTTCCCCAAGTTCTGGTACTGGATGGACGACGAGGAGCTGGCAGCCAAACGCGCCGCCTATCCCGATGACGGGCGGCATGAGTGGGTCACCTCCCACGGCCCGCACGAGGGCAAGTACTCCCCCGCGCAGCTCCGTCGGCGAGGTGCACGCCAGTGATCCGCTTCCTCCTGCGCCGTCTGCTCTGGTTCGTCATCACCCTCTTCGTGGTGATGTCGGTCTCCTTCGTGCTCATGCGCTCGGTCAAGGGAGGTCCTTTCGACAACGAACGCGTGCTCGACGAGGTCATCCAGCGCAACATCGAAGCGCGCTACAACCTCGACTGGCCGCTGTGGAAACAGTTCCTCCAGTATGTCGGTCCGATCAACCTCGACGATGACGGGGCCCGCTGGTTCGTCCGCGACGAGGAGGGCTTCCACCTGGCCAAGGGGCTCCACTGGTTCCAGGACGGAAAGCTTCTCGTCCAGGACCCGGGCGTCGACGCCTTCACCGGGGTCCTGGCCGGGGATTTCGGCCCCTCCTTCCGCTACAAGGACTGGACGGTGAATGAGATCATCGCCCAGTCCCTGCCGATCAGCGCTCTGCTCGGCATGGTGGCGATGATGTGGGCCCTCTCCCTGGGCATCTCGGCAGGCATCGCCAGCGCCCTGCGCCCAGGCAGCAAACTCGACCTGTCGATGCGCCTGGCGGCCACCGCCGGCATCGCCCTGCCCAACTTCGTCATCGCCAGCTTCCTGATCATCCTCTTCGTCTTCCTGATCCCCCTCTTCCCCGTCGCGGGCTGGGGCACCCTGAGGCACATGATCCTGCCGGGCTTCTGCCTGGGTCTGGTCTTCGCCGCCTACATCGCACGCCTGACACGCACGGGGATGCTCGAAGTCCTCTCCCAGGACTACATCCGCACCGCCCACGCCAAGGGGCTCGCCCCACGCACGGTCATCATGCGACACGCCCTGCGCGGGGGCATCCTGCCGGTGATCAGCTACCTCGGCCCGGCGACGGCGGGCATCTTGACCGGGAGTCTGGTGATCGAGTCGATCTTCTTCATTCCCGGCACCGGCTCCCACTTCGTCAACAGCGCCACCAACCGGGACTACACCCTCTCGATGGGAGTCACCATCCTCTACACGGTGCTCGTCTACACCCTGAACACCCTGGTCGACCTGGCCTACACCTTCCTCGATCCGCGCATCGACCTGGAGAGCAAGTGATGGCGAGCGAGGAGAACAAACGCTGGGACCTGGGCGGCGCGCAGGATGCAAAGCGCCTGCTGCGCGAATCGAAGGCCCACAAGGGTGAGAGCCTTTGGACCGACGCCCGCAGGCGCCTGCGGCGCAACCGAGCCGCTTTCTGGTGCCTGGTCTTCCTCTTCGTCTTCGCCCTCTTCTCCTTCCTGGCGCCCCTCCTACCGATCCCCTCGCCCAAGGCCCTGGACACCTCGGCCGGGACCGCCCTGGAACCCGCCTGGCCCTGGACCACTCCCCACCTGGCCGGGGAGTGGGATCCCGACACCTTTCCCAACGATGCCGACGTCGCCCCCGGTGTCCTGCCCAGCCGCGCCTACGGCAACCTATTGAACGACGGTTGGCGCCACCAGACGGTACTGCGCTTCCACCAGGAGTCCGCCGATATCCCACCGGAACCCCTCCTCGATTGGGTCGAGGGGGTGGCCGGTAGGCGAGCGCGCGTCGGCAGCCTGCGCCCGGACAAGGAGGGCGGCTACCTGCGCTACCTCTGCCTGCCGCTCGACCGGGACGATGCCCCGCGCGTCGACTTCGAGCCGACCGGGGTGAGCGGTGAGCTGCTCGTCTGGCGCTTCCCCCTAGCGGAGGCTCCGCCGGGGCGCCCCGCCTTCGGGGTGGTCTATGACCTGAACCTGCCCGAGGGGCTGCCCCCCCTCGAGCGGGTCGGAGTCGAAGCCCGCACCCGGCGCATCGAGCTCTTCTTGACCCCCGCTGAGAGGCCTGCGGGAGTGAGCGGCATGGCCTATCGAGCCACCCTGCCGCGCCACATCGAGGGCAGCGCCGCCCTGGTCTTGGTCAACGGTGTCGGCTACCCGGTCGAGGGCGGTCCCCCCCTACCCGCCGCCGCGGCCAAGCTCGATCTAGTCCTGGCCCCTGCCCAGGAATTGCGCGGGATCGAGCACGAGGGCCTGGTCGACCGGCTACGGGCCGCCGCCCCCCCTCCCCCCGGAGCGACTCTGGAGGGGGCCACCCACGAGAACGGCTACTGGGAATTGGGCGCCATCGACAACTGGATGCTGCGCGCGAGGGTGGCGCTCTTCGGCTCTTGGCAGACCGGCAACTGGATGGGGACCGATGAGAAGGGACGAGACCTATTCGCGCGCATCGTTTGGGGGAGCCGCACCTCGATCCTGGTCGCCTTGGCGGCGGGAGCCTGCAGCCTCCTGATCGGTGTGATCTACGGCGCCTTCAGCGGCCTGATGGGCGGGCGCATCGACAACGTGATGATGCGCATCGTCGACATCCTCTATTCGGTGCCCTTCATCTTCGTGGTCATCTTCCTGATCACGATCGTCAACGAGTACCGCACGGAACTCGAAGACGTCTACGGCATCGACCGCGAGGTGATCTTCTTCATCGTCATCGGCGCGATCTACTGGCTGACGATGGCCCGCGTGGTGCGCGGTCAGGTCCTGAGCCTCAAGAACTCCGAGTTCATCGAGGCGGCGCGCATCATGGGCGCCTCGACGCCGCGCATCCTCTTCGGCCACATCGTCCCCAACGTGCTCTCGGTGGTGATCGTCTATCTGACCCTGACCATCCCGGCGGTGATGCTCTTCGAAGCCTTCCTCTCCTTCCTGGGGCTCGGCATCGAACCACCCAAGGTGAGCTGGGGATTGCTCGCCAACGACGGCACCAAGGCGATCAACCCCCTCAAGATCTATTGGTGGCTGGTCGTTTTCCCAGCGGCGGCGATGGGATCGACGCTCCTGGCCCTCAACATCCTGGGCGACGGCCTGCGGGATGCACTCGACCCGAAACTGCGGGGCAAGGACTGATGGCACTCCTCGAAGTGAAAGACCTGCGCGTGCGGTTCGAAACGCACCACGGAACGGTCCGTGCCGTCGACGGCGTCTCTTTCGATCTGGAAGAGGGCGAGACCCTGGGCCTGGTCGGCGAGTCCGGTTCGGGCAAATCGGTCACCAACCTGGCCCTGATGGGGCTGATCCCCTCCCCCCCCGGAGTGGTCGAGGCGGAGTCGGTGCGCTTCAAGGAGCGCGACCTGCTCGCCCTGCCCCCCGAGGAGCTGCGCAAGCTGCGCGGCAACCGCATCGCGATGATCTTCCAGGACCCGATGACCTCCCTCAACCCGCTGCTGACCATCGGACGGCAACTGACCGAGGTGCTGGAGTTGCACAAGCGGGTCTCCCGGCGTGAGGCGCGCCGGGCCGCCGTCGCCGGCCTGGACGATGTGGGGATCCCGAGCCCCGAACGGCGCCTCAAGCAGTATCCCCACGAGCTGTCGGGGGGCATGCGCCAGCGAGTGATGATCGCCATGGCCCTGCTTTGCAAGCCGGACATCCTGATCGCCGATGAGCCGACCACGGCCCTCGACGTGACCATCCAGGCCCAGATCCTCGAACTGATGAGGGACCTGCAGGAGCGCCACGGCACGGCGATCATCCTGGTCACCCACGATTTGGGTGTCGTGGCGGGTATGTCCAACCGGGTCAACGTGATGTACGCGGGACGACTCGTGGAGAGTGCCCCAGCCGCTCCCCTCTTCGCCCGGCCCCTGCACCCCTACACCGCCGGACTCCTCGCCAGCGTACCGACCCTGGACGGGGACCCCGAGGCGCAGCTCTTCTCGATCCCCGGACAGCCCCCCGACCTTGCGGCCCTGGGAGAGGGCTGCGCCTTCCAGCCGCGCTGCGATTTCGCCGTGGAACGCTGCGCCACCCAGCGGCCCACCCTCGACCCACCGCTCGCGGGGGAGCCGCGCCTGAGCGCCTGCTTCGAGAGCGCACGCCTGCGCGAGGGTTTCTCGCCCGCTGCCCGAGAGGAGAAGGCATGAGCGTACCCCTGCTCGAGGTCGAAAAGCTCCACAAGCACTTCCCCGTCGGTGGGCGCATGTTGCGCGCCGTGGATGGGGTGAGCTTCGATCTCTACCGGGGCGAGACCCTGGGACTGGTGGGCGAGTCGGGCTGCGGAAAGTCGACCGTGGCACGCACGATCGTCGGCCTCTATCGGGCCACGGCGGGCTCGGTGCGCTTCGAGGGCCATGAGCTGGTCGGGATCACCCGACGGCACATGCGTCCCTTCCGCCGGCGCATCCAGATGATCTTCCAGGACCCCTACGCCTCGCTCGATCCGCGCCAGACCGTGGCCTCGATCCTGGCCGAGCCCCTGGCGATCCACCGCATGGGGCGTCCCCGGGCGCGGCGCCTGCGCGCGATGCAACTGCTCGAAGCGGTGGGACTGAATCCGCGCCACATCCACCGCTACCCCCACGAATTCTCAGGAGGCCAGCGCCAACGCATCGGCATCGCCCGCGCCCTGGCCCTCGAACCCGACCTGATCATCTGCGACGAGCCGGTCAGCGCCCTCGACGTCTCGATCCAGGCCCAGATCGTGAACCTCCTGGCGGAGCTCCAGGAGCGCTTCAACCTCGCCTATCTCTTCATCGCCCACGACCTGGCGGTGGTACGTCACATCTGTCGCCGGATTGCGGTGATGTACCTGGGGCGCATCGTCGAGATCGCGACCCGTGACCAGCTCTTCGGAAGCCCGACGCACCCCTACACCCGCGCCCTGCTCTCGGCCATCCCCCACCCCGATCCGGAGGTGGAGCGCACGCGCCGGCGCATCGTGCTCCCCGGCGACGTGCCCTCGCCCCTCTCCCCCCCCTCGGGGTGCACCTTCCATCCGCGCTGCCCCGAGCGGGACCAGGTGGAGGGAGAGCGCTGCTCCCGGGAGGTCCCCGAACTCGTCCCCCTTGCGGATGGCAGGTGCAGGGCCTGCCACCTGCCCGAGGAGCGAGAGGCTCCCTTGCCCGGCTCCGGCCACCCCGCGGCCCAGACCGAAAGCTGACCCGCCCGATCGGGCCGGCCACCGTCGGTCTGAGTGACCCGCGACGGGAGCTTCCCCTCGACCTTCAGTCGAAAAAGCGCACCGCCAGAGCGTCGCTACTCGCTACCCCCGTGCCATCGGCGGCGTTTGGGTCGCGCGTGTAGAGCTGGTAGTAGATCGTGCTACCGACCATGCCCGGCTGGACCGGGATCGGGTAGCTGGTCCCCCCGGTGGCATCGAGGACCTGGAGGGGCAGCCGCACCAGGGGCGGCGCCACATAGAGGTTCCCGCCCCACAGGGGCTTGCGCCCCGGCTCGAAGCCGAAGAAGCCGATGACGAACTCTCCCGGTAAGGCCCCGGCCAGGGTCACCGCGAAGTTGTCTTGAGTGAGGCTGGGCACGCCACTCCAGCCGATCGTCACGAGCCCACCCGCGGAGCTGACCTTGCCGATCCCGTAGGCCACCGGTGCGGGCATGTCGCGGTACCACGACTGGGCGGTGGGATCCGAGACCATGAAAGCGCGCAGGGCGGTGGCGACCTTGTGAGTCGCCGGGGGTCCGGGATGGGTGCCGTCGGCCTGGAAGTCGGAGCATTCCCAGATCAGTCCGTCGCTCCGGGGGACCAGGCCGTCCGCCCACATATAGGGAGCCCAAGCGATCCAGGGGGCTTCGACGGACCCTTGATCGGGGTCGTAGTTCAGGCTGGGATCCCCGGCCATCTGCTGCTCGATGAGCCACTTGCAGGCGAAGGCCTGCTCGTAGGCGTAGGGTTCGGGGTTCAAGTTGCTCGTCGCATACCCCGCATAGATGCGCGCCGAAAGGTAGGCCAGGCGCGTGTGCGGAAAACGATCCTCTACGATGCGCAGGATGCCCGCGATTTGGGACTGAAGCCCCTGGGCATGGGCGGGAAAGGGCAGGGTCGGCTGGCGGTTGGCCTGGAGCAGCCAGACCGCCTGCACCTGCGCCGCGGAGAGGCCGGCCTGGGACAACTTCTGATCGAGGTTCGCCCAATAGGGATCGCTGGGATCGACCATATCCTCAGCCGGAACGCCGCCCTCGGCCCCGTTGAAGACCACCACCCGCGGATCGCGCAGGGGATCGTTGGCGGCCATGTCGCTGAAGGCGTCGAAATGCATGCGGGCATTGGACATACCGATCGACAGGAAGACGATCTTGCCGCCGATGGGATCGGGATTGCCCGCGGCGTCCCTGGGGACCACTCCGGCCGCAGCTCCAAGCCCCCCGATCAGGTGGGCCTCGGGCAGGGTGTTCCCACCGGGATAGAGACGACCGGGAAACCCCTGATAGGTCCCGGTCAAATCACTGAGGGGCACGAAGCCCACCGAGGTCTGGTTGCAATCCTGGGCCAGGGCGGGCGCCAGGGCCGCGGCGAGGGCGCACGGGCGGAGGAGGGGTTTCAGCATCGCGGGGCTCCTGTCGGCTGGGGGACGGGGGGACCTCCCGATCAAACCCTAGCGTTACCCGCTGGGTTCCGCATTCCGAGGAATCTCCCACCTTTCCCGGTTACCCCGCCCCCCAAGGGAGTCTAGAGAAGGGTGTCCACGCGGCATCTGGCAGGCAGTCGCGGGGACATGAGGATTGCCTCAGGGGCGCGTGGGACTCCCTCCCACGCGCCCCTACTCCTTTTCGAGGACCTACGAGGACCTACTCTGGGAGGGGCAGACTCCTCAGGAGGGGCAAACCAAGCGCAAGGCAGCCGGCAGGACCTCGACCGCGATGGAAGCGCACTCCGGCATGGGGTCCCCATCCACCTGCCAGGGAAGGGGGCGGTCGGCGCTCACCTCGAAGTGGCGCCCACGCCCATAGTCCGCCAGGGCGGGGGGGAGGGACTTCCCCCTACGCGCAGCCGCTAGGGCCCGTAGGGTCTTGGAGAGGCTGGCGCCGGGGCGGGCCTGATAGTCGAGTACGCCGCTGCGGGGGTCCGCGCCGGGGACGAGAGACCAGCCCTTCGCATAGGTACGTACGTTGGCGATCACCAGGTTCCGATAGGGGCGCGGCGCAGCCTGGCCATCCACGACCAGTTCGAAGGGGGGGCAGCGGGCGAAGAGGGCGGTGAACCCCGCCGCCCCGTAGAGGGAGTCCGCATGGCGGCGATACCAGGAGCCGAGCAGCGGGTGGGCGCGGGCCCGAGCGACCCGAGCGGTGACCCTCCCATCAAAGCCGACCCCGACCATCGCCAGAGCCAGACGTCCCGCGACTCGGATGGCATCCAAGGGCCTCGAGCGGCCGCTGAGCGCGGTTCGAATCGCGGTGGCCGGGTCGAGGGAGAGCTTCACCTCCCGGGCGATGACGTTGGCATTCCCCAGGGGCACCAGGGCCAGCTCGACGGCGGGAACGGAAAGCGGCTTCCCGCCCACCCCGCCGCTCGCCTCTCCCGACCCGTTGGGCGCCGCGTCGTCCTTGGGCTCCACGAGCGCGACCGCGCCGCCGCCGAGCACGCCGGTGATGAGCGCAGCCAACGGCCTGAACACGGCGAACACCGGGCCCAGAAGGCTCAGCGTCACCAGGATGCTGTCCACCCCGGTCTGCGGCGGCGAGATGACGAACGCGGTCGTCGCTCCCCGGCTGGCGCCATGACGGCGCAGGGACGCGGCCACCGGAAT
>JALWOP010000138.1 GCA_027083445.1 Planctomycetota bacterium | reverse complement strand
GGTGAGGGGTAGGGCGCAGAGGAGGGCGAGGAGCATCGAGATCACTTCAGGGGTGGGGCGCAGGGCACAAGGTAGTCGTCCGTCCTGCCCGCGTCACCGGGAGAGGTGGGGGCTTTCCCGCCGCCCCTGCGGGGGGGACAATGCCCCCATGGCCCCGTCCCGGCTCTGCTCGCTCCTCTCCACCCTCCTGCTCGTGATCTCCGCCGCCTGCCGTGGGGGAGGCGGTGGCGGACAGGGGGAGACCGAGCCAGGCCCCAACCTGCTCGTGATGGTCGGCGATGACCAGGGCGTCGAGGTGGGTTGTTACGGCACAGTGGCCTTGGAGACCCCCAGACTCGATCGTCTGGCGGCCGAGAGCCTGCGCTTCACAGGTGCCTATGCGCCTTCGGGGGTCTGTACGCCCTCTCGTTCGACCCTCTACACCGGCCTCGAGCCGGTACGCAACGGTGCGACGGGTTTCAACGCCGTCGACGCGGGGGTGCGCACCTGGGACCAGTGGCTCTCCCAGGCCGGCTACCGTACGGGGCTCTTGGGCAAGTTGGGAGCGAAGCCGATCTCCCGTTTCCACTTCGACTGGATCGAGCGCACCCGGCGGGAGGACCCTGGAGCGCGGGACCTCGCCTTTCACGTAGCCGGTTTCGAGGCTTTCCTCGACGGGGCCGATGCGCGGCCCTGGGCGTTGGTGGTCAACTTCCGCGATGCCCACTGGCCCCTACCCGAAGATGGGGCTCCCTCCACCCCGGGGGCGGTGGTGAAACCCCACGATCCGGCCCGGGTGTGGGTACCTCCGGTGCTGGCGGACACGCCGGGAACACGGGAAGAGCTGGCCCGTTTCCACGACGCTCTGCGCCGCCTCGACGCCACGGTGGGGGCGCTGCTCGACGTGCTCGACCGGAGGGGCCTCGCGTCGGAAACGGTCGTCATCTACACCAGCGACAACGGACCGCCCTTCCCGGGAGCGAAGACGACCCTCTATGAGTGGGGCACACGCGAGGTCTTTCTCGTGCGTTGGCCGGGGGTGGTCCCCGGAGGGGGCGTGGAGGAGCGTTTCGTCACCCTGGCCGACATTCTGCCGACGGCGCTCGACCTGGCCGGGGTAGCTGCTCCCGAACTGGACGGGCGGTCGCTCCTGCCCCTCCTGCGAGGCGAGGATGTCGTCTGGCGTGATGAGGTCTTCGGGAGCCATACCGGGCATCGCAAGGAGCCCTCCGTCCCGGCGCGCTCCGTGCGCGTGGGCCGTTTCAAGTACATCTGGAACGTCTATCCCGAGCGGGAATTCTCGAACCTGGTGATGGATGTTTCGGTCTCTTGGAGGGACCTCTCCGCGCGGGCCGAGGCGGGTGACGGGGATGCGCGGCACAAGGTGGAGCGCCTGCGCCACAGGCCTCCCGAGGAGTTCTATGACCTGGAGGCCGACCCCTGGGAGCTGGAGAACCTGGCCGAGCGCCCCGATCTGGCCCAGCACAAGCAGGATCTGCGCGAGCGGCTGCGCCGGCACCTGGAACGGCAGGGCGACCCCCTGCTGGAGCGCTGGCCGTTCTAGATCGGGTGGTCGGGGGTCAGTGGGCCGGGACGAGTTCGACTCCCTTGGTGTGGCGGGGGT
>JALWOP010000137.1 GCA_027083445.1 Planctomycetota bacterium | reverse complement strand
TAACCTCTCCTTCGGAAGGAGACCCGATCTTCTTGCCTGCCGGATCCCAGCTCTATTCACCGGATGTCGGCCGATCTCGGGTCCGTGGACCCCGCAGGAAACAGGATCTAACTACCCCCGTGGCGCCATTTCCTGGGACCGCCTTTAAGAGGAGGGACATCATTCGTTTGAATGAGATCGACCAGTACTTTGATCACCTCCGATCGCGGGTGACGCGAGGAGGCGCCGATGTCGAGTAGTCGCAAATACGACGTGTTCCTCTCGTACTCGATGAAGGATCGCGAGTGGGTGTCTGAGTTCGCAAACGCCTTGCGCGAGGCTGGAGTGGCCACGTGGTTTGACGTTGCCGCCCTGACTCCAGGCACACGCTGGCAAGATGAGATTCAGGCCGCTCTCAGGGCCAGTAGAACGCTTGTCGTCGTTCTGAGCCCGAACAGTATCGACAGTCCGTGGATCTTCTTCGAAGTTGGTGCGGCGGTGGCCGACCAACAGAGGATCATTCCAGTCCTGACCGAAGACCTAGACGTGCCTCGAATCCCGGTTCTTCTGCAGCAGTTTCAGTCCTAAGGGAGCCGTCAGCTCGCGAGGCTGGGCGGCGAGTTGCGGAGGCCCTTGCCGAGGAAGGCGGGAGATGAGGCCTAACAAGGCGATGCAGTCGGACGGCCACTTCGCGGCCGCCGCTGATCGCCAAGGCGTTGGGCACACGACGGAAACAGTGAGTGTCAAGGCAGTTGCCGCCTTGCGTGATCGATTCATGCGGGCCGGGCACTCGGTTGGGGTTGGAGCGTAACCTTGGGTCGATGACCCCCCCCACCGGCCGTCTCGCTCCCAGCCCCACCGGCTATCTGCACCTGGGTCACGCGCGCACCTTCCTCCTCGCCTGGTGGCAGGCGCGCTCGGCCGGAGGGCGGTTGCTCCTGCGCTTCGAGGACCTGGATCGCGGTCGGGTACGAGCGGGGATGGAGCGGGCGGCCATCGAGGATCTCGAATGGCTCGGCATCGACTGGGACGGGCCGATCGTGCGCCAGTCGGAACGGGGGGCCCTCTACCGCGAGGCCCTGGCGCAGCTCGATGCCCAGGGCCTGCTCTACCCCTGCGTCTGCAGTCGGAGGGAGATCGCCGAGGCCCAGAGCGCGCCCCAGGGGGAGGGCGCCGCTGCCTATCCGGGAACCTGCCGGGGGCGCTTCCAGAGCCCTGCGGAGGCACGCCGGAAGACGGGTCGGGAGCCGGCCCTGCGCATGCGTGTTCCCCCGGGGCTTCGAACCGTCCGGGACGAGATCCGCGGGCTCTACCGTGAGGATCTCGCCCGAGAGGTCGGCGACTTTCCGGTCACCCGTAGGGACGGGGAGATCGCCTACCAGTTGGCGGTGGTCGTCGATGATCACGACCAGGGGGTGAACGAGGTTCTGCGTGGCGACGACCTGCTCCCCTCGACCCTGCGCCAGGCCCTCCTGCAGGAGTCCCTCGGCCTGCCCCATCCGCGCTGGTTCCATGTGCCCCTGGTGGTCGACGAGCAGGGGCAGCGCCTGGCCAAGCGCCGGGGAGAGACCGCCCTGGCTGCCCTGCGGGCGGCCGGGGTGCGGCCCGGGGCGATCGTGCGCTGGGCGGCCCTCTCGGCGGGGGCCGAGGAGCGGGGGGAGGGCCTTGCGGCGGCCTACCTGCCCGGCTTCGATCTGGGGCGCTTGCCGGCGGAGCCGGCCCTCACGTTCTCGCAAGCTTCCGATTGAGCCTCGGCCGGTCGCAGCGTATCGTCTTCTGGCCGCTCGGCGGCGAACACCCCTGAACCCACCGGATTCCCCCCATGTCGATCATCGCACCCGGGGCTGACGCCCCTGATTTCGAGCTCGACAGCCACCTCGACACCAAGGTGAAGCTGTCGGATTATCGCGGCAAGAAGAGCGTCATGCTCGTCTTCTACCCCCTCGACTTCACGCCTACGTGAAGCATGGAGATCCCCGGCTTGAACGCGCTCCAGAGCGAGTTCGACGCCGCGGGGACCCAGGTCCTGGGTCTCTCCGTCGATTCCAAGTTCTGCCACAAGGCGTGGGCCAACGGCTTCGGCGGGATCGCCTTCCCGCTCCTGGCCGACTTCAACCCCAAGGGGGCGGTAGCGCAGTCCTACGGCCTCTACCTGGAGGATGCCGGCATCGGCGACCGCGCCACGGTCCTGATCGACAAGGACGGCAAGGTCGTCTGGTCCGAGTCGGTCGGCCCCGGCGGTGCCCGCGTCCCCGGCGATCTGTTGGCCAAGGCCAAGGAGCACGCCGGCTGATCCCGGCCCGTGTCGGCCATCCGACCGGCGGTCGAACCGACCGTCGGGCCACCCCTTCCGGCCCAAGGTATTGACAGCTTCCCGCCCGTCGCTACCTTGGGCCCCACTCTTCCCCGATAGCTCAGTTGGTAGAGCAACCGGCTGTTAACCGGTTTGTCGCAGGTTCGAGTCCTGCTCGGGGAGCCAGCTTGCGCCTCGCGGATCGCCCCACGAATCGCCCAGTGAGTGAGAGACCGTGCGTGCGAGACGGGGCGCCCACCGAGGCGCTTTCGAGGTGACCGATGCCAAGGTGGTTGGCTCTCGGTCCTTTTTCAGACGGGGGATTGGCACCACCGGAGAGTGGCTCCGCCTGGGAGTCCAAGCCGGTCGATGAGCTACCCGCGGAGACTCCTCGAAACTCCGACAGCCGAGAGCGAAGGGAGATGGGCTCCTGCGGTTCCCGCGGACTGCTACCCTGGAATCGCCATGAAAGATCCCGCTCGACGCCCGCGGCATCCCATGCCCGGCTTCGTCCGCGACGCCCTCGATGAAGAGGGGCTGCGGGAGGCCTACGACGCGCGACCTCCCTATCAGCGCAACGACTACCTCGGCTGGATCGGCCGGGCCAAACGGGAGGAGACCCGCCAGCGGCGCCTGGCCCAAATGCTCGACGAGCTGCGCCGAGGCGATCTCTACATGAAGATGGCTTGGGGCGGCGGAAAGCCTGGACGCAGCGAGGGGCGACTCAGGCCCGAACTGGACGAAGAGCTCCGGGAAGCCTTCGACGCAGCCGGCGTGCTGGAGGCCTTCCTAGCCCAACCGCCCTCCCACCAGCGCCAGCATCTGCGCTACATCAGGGAGGCCAAGCGCGCCGAAACCCGCAGCCGCCGCATCGCGAAAACCTGCGAACGGCTACTTGGCGACGGTTCGTGAGTCAGCCCTTCGGCTCCTCCTCGTCGTAGTACCACCAGTCGTCGGTGTACTTGGGCTGGTACTCGCGGCCCTCGGCCTCGGCCTTGGCGATGCGTTTCTCCTCGTTGCGGATCAGCCTGCGCTCGAACTTCTCGGCGCGCTTGCGCTGCTTCTGACGCTCGCGCTGGCGTTTCTGGAATGATTGGGGCGAGGAACGCGCCATGGGTGAGACTCTACAACTGGGTCATGGCCGAAAAGGGAGCTCGGCCCGGAATCGAGGTCCCGAATCCTAGGACGAAGAAGGCCGGTTTGCATCCGCCGATCGCCTTTCTCCCGGGATGAGAGGCGGAAATCCCCCCCATCCCGCCTCCCCAGCCGGGGCGAGACCAAAGAAACCCGGCCGGGGGGGTGGCAATCGGAGACCCCGCGGCTATCCTCCCCTCCGCATGGCCCGCTCCGCGGGCGCATACGTCACTGGTTCCCCCGAGGCTCGCAGGGACGTGTATCCCAGACCGAGCCCCGATAGACCGCCACCCACTGGCACGACCCACTGGCACGACCCACTGGCACCGCCACCGGCCTGCCCCACCGGCACCGCCCCACCGGCCTGCCCAGATCCGCGAACCGCGACGTGAAAAACTGCATGTACGTCGGCAACCTGCCGCGCGAATGCTCTGAGAAAGACCTGCTCGACCTGTTCTCCACACCGGAGCGACAGGTCGCCAAGGTGAGCATCGTTACCGACCACAAGACCGGCCGCTCCCGCGGCTTCGCCTTCCTCGAGTTGGCTTCCGAGGAAGATGCCGCCGCCGCCATCGAAGCGGCCCAAGAGGTCCAGCTCCACGGCCGCACCCTGAAGGTCGGCCGTGCCTTCAATGCCCGTATGGGCGAACGGACCTCGGGACCCGACCGCAGCGAGAGCTTTCGCCCCCGAGGGGGTGGAAACCGCCGCGGCAGGCGCTGAGCCCGTCGCGAACTCCGCTCCGCAGTCGCCCCGCTTCGCAGTCGCCCGGAACCGTCAGAGTGCCCCTCTTCGCTCCAGCCCCTCCCCTTCCCCGCCCGCAGTCTGCACCGGATGCCCTGGGAGGTTCGCAGCGCACAGTATGCCTGTGGCATCCCTGTGGCCCGGCCCCTGCGGCCGGGCGAGCTGGCACCCGACGGACCAGAGCGCCCCTGGCCAGCCGTGGCAGCTTCCACGGCCCACTTCCACGGGACGCGCACCGCGCGTCACGTGCCTTTTTCTAGACCGAGACCCAGAATGCGTCCCTTCCCGATCCGATCCGAGAGCTGGTAGAGGCGATTCGCAACCTAAAGATGGAATCCCCAAATGGGTACACGCCTCTACGTTGGCAACCTTAGCTACGACAGCACCGAAGACTCCGTGCGCAGCGCCTTCTCCGAAGACGGCCGCACCGTGACGGACGTGCACATCATGATGGACCGCGACACCGGTCGCCCCCGCGGCTTCGGCTTCGTGGAAATGGGCTCCGCCGAGGATGCCCAAGCCGCGATCCAAGCCCTCGACGGCGCCAACCTCGACGGTCGCAACCTCAAGGTCAACGAAGCCCGTGAGCGGCCGCAACGCGGCGGCGGCGGCAACCGCTGGTAGACCCTTCGAGGTCCTGATCCCTGGGGCTCGATCCGCGCCTGCGGCGGGACCTTTGGATCACGTTTTCGTGCGGGGCGGCTCACCAGCCGCTCCGCTCTCCCACCCTCGCCCCTTACCCCCCAAGCTCCCGTGGACATTCTTCTCCGCGGCGGGGCTTCCCGCCGACTTGCGGTCGATGCCGATCTGTGGATCGGTGCGCTCGACCTCGCCCTGGGCCAGGGCTGGAATCCAACCGCCAAGCCCGGTGGTGAGGGCTACTGTGCCCCCGCCGGCCAGCGCATCGATGGCAGCGAGGCCAAGGAACTGGCGCGCCTGGTCGACCTGGCCCTCGACGATGTCTCCGATTCCGTTCAGCCCATGCAGGGGCACCCCTTCGGCGAAGAGCACACCGCCGCCCTGATCGCCCGCATTCACGCCGGCGGCCACGTTGGGCGCAAGGATGTGACCGCTGCCTACGAGATCCTCTCCGGCAGTCCCAAGCCGCAGCTCCGCGAACTGGTCAAGTTCCTGCGCCGGGGCGGCTTCGTGCTCGAGTCACCCAGCGACTCCTCCAGTGAGTCCCCCGCGGGCTCCCCTAGCGGTTCCTCTCCCGGGCCCGCTTCCCAGGGCTGAGAGTCGAGCGAGCGCCGCTTCCCCCTCCTCCAGGTTAGGGACCTGCATGTGAGCCTCCCGCTTCGTGGGAGTTGCTACCGTGACACCATGAAGTGTGTCACTGCCTCCCTGATCATCGTCTGCTCCGGTTCCGTCCTCGCCCAGGACCGGGTCGCCGGACCCGTCTTCGAAAACGGCGAGGCCCAGGTCGTCCCCGCCTTCAGAGACCATTGGATCCAGGAAGACCTCTGGGTCGAGACCGAGTTCGACAGTGACGGGGATGGTCGCCTCGACCGCATGCACGTCGATGTGACCCGCCCTCGCCAAACCGAGGGGGGCGCCCTGCGCGTCCCGGTGATCTACGAGACCAGCCCCTACTACTCGGGCACCGGCTCCACCGAGCCCCGGTACTTCTGGGACCCCCACCAAAAGCTCGGCAGCACGCCCAGCCCGCCTCCCACTCCCCCGCCGATCCACTATGCGAAAGGCGAGCACCAGATCTCGGGCTCCCTCTGTAGGGCTTGGGTTCCGCGCGGCTTCGCGGTCGTCCACTCCAACTCGCCCGGCACCGGACGCTCGCAGGGCTGTCCTACCGTCGGGGGCGAGAATGAGGCTCTGGCCCCCAAGGCGGTCATCGACTGGCTCTGCGGTCGTGCGGCCGGCTTCACCACCCCGGGTGGAGATGAACGCGTCCTGGCCGACTGGTGCTCGGGGAAGGTCGGGATGACCGGCACCTCCTACAACGGCACCCTTTGCATCGCTGCAGCGACCACTGGAGTTCCGGGGCTGGAGGCGATCATCCCCGTCTCACCCAACACCAGCTACTACAACTACTACCGCGCCAATGGACTGGTGCGGCATCCCGGTGGCTACATGGGCGAGGATGTCGACATCCTCTACGAGTTCATTCACAGCGGAGATCCGGCCATGCGGGCCCACTGCGACCACGACGTGCGCGATGAACTCCTGCGCGCAAGGCAGGACCGTGCCAGCGGCGACTGGAACGACTTCTGGGCGGGGCGGGACTATGTCGCCAAGCTGGGCGGCCTGCGCTGTGCGGTGTTTCTCGCCCACGGACTCAACGATTGGAACGTGATGCCCTCCCACAGCATCCGCGTCTATGAAGAGCTCGCCCGCCGCGGCATGCCGGTCCACCTCTATCTGCACCAGGGAGGACACGGGGGACCGCCGCCCTTCGCGATGATGAACCGTTGGTTCAGCCACTTCCTTTACGGCGTCGAGAACGGGGTCGAAAAGGAGGCCCCCGTCTGGATCGTGCGCGAGGAAGAGAGCCGCGAGAACC
>JALWOP010000136.1 GCA_027083445.1 Planctomycetota bacterium | reverse complement strand
GCCCACCAACGCAGGGTCTGCCTTCCCATTCGCATCATCGCCGTCACGCTTTCTACTTGCTCTACTTGGATCTTGGGTTCTCGTTCACGCTCCGGGAGGGGCGACCCACACCACCCTGGGCCGCCCCTCAGGACTACTGCTGGGAGCTACTGCCGTTCGTGGCAGCCCATGTCGTTGATGGCGCCGAGCACGGCCCCACCATCGTTACCACCGTTGGAGGAACCGGTACTGTCCCGCTCGCGTCGCAGCCCCTTGACCAGGTCGAAGGGCGTGATCGTCGTTGCGGGATTGTTGTCCAGGTCCAGGACATCGGGTGGGATGCCCGGCTCACCGGCCGGTCCGGGATCAGGGTCATTGCCCGCATCCAGACAAGGAGAAGTGGACATGAGGTTGTAGTCGTTGTTTCCCGGTGAGACGAATTCGGGGTCCGCCAGGATGTTGCCGTTGCCAGGCCACGGACCGGGAGGAGGGGTGGTGTTGATGTCCCTCTCGATATCCGAGTAGGTCACATCCACGGCGTTCACGTCGTCATTCGTCGCGCCCTCGATACTACTGACCAACTGGCTGGTACCTGGATCGGTGCGGTTGTACCAGAGGATGGAGTTGAAGATGCGTTGGGTAGCGAGGCTTGGATTGAGAAAGTCCACGTAGAATCCACCACCCTTGCCTGGTGTACCACTGGTAGCCGCAAAGGTCTCGTTGTCGACGACGGTACTGTTGCCCCAGTCGCCCCCGAGGTCGGTGTTCGCCACGTAGGCGGCCCCTCCCTGGTGAGCACGATTCAAGCGCATTTCGCAGTTGTAGAAGAGAACCTCGTCGTGGACATCGACCAGGGAGACGGCCCCCCCGTAGTACCCGCGATTGTTGGTGAAGAGTGTACAGAAGACACGCACGGCCCCCGGCGTCTCCAGACAGAGCCCGCCCCCATTCAAGAGCTGGGCGCGATTGTTGCGCAGGACGCAGAACTTCATGTCCAACGCGGCATGGTCGGCATAGATGCCGCCGCCCTTCTGGTTGGCATAGTTGTCGCGGATGCGAACTTCGGAAAGAAGCACCCCACTGATCGGCCCACTCGAACCATCCATCAGGATGCCGGCCCCGTTCTCGCCATTGGCGGGATCATCGGCGTATCCGGCGCGGATGGTGAGGCCGTCGAGTTGTAGCTTGGTGATTCCCGGAGGAATGGTGACCACGTGGTTGCAGTCACCGATCGAAGCTCCGGCCACCCCGTCGATGTCCCCCGAAAGGATCGTGCCCACCGGGGGATCGGGACGAGCACCCAGGGTGAGCTCGAAACCAAGGAATCCGCCGTAGAGACGTAGCTTGTTCTTCATGGTGAAGGTGCTCGTCTGCAGAACCCCCGGCGTGTAGGTTCCCTTGGCGATCCAGATGTCGTCGTTCGGTTGCGCTGCCACCAGAGCTGACTGAAGGCTTTGGAAGGCCTGGCCCCAGCTGGAACCATTGCCCCCCGGTGGCGCGGTAGCATCCACGTGCAGGATGTTGGCACCAGCGCTCGTCATCGTGGCCAGGGCGACCGCCGCGAACCAGGTGCTCCGCAGGGAGCGACGCGGGTGAGGTCCTTTCAGCCGACGGGAGGAATCAGGGGACCTC
>JALWOP010000135.1 GCA_027083445.1 Planctomycetota bacterium | reverse complement strand
CTCCCCGGCCTACCGACCCGGGGGCGGGATCTTTCCCGGTGACCCACCCGACCACCCCCTGACCCCGACGGGCATTCAACGGGGGGATCCGGGAGGCACGGTTTCGAGCCGGAATCTCGAAGCGGGTGACGAGCCACACGCTGCGTCACCGCTATGCCACGCATCTGCTCGAAGCCGGAACAGACATCAAGACGATCCAGCATCTTCTCGGCCAGCGGTGTCTCAAGACGACGAGCATCCCCCTGCACGTGGCCCGCAAGGATGGCGAGTCCGCGGGGCGGGCGTCAGACCTCTTGAGTCTTGCCTGCGACCCGGCGCCGGCCCCGTGAGGGGGCGTCGACCCAAGGCGGCCGACACCATCCGGGAATAAGGCCCGGCCTTTGTCGGCTCCCATCCCACGACTCCGCATCAAAGACGCGTCTTCACCGACCTCGGCGCTTGCCGAACTACATCCCTCGGGGGACCCAAGCTGCGCTGTGACGCTTGCGGTGGCAAAGAGACTTCCTACAACTCCTGCCGTAACCGCCACTGCCCGAAGTGTCAGCGATGGCACAGGCAGCCTGGCTGGAGAAGAGGCGGGCGGATCTCGTGGACGTCCCTTACTTCCACGTGGTCTTCACGCTGCCGGCCGAACTCGGTCCCATCGTGCTGCAGAAACCCTGAAGGAGATCGCCGCAAACGACAAGCACCTTGGAGCAGAGATCGCTTTCCTTGCCGTGCCGCACACCTGGGGGCAGACGCTTCGCCACCACCCGCACGTCCATTGCGTGGCCCCAGGCGGTGGATTCTCACGGGATGGCAGCGATGGGTGGCTGGCCCCAAAGGTTTCTTCCTCCCTGTGCGGGTGTTGTCGAGGCTCTTGCGAGGCAAGGTTCTCGCCGGGCTGGAGGCGCTGCACAACAAGGGAGATTCAGTTCCATGGACAGTCAGAGGCCCTCCGCTGCCAACGCGCGTGGCAGGAGATGCGCGGAGATCTCTTCGCAAAGGACTGGGTCGTCTACGCCAAGCCGCCCTTCCGAGGACCCGAGCAGGTGCTCAAGTACCTCACACGCTACACCCACCGGGTGGCAATCTCGAACAGCCGGATCTTGTCGGCCTACGATGGGAGGATCGTTTTCGCTGGAAGGTTTACGCCCGGAGCAACGCGCCCCGCACGATGACTCTCACGGCCGAGGCATTCCTGCGTCGATACCTGCTCCACGTGCTGCCGAACGACTTCGTACGCATCGGGCACTACGGTTTCCTATCGAACCGCTCCCGCGAGAAGAAGCTGCAACTGGTACACGACCTGATCGCCACGGAAAGGGAAGAGAGCGATCCGACGCCCTCCAGTCCGACTCCATCACTGGGGAGATCGACGATCCCGAGTATTGCCCGTGCCCCGTGTGTGAGGGGGGCCGCCTGCTCATCGTGGCCGAACTCACCGTCCTGGATCTCCTCCCCCGCGGCCCCGGGCCGCGGGCTCTTCCTTGACAGGACGGCCGTGCGAGCCGATCCTGCAGTCCCCTTGGACTTTCCGACCTTCGATGGCTCGCATCCCTACTCTTTCCCCCGCAGACGGGCCTTGTCCAGCTCACAGGGGCCCCTGCCTTCCAATCCCCATAGCTCCCCCC
>JALWOP010000134.1 GCA_027083445.1 Planctomycetota bacterium | reverse complement strand
ACCTCCCCCAATCGGCCCCGCCTCCTCCCAACTCCTGCGAATCGGAAGGCTCTCCGGTCAGTGCTTTTCAGGAATCGGCTTCCAGTCGGAGACGACATAGAGCGCCTGGAGCTCGGCGGCCGTGAGTTCCCGGTAGCGAAAGCTGCTCTGATCCCAGTCGCGGATGCCCCGCAGGGCGAGATAACGCGAGTAGCGGGGGATCGAAAGGGAGCGTCCCGCGTAGAAGTCGAAGCTCAGCCCCAGCATGTATTGCAGGTCGGGGAGAAGGGGATCGAGTTCGACGGCCTCGAGCCCCGTATTTGCGGCCTCCCGGCAACGGTCGATGCGCTGGCCCTCGAGCCCACTGGGGAGCACCCCCAGGGCGTTGAAGGGCAAGAGGCTGAGCATGCGCGAGTAACCCTCGATCGCCTTGCGCGAGCGCAGGCGTCTCTTCTGCAGCAGTTCCTTGAATTCCGCGTTGAACGAGGCCAGGCTCCCGCCGGGGAGCTTCGACGCCTGCGTGCGCGTGCGACGCCGCACTTCGTTCAGGAGCACTCGCCCCGCGCTCCCCGTTCCCTTGGAGAGTGCTCGTGCCAGGCGCGGAATGTCCTCTTCGTTCGCCATCCAATCGCCTTCGCCAGATCCAGAGAACCCAGATCCGGAGAACCCAGATCCGGGAAATACCGGTTGGTAGAGAGCTTCGAGATCCTCCCGGGCCGCACGCAGGCGAGAAGCGGCCAGATCAATGCGCCAGGTCACCGCGTCCAGCTCGCTCCCGCGGTAGTACTGCGCCCTCCCGAAGGCATGGGCCAGAAGCAGATTCAAGCCGCCTCGCAACTGCTGGAGGTCGTAGTCGACATCCTCGAGGATCTGCATCCTGGCGCGGAAGTAGGGATCGGAGAGGGCTCGGGCGAGGGCTAGAGCCCGTCTCTCCCCCAGTGGAATCAAAAGGGCCCGACGTTCGTAGGTGCGAAAGCCCCGGTGCAGGGCAATGATGTCGAGTTCGAGCCGATCGGAGGCACGATCCACCAGAGCGAAATACCCCAGGGCCTCATAGCGGGCGGCGGCCACGGCCGTGAGCACCTCCACGTCCCGGGCCAACTCCCACAGATCGTGCAGGAATCGAGCATCCTCGGGAGCGGGAGCGCGAAATACCTGGGCCAGCACCACCTCGGAGAGGCCCCTTCCCAGGCCCCGGTACCCGTCCGGCGCCCGAGCCTCGGGGAGGGTGGCATCTCCCCGCACCGCAGTCGCCTGCTGGGCACCTCCCGGCTCGGAGAGCGCTAGCGCACGAGTCTCGGCCGCGAGGGGCGGGACCCACGCAATCGCGAGCGAGAGAGCAACCGCAGCGTGACCCATGGCGAACGGTAAGGACTAGCGCGCCAAGGGGATCGGGTAACGGGCAGCTCCCACGGCCATCCCACACGGCCATCCCACCGGGCCGCTCCGCCCCGGGAGGCCCCCCCGCGGGAGAGTTCAGGCGAAGGGACCGGCGGTCCCCTCCTCCTCCCTGGGGGGCTCGAGGGGCACCGGTGCCGCCGAGGGGGTGTCGAGAACCGACCCGGAGAGGGAAGTAGGAGCGGGGGGAGTCGATGAAGAGGACCGCCATGCTGGCCAGGGCAACGGTTAGTATACGGG
>JALWOP010000133.1 GCA_027083445.1 Planctomycetota bacterium | reverse complement strand
GGGGGGCAGCCAGGGAAACCTCTGCCTGGGCGGCAACATCGGTCGCTTCAAACAGAGCCTGGCCGGCACCGGCCCGAGCGGTGAGCTGCACCACGTGGTCGACACCAAGGCTCTGCCCCTCCCGCCACCGGCCGAGTTCCTGCCCGGAGAGACCTGGCACTTCCAGGCCTGGTACCGCGACCAAAACCCCACCACCACCTCCAATTTCACAGGCGCCGTGGCCGTCACCTTCAAGTGATGTGGATGGACCCCGTGGATCAAGTAAAGAAGGATTGGAACATGAGGCGCTGGGCGGTCGCGATCATTGGTCTGGCAGCATCGAGCGTGGTGAGCGCACAGACGTTCGAGACGGCGAAGTTGGTGGTGCCACCGGAAGTGGATGACATCGAGTTCCAGGAGCTCCTGGGGGATTCCGTTTCGGCGGTGGATGACATGGCCTGGCTCGGCGAACCCATCGACAATATCGTCGAGGGTGTCTGGAGATCCGAGGGATCCGTTTTCGGCTTTCGACGCTCCGCCTCGGGTTGGCGACTGGTAGCAAACCTGCATGCGCGCGAGAATATGAGACTGCAGCAGTTTGGGGGCGGTCTCGCCTTCACGGGTGAATTCGGGGTGGTGGGAGCACCCTACGACAGCTCAAACAGCTCAAACAGTCTCTCGGGTGCCGCATATCTACTCAAACCCGTTGGTGACACCTGGGTAGAGATCTCGCACGTGTATCCCGATGGAGTCGATCCGCACCAGCTGGGTGAAGTGATCTCGATCAGCGGTGACCGAGTGCTCGTCAGCGCCCGTGGGGATGACCAAGCGGGCGACGGTAAGGGTGCGGCCTTTCTTTTCAGGTACAGCGGTCACGACCTCGTATTGGAGCAGAAACTCGTACCGAGGCCTCTTCCAGATTCCCCGTCGTTGGGCGGAGCTTCGATTTCCCTGGACCTGCACGGGAACGTAGCCGTCCTGGGCGCCCTCAAGGGCTGGCAAGGCATGGCCTTGGTCTTCGAGCACACCGCTAACGGTTGGGTCGAGACCGCCACCCTCGAAGACCCCACCCCCCTCGACTGGGGTGGGTTCGGCCTAGCTGTCGCCGTCGACGAAGACGTCATCGCCATCGGCCAACCCGTCCCCGTCGGCAACGACGTCTACCATGTCGGCACGGTCTTTATCTTCGAGCGTCAAGGTCCCCCGCCCGGGAATTGGGTCCTGACCCAGGAGATCCATGCCTCCAACGCCTCGCTCAACGCCTGGGGAGGAGACGAGTTCGGCAGGGGCCTCGACTTTCACGATGGTCGCCTGCTGGTCGGTGCACCCTACGGCAAGGTCGGCAGCGAGATTCGCGGCACGGCCTACCTGCTTGAGCGCGACGCGAGCGGGACCTGGGTCGAGACCGAGATGTTCGCGCCCTCCGACGTCCCGATCTTCACGGGCGATTTCGGCCGCGCCGTCTCCCTCTGCTCGAGTTACGCCCTGATCGGCGCCCCCTACGCCATCGGCAGTGTGCCCGACATCAGCTCCGGCGCGGCCTACGTCTACGAGCTGCCCCTGGGCACCTCCACCTGCCCGGGGGTCCCCAACTCCACCGGAGCACCCGGCCACCTGCGTGTGACCGGTAGCCTGAAGGCCAGCG
>JALWOP010000132.1 GCA_027083445.1 Planctomycetota bacterium | reverse complement strand
GCCCTGCCCGCCGTGCGGCTCCGAAACGAGCAGGAGCCAGGCGAACCACAGCGAGCGACCCTTCGACCCTACGCCTCCCCTCGGAAATGCGCAAGAAAACCCGAAAAAGTGCCCTCCAGGCCCAGGTACGGGGGGAAATGCCCCTGGGGAAGGGCTACCGCGCCGCCGTGGGCGACATCGGCTCCGCCTTCCTCGTCGGCTACAGCTTGAGCCTGTAGGCTGATCCGCGCCATGCCGCGGCCCCTCGCCTACACCTTCGGCAACCACATGCACTGGGTCGACATGCAGTGGCTCTGGGGGTACCAGGTCCTGCCCGATTCGGTGCGGGACATGCTTCACCTCTGCGCCGAAACCGGCGCCAAGGGCAACGTCAACTTCGACGGAATCGGCTACGAGAAGCTGGCCGCCGAGGATCCAGAGGTCCTGGCCGAACTGAGGGCGGCCATCGCCGCGGGGACGATCGAGGTGGTGGGCGCCGGCTACGGGCAACCCTACGGCCTCTTCCAGGGCGGTGAATCCAACATCCGCCAACGGGTCTACGGCGTGCGCACCGTGCAACGCCTACTCGGCACGCGGCCCCGGGCCTTCTGGGAAGAGGAGTTCGACTTCTTCCCCCAGTTGCCCCAGATCCTCGCCGGTGCGGGCTTTCGCGTCGCCTCGCTCTTTTTCCAGTGGACCTGGCACACCCCCCACCTGCCGGTCGAGGAGCAGCCGCTCGTCCTGTGGGAGGGGGTGGACGGCACGCGCCTGCCCGCCCTGGCCCGCACCCGCCTCTGTCTGCACCAGTGGCCCGAGGACTTCGACGGTCTGCTCGAATCGGACGCCGTCCAAGGAACTCCCCGACCACTGCTCCTGCAGTGGCTCGAACTCCTACCCTCCCCCGATTGGATGTGCCGCAGCGAAGTGCTCCTGCCACGACTGAAGGAGCTCTTCGCCGACCCACGCTTCGAACTCTCACCCGGGACCCTCTCCGAGCAGGTCGCCGCCCTCGATCTACGAGAGGCTCCGGTGCGCGCATACCGACTCGACGCCGAGGTCTTCCACGGCGTCTCCCTGGGGAAGAACGGCGACCGGGTGCCCCGGGCCTCGGCCCGCTGCGAACGCGCCCTGCTTGCAGCCGAGGCCCTGAGCGCGGTGGCGGGACTCTGCGGTCGGCCCTACGCGGGGTGGGATGTCTACCCCTCCTGGGAACTCGAGGAGAGCTGGCGCGAACTGCTCGCCGCCCAGCACCACGACAACCACGAGTGCGAGGGGCTCTGCGGCGACATCGGTCACCTCTCCTTCGAACGTTCCCACGCCCTGGCCAAGGGGGTGCTGGAGCGCACTCGCAAACACCTGGCGCAACGCATCGATGCACCAGAGGGGAGTGAGGTCGTCTTCAACCCCCTCGGATGGCAGCGGGACCTTCACACCCCGACCGGAGTGGCGCGCAGGGTCCCCGCCTTCGGCTGGGCCATCGTCGAGGAGCGCCGCCGGCCGCCCCGGCCCCTCCGAAACGGCGACACCTGGAAGCTGGTCGCGGGAGAGACCCGTATCGAGGTCGCGGAAGCAAGCGGCTCGATCTTCCTCGATGGACGTGAGATCGGTGCGCCCACCATGCTCGTCGACGGCGAAACGGTCCGCTTCGATCGGGTACGGGTCGAGGAACGGGAGGGGAAAGTGCGGGTCGAGCGACGGGGACCCCACGGCCGGATCGATATCACCCTCGAACCCGCCGCGGGCGGGGATGCCCTGCGACTCACCGTCGAAGCCGAGCTCGGGACGCGCCCCGACGGGGGGGTGCGCGGCGCCCTGGCGCTCACCTTCCCCCTCTTCGACGGGAAAACCACCATCCTGGCGGACAGTCCCTACTCCCTACGCGAAGTCACGGCCGAGGGCTCTTTCCAACGCAAGTACCCCAGCGGCGATTGGATGACGAGTGAGCAGTGGTACGAGACGGTGGAGCACCCCTTCACCTCCCTCTCCCTGGTCGATCTGGTCGGCGGCGAGGGAGGGCTCCTCATCACCCACGACGGCAGCCAGGCTTGGCAACGCCGCAAGCAGACGGTGCGCTGCATCCTGAACCTCTACGATCCATGGGACGAGGAGCGTTTCGTCCGGGAGAGTCGCGCCACCTTCGAACTCTACCGCCACGCAGACCTTCCTCCCATCGAGTGCTATCGCCGGTCGGTCGAGGCACGCCACCCCGCCTGCCCCATCCCCGGCTCCCCCGGCGGCGACCTGCCGCCACGCTTCACACCCCTGGAGGTGAGCGGCGCTGGGGGTGTGCTGGTCACCGCCTTCTACAGGGAACACGCCAAGGCGGCCCAGGGGCTCGAGGACTACTTCGCGGGCGAGTTGCGCAACCCCTTCGTCCTGCGCCTCGTCGAGTGGAACGGGAAGCCGGCCCGGGTGCACCTGCGCCCCTTCGGCCCCCTCCTCCGCGCGGCGCGCACCAACCTGCTCGGAGAGGTGATCGAGCTCCTGGACGAACCCATCCTCGATCTGCGCCCCCACGAGATCGCCACGGTCATGCTCGACCTGAAAGCGGGCCACCACCAGCCGCGCCACTTGGACCAGCACCGTGAGGTCTGGGCCAGGGCTCACAGGACCGAGGCGTAACGGCTCGCCCAGGGTCCGAGGCCCAAGCGAGCATCTCTCCAACCCGGCCGGAGAACCCGGCCGGAGCAGGTTCAACAGAGCCGGAACGGTGGAACCGGCGGCGGAGGGATAGACTCCACAAGGAACTTCCATTGTTGGGGTCGGCTCGGGATGAGACGCCGGCCCAGAGCTCCGACGCTGATCCCCACCCGCTGCATCCATGCGCACCCCCTCCCTCCTCGTCGCCCTCTGCCTACTCCTCCCCTCCCCGGCCCGAGCCCAGGGCAACGTGCGCGAGACGGTCGAGGGGACCCTACCCCGCTCCTGGTCGACGCAACTCTCCTGGCGCAGCATCGGGCCGGCGAACATGGGCGGTCGCATCACCTGCATCGCCGCTCACCCCACCGATCCGAGCAGCTACTGGATCGGCTGCGCGGGTGGAGGGCTGCTCAAGACCGTGAACAACGGTCTCACCTACGAGCACCAGTTCACCAACGGAGGAACCAACTCGATCGGCGCCGTGGCCGTGGCGCCCTCCAATCCCGATGAGGTCTGGGTCGGCACCGGCGAGAACAACCCGCGCAACTCGGTCAGTTGGGGAGACGGGGTCTACCACTCCAAGGATGGGGGCAAGACCTTCGAACACGCCGGCCTCTCCGAGAGCTTTCAGATCTCCACCATCATCGTCCACCCCACCGATCCCAAAACGGTCTACGTCGGCGCCCTGGGACGCCTTTGGGGCGAGAACGAGGAGCGCGGCCTGTTCAAGACCACCGACGGAGGCGAGAGCTGGGAGAAGGTTCTCTCGATCGACGACAAGACCGGCGTGATCGACATCCGCATGAAGCCGGACGACCCCGACGTGCTCCTGGCGGCGACCTATGAGCGCAAGCGGGACATCTACGACTCGAACGATCCGGCCCACAAGTGGGGTCCGGGAAGCGGTTTGTGGCGCAGCGAGGATGGAGGCGCGAGCTGGGTCAAGGTGACCGAAGGACTGCCGACCGTGCTGATGGGGCGCATCGGGCTCGATTGGTACCAGGGCGACCCGAACATCGTCTACGCGGTGATCGAGACCGAACGCATCACCCAGGAACCGCCCGACGCCGCCTATGCGGGCATCCGGGGCGAGGACGCCGAGGTCGGTGCGCGGCTGACCCGGGTGATGGACGACGGACCGGCCAAGGAGGCGGAGCTCAAGAAGGGGGACATCATCGTCCGGGCCGGAGACCAGATCATCGTCGGCTTCGAGGATCTGGTCGAGTTCATCAAGGCCCACAAGGCCGGAGACGAGGTGACCCTCGAGTTGGTACGGGATGGCGAGGCCAAGGAGGTCAAGCTGACCCTCGGCCACAAACCCCAGCGCGAAGACGACACCGACGAACTCGGCTATCCCCGGCCCGGTCCCTACTCGGGAGGGCTCGGCGGACAGCGGGAAAACATCCAGGACGAACAGGGCGAGGAGGGTTTCCAGTATGGGGGCGTCTATCGCTCCGAAGACGCGGGCAAGAGCTGGACGCGCATCAACTCCCTCGATCCGCGTCCCATGTACTACAGCGAGATCCGCGTCGATCCCTCGGACGATTCCTATGTCTATGTGCTGGGAACGGCGCTCTACCGCTCCGAGGACGGTGGCAAGACCTTCACGCCGGACGGCGCGCGGGGTGACGTGCACGTCGATCACCACGCCCTGTGGATCGACCCTCGGGACGGCCGTCACATGATCCTCGGTAACGATGGCGGCATCTACGTCACCTGGGACCGCATGCAATCCTGGGATCATCACAATCACGTCGCCATCGGGCAGTTCTACAACGTCACCTGCGGCCCCCGGGAGGACTATTGGGTCTACGGCGGTCTGCAAGACAACGGCTCCTGGGGCGGACCGACCCATACCGCGGACGGGGGTCCGGTCAACAGTGACTGGATCCGCATCGGAGGCGGCGAC
The DNA here is from genome assembly GCA_027083445.1 of Planctomycetota bacterium. Classification (GTDB taxonomy): domain Bacteria; phylum Planctomycetota; class UBA1135; order UBA1135; genus JALWOP01. The sequence goes on along the minus strand of JALWOP010000132.1, from coordinate 2,219 downwards.
GGATTCGTCTGCCGGGTCGATGCGGAAGATCCGGACCAGGTCTACTCCGAGAGTCAAAACGGCGGTATGGGCTGGCGCAACCTGCGCACGGGCGAGGGCGGCTTCGCGCGGCCGAGCAGTGGGCGCAAGGGCCTCAAGTACCGCTTCAACTGGAACACTCCCTTCATCCTCTCCAGCCACAACTCGCGCATCCTCTACAGCGCCGGCAACTACGTCTTCCGCTCACTGAATCGCGGCAGGCGGGCCAAGCGCATCTCCCCCAAGATCAGCGTCACCGAAAGGGGCACCGCCACCGCCCTGCACGAGTCCCCCATCGACCCGGACGTGCTCTACGTGGGCACCGACGACGGTGCCCTGTGGGTCACCCGCGATGGTGGAACCACCTGGACCGACCTCTTCACCCTGAACGAGGGTCTGGAACCGCCCGCGCGCGCGCAGACGATCGCGTTTGCGGTTCGGGAGGAAGATCCCGTGCAACAAGATCCCCTCAGCGGCACGTGGAAGTGCAAGGCCGAAGGCGAGGGGATCGAGAGCGATGAACAGGGAAACTTCACCCTCGAACTCTCATTGGAAGGCGGCAAGCTCTCGGGGTCGATCCAGTCCGAGTTGGGTGAAGGCCCCCTCGGCGGAATGAGCTGGGACGCGGACAAGGGTCTCCTGCGCTTTCATTTCAACGCCGAGAACCTGGTGCTCGAGTTCGACTCCAAGGTCAAGGATGACGTGATCGAAGGCGAGATCAGCGCCGCGGAAGGCGCCTTCCATTTCGAGTTCACCGGCAAACGCATCCGCGAGGAAGAGGCCGCTCCACAGACGGGTGGCCAGGCCGAAGCGGGGGGGCAGGAACCCCAGGCCGAGGAATCGCCCCAAGAGGCGGCCTCCCCGGCGGAAAGCAAGAAGGAGAGCGACACCCAGACCAAGCCCCGCAAGTTCAAGGAGAACACGATCGACCAGCTCCTCCCGGGCAGGCGCTACGTCTCCTCGATCGTCGCCTCGCGCTTCAAGGCCGGACGGGTCTACGTCACCTTCGACGGACACCGTTCAGACGACGATACGCCCTATGTCTTCGTCTCCGAAGACTACGGCCAGACCTGGAAGTCCCTGCAAGCCAATCTGGTCGACGGGGTCGGCTGCGTGCGCGACATCGATGAGGATCTCGAGAACAAGGAGCTGCTCTACCTGGGAACCGAGTTTGGAGCCTTCGTCTCCATCGACCGGGGAGCGAGCTGGACGGAGCTCGGCGAAAACCTGCCCACCGTCGCCGTACACGATTTCGCCCAGCACCCCACGCGCGGGGAGTTGATCGCCGGCACCCATGGGCGCTCGATCTGGATTCTGAACGTCACCCTCCTGCGCCAACTGACCAAGAAGACTCTCGCTCTGCCGGCACACCTCTATCGGCCCAGCGATGTGATCCACTGGCGCCGGGGTCCCAGCCGGGGCAGCTCGGGAACGCGTCGCTTCGTCGGTGCCAACCCTCCCGAAGAGACCGGCCTCTTCTACTCCCTCGCCCAGGCGGCGGATGAGCTGAGCCTCGTCGTCGAGAATGCCGCCGGTGAGGTCGTCGCCGAGTTCCCCGATGCCTCCAGCGAGAAGGGTCTGCACCACATCGACTGGCATCTCGACCGAGCGGTGATGCGCGAGGACAAGAATGGCGAGATGCATCTACGCCACGGCGGAAGGGTGCCGACGGGAACCTACACCGTCGTCCTTACCGTCGATGGCGAGCGGCAGGAACAGTCCTTCGAGATCAAGGGCGATCCGAATCAACCCAGTGGGCGCTGGATGGAGTACGAGCGCTTCTGGGAGGAGATGGAGGCAGCCCAACAAGACCAGGAACGGGGTCCGCAATCCTCCCCGGATGACGAGGGATCAACCGACGCGCAAGCGCAGGATGCGTAGGGGCCGGCCTGCACCGATGTGCACCCGCATCCCCTGCCGCCCCCAAACACCTCCGATGTGGACCGCCCGCTCCCCGGCACAGATCAGGGCGGCGTCACCCGGGTCGAGCGCCAAGGGACGACGCAGGCGCCCCTTCTTGCCTCCTACCGCATCGCTGAACTCCAGGTTCAGGGGGCCCGAGAGGGGCAGCGCCACCTCGAGGGGGAAGGGGCTCTGCCCGAATGGGCTCGGCCAGAGGAACTCCACATCCGAAGTCGTGGTCGAGATCACGCTGGCCGCGCCGAGGGCGCGGGGGGGAGCGGGGGGCGTGGGGCCCGAGA
>JALWOP010000131.1 GCA_027083445.1 Planctomycetota bacterium | reverse complement strand
CGGCTACCCTACGCCGCGGCCGAAGGACGTGGATGGATATGAAAGTGCTGGTTGTCGGTTCGGGGGGGCGCGAGCATGCCCTCTGTTGGAAGCTCGCCCAGTCGCGCGGTGTGACCGAGGTCGTATGTGCCCCGGGCAACGCCGGAATCGCCGCGGTGGCCCGCTGCGTTCCCGTGCCCGCCACGGACAGGGAGGGCATCGAGGCTCTGGTCGAGGAGCTGCGGCCGGGGTTGGTGGTGATCGGACCCGAGGATCCGCTCTGCGACGGACTGGCCGACCGCCTGCGGGAGCGCGGCGTTGCGGTCTTCGGACCGGGGCGTGATGGGGCGCGGCTCGAGGGGTCGAAGGCCTTCGCCAAGGAGTTCCTCGAGCGCCACCACATTCCGACCGCCCAGGCGCGCACCTTCGATCGCTCGGGTCTGGCCAAGGGCTACCTCGAAAGCGTCACCACCTGGCCCCAGGTGATCAAGGCCGATGGGCTGGCCGCGGGCAAGGGGGTCTATGTTTGCCCCGACCTGCCGAGCGCCAAGTCGGCGGTGGATGCGATCATGGAGGAGGCACGCCACGGCAAGGCGGGGGAGCGCATCCTGATCGAGGAATTCCTCGCCGGAGAAGAGGCCTCGATCTTCGCCATCACCGACGGCAGTACTCTGCTCGTGCTGGAGCCGGTACAGGATCACAAGCAGGTCGGTGAGGGGGACACCGGTCCGAACACCGGGGGCATGGGGGTCTTCTCTCCCGTCTCGACCCTCAATCGACGTCTCCACAAACAGATCGAACAGCGCCTGCTGATCCCGACCCTGCACGGCCTGCGCAAGGAGGGCATCGACTTCCGGGGAGTCCTCTTCCTGGGATTGATGCTGACCGACAGCGGTCCGCGGGTGATCGAATACAACGTGCGTTTCGGAGATCCGGAGTGTCAGGCTCTGATGCGGCGCCTGAAGGGGGATCTCCTGGCGATCCTCTTGGCCACGGCGGAGGGCCGGCTGGCGGATGTCGACCTGCCGACCTGGGACCCGCGCAGTGTCGTGGGGGTCGTCGCGGCGGCCGAGGGCTATCCGGGTGCGGTACGCAAGGGAGACGCGATCCACGGCTTGGAAGCGGCGGAAGAGGTGGCGGAGACCGTGGTCTTCCACGCCGGCACGCGCCAGGAGGGGGGCGAGGTGCTGACTGCCGGCGGGCGAGTGCTCTGCGTGACCTCCCTTGGGGAGAACCTGGAGGAGGCTCGTGAGCGGGCCTACCAGGCCTACGATCGCATCGAGTGGGCAGGCAAGTTCTGCCGCCGGGACATCGGCTGCCGCGAGATGGCCCGTCCCGTGGTCGAGGACGAGGAGCCGGAAGAGAGGGTCGAGACGCTCGAGTCGTGAAACACGCGGCGATCGTCAAGCGCTTCGAAGAGTACCTACGGGAGCGGCAGCTCAAGCTGACCGCCCAGCGCCGGCGGGTCTTCGAGCGCAGCTTTGCGACCCACGAGCATTTCACCGCCGAGACCCTCTACGAGTGGCTGCGCGACGAGGACGGTCCGCCGGTCTCGCGGGCGACGGTCTACCGGACCCTCGACCTACTCGAGAGGGGGGGCTTCATCGAGTCCCTCGACATCGGGCGGGGGGGGCTGGTCTACGAGCACGTTCTCGGTCATCGTCATCACGACCACATGATCTGTCTGGAGTGCGGTCGCATCGAGGAGTTCCACGATGAGCGCATCGAGGCCCTTCAAGAGGAAGCGGCTCGTTCACGGGGCTTCGAGATCGAGGCCCACGTCCATCGGCTGACGGGACGCTGCCGCGCTTGCCGCAATAGAGGAGCTAGCCGGGGGGGAGCCGGCCGGGGGAGCAAGAGGGCCTAGAGCGAGGACCTGGCCCTCTTGCTGCGGCAGGGCTTGCTTCAGCGCTCCAGGTTGCGCTTGATCAGCGTGATGATCGTGTTGGCCTGGTCCGCGTCGTAGAGGCCCCACTTCTTGGCGCTGATGGCGAGGCGGGTTTGGGATGCATCGAAGCGTTGCACCTGGGCCGTGACCGTGGCTCCCTCGATGTTGGCCCGCAGGGTGTGCGCCTCCTCGTCGACCTGGACCTCGTCCAGGCTGCGACGTTCGATCGTCTCGCGGGTGACCCGCCAGACCACCTCCGGGTCCTCCTTGAGGAAGGCCAGGGTGGCGTTGTCCATGAACTCCTGGGTGGTCAGGGCTGCTCCCGCTCCGACCGCTGCCATGACGCAGCCTCCCGAGAGCCCCAGCAGGAGAGGAAGGGCCAGAATGAGGGATGGCTTGCTGGATGCTCCTCCGGGAAGTTTGCGTCTCAGGCTGGCGATGCAGGCCTTCATGGTGGTGCCCCTCACTGCTCCAGGTCGCGCACCAGGCGCTCCATCACCAGTTGGGCCACCTCGGGGTTGGTGACCATGTACTTCTTGGCCTCGACGTAGACCCGCGTCTCATGCACGGCCCACTGCTCGACGTGCACGAGGACGACCGAATTGTCGACTCGGGTCTGGATCGCGCGGTGGTCCTCGTCGACGTGCAGCAGTGCGTCGGTCATGTTCGACATGCTGCGCAGGACGCTGGCCCAGACCGGTTCGACATCCGCTTGGACGTCGGCGGTGAGGGCGTTGTCCTTCCACTCATCGGTGATCACGATCCCGACGGCGGCGACGGCGAGGGGCGCGCAACTCGAGAGGGCCAGGCCTCCGAGCAGGCCGGCCAGAACCAGCGCGCTCGCCGAGAAGATCCCCCCCCTGCGAGGACTCGCAGGAGCAGGACCTGCGGGGAGATCGCCATGGGCCGGGTCGCCGTGGAATCGGGCCGGCGCCGGTCCAATCCCGGACTCTTGCAGCGCGGCCGAAAGCTGTCGTTTCATCATCGTTACCCCCCTTGGAATGCGGTGAGAGGGGCCAGAGTGGCAAGCGCGAGGGGCGGAATCCAATATCCTGGAAGGAAAACCGATCCTGCCCCGGTGCCCCCGGGACGGTGCCCCCGGGACGGTGCCCCCGGGACGGTGCCCCCGGGACCGGGAACCGCCGGAGTGGAGCCGCGTGGGTCAGCCCACCGGCTCGCCGCTGGCCGCGACCCGCACCAGGCTGCGGTAGAACTCCAGGCCCTCCCCCTCCCGGCGCGTTTCTCGCCGGGTCCAGTCGGGGTGGTTCCAGGGGTCGAGGTTGCGCTCGGGGTGGGGCATCAGGCCGAGGACCTGTCCGGTGGGATCGCAGATGCCGGCGATGCCGTCGACCGATCCGTTGGGGTTGGCGGGATAGCCCTCGCCGACATAGGTCAGGGCGACCTGGCCCCGCTCGTAGAGACCGGCCAGGGCCTTCGAATCGCGCACGACCAGGCGCCCCTCGGCGTGGGCCACCGGACAGGGCAGGCGTTCGCCGGGGCGCAGCCACAGGCAGCGCGAGGGGTGCGCCTCGAGCTCGACCCAACGGCACTCGTAGTGGTCCGAGGCGTTGGCGTAGAGGGCGACGTCCCGCTCCCGCGCCGATCGCTCGGGTTCGAACAGACCCGCTTCGACCAGGGCCTGGAAGCCGTTGCAGACCCCCAGCATGAGCCCGCCCCGCTCCACGTGGGCACGCAGGGCCTCGCCCAGGGAGGTGCGCAGCTCGAGGCCCCAGACACGCCCCGCCGCCAGGTCGTCCCCATAGGAGAAACCGCCGGCAAAAACCAGGATGCGGTAGGCCTCGATCCGTGCCGGTTGCTCGATCAACCGATCGGTGTGCAGGATCTCGACCTCTGCTCCGCCGAGAGCGAGGGCGCGGGCGGTCTCCTCCTCGCAATTGGTTCCACCCGTGCGTAGGACCAGGGCCTTGGGGGGGGTGCTCATCGTTCTTGCTCCTCACCGTGGTAGCCGCCCAGGGCTTCGCCCGGACGCTTGAAGGCCTCCTCCAACTCCGCCAGGCTCCAGCTCGCTACGAGCTTCTCGCCACGGGTGAGCACCAGCTCCTCCGCATCGGTCAGGCTCCCCAGGTAGGCCAGGGGTTCGCCCGCCAGGCACGACTCCAGTTCTGCGCGCCTCCCCGGCTCGACCTCGACCAGGAAGCGGGTGGGGGACTCGGAGAAGAGCCGCGTGGTGAGGGGGTCGTAGCCCTCGGGACACTGCGCGAGCTCCACCGCGTCGAGGTCGACGCGTGCCCCGATCCCACCCGCCAGGCAGGTCTCGGCCAGGGCCACCGCCAGCCCCCCCTCGGAGAGGTCATGGCAGGTGCGCACGAGCCCATCCCGGATGGCCCCATGCAGGCGGCGTAGGCGCCCTGGGGCTCGCTCCAGATCGGGGCAGGGCACCGTTCCGCCGTCGAGGTCGAGCAGGGCGTGGAGCTCGCTCCCCCCCAGCTCCGCGCGGGTCTCTCCCAAGAGGTAGAGCGCATTGCCCGCCTGCTTGGCATCCATCGAGACCGCGCACCCCACATCGGGCACGATCGAGAGGGAGGAGACGTAGAGGGTCGGGGGGATCGAGAGGCTTTCGCCTCCCACCCGGTACTCGTTGTTGAGGGAGTCCTTGCCCGATACGAAGGGGGTGCCGTAGGCCAGGGCGCCGTCGTAGCAAGCCCGGGCCGCAAGCACCAGCGCCCCCAGTCGATCGGGCTTTTGGCAGTTGCCCCAGGAGAAGTTGTCCAGGATCGCGGTACGTTCCGGATCACCCCCGCAGGCGACGACGTTGCGCAGGGCCTCGTCGATGGCGGCCAGGGCCATGGCCCGGGGGTCGAGTCGCCCATAGCGCGGATAGGCGCCCGCGCCGAGCGCCGCTCCGCGGCGGGAGCGGGCCAGGGGTCGCAGCACGATGCCGTCGGCGGGACCCGAGCCCCCCGGACCGGCCAGGGGGCCGAGCACCGCTCGACCCTGCACCTCGTGGTCGTACTGGCGCACGATCCACTCCTTGCTGCCCACCGTCGGGCGGGCCAGCAACTCGAGCAGAGTGCCTTCGAGGTCGTCCAGTCGCGGGGCGCCCCCATCCTCGATCCGGGGTGCGCTCCAGGAGGCACGCCGCGTCGGCCGGGGCGTGCCCTCGTGCAGGAACTCCATCGACAGGTCGGCGATGCTCGTGCCCTGGTAGAAAAGCTCCAGCCGACCACTCTCCGTGAAGTGGCCGATGGGGGTCGCCTCGACGCTCTCCTCGCGGAAGAGGGCGATGCAGGCGTCGAGCTTGTCGGGCGGGACCGCCAGGACCATGCGCTCCTGGGCCTCGCTGATCCAGATCTCGTCGGGGGCGAGCCCGGGATATTTCTGGGGCACCCGCTCGAGCTCGACCCGCGCGCCGCACTTCGCGCCCATCTCGCCCACCGCCGAGGAGAGGCCTCCCGCGCCGCAATCGGTGATGCCCCGGTAGAGCCCCGCGTCACGGGCACGCAGCAAACCGTCGAGCAGCCGCTTCTCGGTGATCGGGTCGCCGATCTGCACCGCTCCCGCGGAGAGCACTTCACTCTCTTCGTGCAGTTCGACCGAGCTGAAGGTCGCCCCGTGGATGCCGTCTCGGCCCGTGCGGCCGCCGCAGACGACGATCACGTCCCCCGGCTCCACCGACTTGGTCGCTGCCGAGCGGGGCAGGAGGCCCAGGGTGCCTGCGTAGACCAGGGGATTGGCGACGTAGCCCTCGTGGAACCAGACCCCGCCGGAGACGGTGGGAATGCCCATGCGGTTGCCGTAGTCGCGCACTCCGGCGACGACCCCGCGCAGGATGCGGCGCGGGTGCATCGAGCCCCGGGGGACCTCGCTCACCGGCAGGTCGGGAGGGCCGACGAAGAAGGCGTCGGTACCGGCGATCGGCTTGGCCCCCAGCCCGACCCCGAGGATGTCCCGGATCACCCCGCCGATCCCGGTCCCCGCACCCCCGTAGGGATCGATGGCGCTGGGGTGGTTGTGGGTTTCGACCTTGAAGGCGAGATCCCAACCGTCGTCGACATCGGGATCGAACTCGATGATGCCCGCGTTGTCGTGGAAGACACTGATGCACCAGGGGCGGTCGAGCTCGGCCGTCGCGCGGGCGATGGTCGTCTTGAGCAGGTTGTCGATCACCTCCCCGTCCATCTCGATCCGGCCGCGGAAGGTCTTGTGTTGGCAGTGCTCCGACCAGGTCTGGGCGATCGTCTCCAGCTCCGCCAGGGTGGGCTCGCGTCCCTCACTCCGGAAGTGCTCGCGGATGGCGTGCATCTCCGCCAGGTCGAGGGAGAGTTCCCCCTCGCTCGACAGGCGCATCAGTCCCTCATCGTCGAGTGCGATCAGGGGTACTTCGACCCGGCAGCGGGTCTTCTCGCCGCTCGGGGCCCCGAAGGGCAGTCCCTCCGAGTCGACGTGGACCACCTCGATCACCTCGTTGGCGAGGATGCGCCGGGCGATGGTTTGCAGCTCTTCGGGCTCCAGGGTCCCGGCGAGCTCCCAGGCCCGAAAGGTGCCCACGGAGACCTCCCCCGAGACCAGATCGGCCCGCGCGAGGGCGGCGCAGAGGGTCTGGGCGACCGGATCCATCACCCCCGGTCGCCGCGCGACGAGGATGCGGTGGGCATCGACTGCCTGCGGCGCCTCGCCCGGGGCGATGATGCGCTCCTGGTCGACCACGGGATCGGCGAGCAGCTCGGCGACGATCCGCTCGACCCGCGAGCGCTCCAGGGTCGGAGGCAGGAGATAGCCGCGGCCCAGACGGACCCGCAGGGGGCCGTCGAACCCGAGCTCGCGGATCGCCCCGAGAGCGTGGGTACCATCGGGGTCGTCGAATGCGTCCCGGCGGAAGACCTCGACGCGCCAGGCGTCGGGCAGGGCCGGGGAGATCGTGCGCCAGTTGCTGGCGTTCAGCCGGTC
>JALWOP010000130.1 GCA_027083445.1 Planctomycetota bacterium | reverse complement strand
ACGGTGACCTACTCGGACATCGAGCGCGATCCCGCGAACTTCCCGCCGCCCTGGCCCGGGACGGGAAACATCCTCGCCGACCCCAAGTTCACCTCGTCGGCGACGAACGATTACACCTTGCAGGCGACCTCGCCCTGTCTGGACGGGGGACATGACCCCAACAACGTGGCCGGTGGCCTACCCGGGATTCCGCCCGACGACCTCGACCTGGACGACAACCCGGCGACGACGGCTTGGACGCCGTATGACCTGGTGAAGGGGCTGCGGCGCGAGCGGGTGGACACGACGTTCAGTCCCGAGAACGGGGTGGACGGCGGTGCCGTCCTCGGCGGCGCGATCAATGACATGGGCTGCCACGAGCGGCAGCAGTAGCGTGAATGGGGGCGGCCCGCCCATCGGGCCGCCCCCTCGATCACTCCAGGTGGATCAAGAAGAGGACGACATGGAACGAGAGACACGACTAGAGAAGGAGTGGAAGATGAGGCGCTGGGCGGTCGCGATCATTGGTCTGGCAGCATCGAGCGTGGTGAGCGCACAGACGTTCGAGACGGCGAAGTTGGTGGTCCCGCCGGAAGTGGATGACATCGAGTTCCAGGAACTCCTGGGGGATTCCGTTTCGGCGGTGGATGACATGGCCTGGCTCGGCGAACCCATCGACAATATCGTCGAGGGTGTCTGGAGATCCGAGGGATCCGTTTTCGGCTTTCGACGCTCCGCCTCGGGTTGGCGACTGGTAGCAAACCTGCATGCGCGCGAGAATATGAGACTGCAGCAGTTTGGGGGCGGTCTCGCCTTCACGGGTGAATTCGGGGTGGTGGGAGCGCCCTACGACAGCTCAAGCAGCCCAGACACCTCAAAGGGTTCCCCGGGTGCCGCATATCTACTCGAACCCGCCGGTGACACGTGGGTAGAGGTTTCGCGCGCGTACCCCGATGGAGTCGAGCTGCAACTGCTGGGTGAGGTAGTCTCCATCAGTGGTGATCGAGTGCTCCTCAGCGCCCGTGGGGATGACCAGGCAGGCGACGGCAAGGGTGCGGCCTACATTTTCAGGCACATCGGCCACGACCTCGTATTGGAACAGAAACTTGTACCGAGGCCCCTCCCAGATACTCCATGGTGGGGCGGAGCTTCGATCTCCCTCGACCTCCACGGGGACGTAGCCGTCCTGGGCGCCGGCAAGGGCTGGCAAGGTATGGCCATCGTCTTCGAGCACACCGCTAATGGATGGGTGGAGACCGCTACCCTTGAAGATCCCACCCCCCTGGACTGGGGCTGGTTCGGTCTAGCCGTCGCCGTCGACGACGACGTCATCGCCGTCGGCCAGCCCGTTCCCGTCGGCAACGACGTCTACCATGTCGGCACGGTCTTTATCTTCGAGCGTCAAGGTCCCCCGCCCGGGAATTGGGTCCTGACCCAGGAGATCCAAGCCTCCAACGCGTCACTCAACTCCGGGGGCGGGGACGAGTTCGGCAGAGGCCTCGACTTCCACGATGGTCGCCTACTGGTCGGTGCACCCTACGGCAAGGTCGGCAGCGAGATTCGCGGCACCGCCTACCTGCTCGAGCGCGACGCGAGCGGCACCTGGGTCGAGACCGAGATGTTCGCGCCCTCTGACGTCCCGATCTATCCGGGCGATTTCGGCCGCGCCGTCTCCCTCTGCTC
>JALWOP010000129.1 GCA_027083445.1 Planctomycetota bacterium | reverse complement strand
GCTCCTCCGGTCCAGGCCCCCGACCCAGCCCTCCGCCCGGCGGCCCCGGCGCGCAACTTCTCGAGCCGCTACAAGCCCTATGGCCCCTGGTACCAGGAGCTGGTGCAGCGGCTGAATCCCGCCCACCCCACCGCACGCTGGCCGACCGAGATCATCGCCGCCCTGGCGCGGCGCGAACTCGGCGGGGGAGTGCACGCGGCCCTCGATGGATCCGAGCCCCCCCTGGCCGCCAGACTCGGGGAGAGCTTCCATGCGCGCACCTCCCTGCGGCCCGAGGAGCTGCACCCCGTGCCCAGTCGCGTTCTACGGATCATGGAGGGCGCGCCGACCCCGCTCGAGGATGGCGATCCACGCTCCTCCGATCCCGCCGCACTCCTCGCCGATCTCCTTGCGCCCTACCTCGCCGGCGAGGCGGAGAAGACCGAGGTCGAGCTGTGGATCATCGACTCTTGGCAGGAGGATGGGGCCTTTGGGACACGGGCCCATCTGCGACTCTCTCGGAACGGTGGGGATGGGGGGCGGTTGCAGACCAATGTCACCTTCGTCGCCCGCTGGCAGGTGAAGGGCAGGCGGATCGAGCTTGCGGAGATCGAGGGGGAGGACTTTCGGGAGAGCTCGAGCGAACGTGCCCTCTTCGCGGAGGCGACCGCCGCGGCCTTGGGTGAGACGGCCCTGGATGGCGGCTGGCTCTCCGAGGGGGCGCTCGAACGTCGGGGGAGCACCGACAACCTGATCGCCTTCACCGACGTCTTTTTGGGCATGCACGGAATCGGGGTGGGGGACCTCGACGGGGATGGCCTCGAAGATGTCTACGTCGGTCGTCAGGGGGGCGCTCCCAACCGCTACCTGCGTCACCTGCCCGACGGCAGGGTGCGCGACGTGGCTCCCGAAGCCGGGGTGGATTTCCTCGATGACACCTCCGGGGTGCTGGTGGCCGACCTGGATGGGGATGGCGCCCGGGATCTGGCGCTCGGCGTAGGGGCGGATGTGGTCATCGCCTGGAACGACGGCAGCGGGAAGTTTCCCGAGCGGACGCGCCTCACGCGCCCCTCTCCCCACCAGGACAAGGTCTACACCATCGTGGCGGGCGACGCGGATGGCGACGGGGACCTCGACCTCTACGACACGCGCTATTTCTCCGGCAACTATCGGGCGGGTTCCGGTGTGCCGACGCCCTATCACGACGCGACCAACGGGGCGGCCAATACCCTTTGGCGCAATGACGGCCAGCGGGGTTTCACCGATGCCACCCGCGAACTCGGGCTCGATGACGGGAACGACCGCTTCTCCCTGACCGCGCTCTGGGAGGACCTGGACGGGGATGGGGACCTCGATCTGTACGTCGTCAACGACTTCGGTCGCAACAACCTCTATCTGCGTGGGGAGGACGGGCGCTACCGGGATCGGGCGGGGGAGCACGGTCTGTCGGATATGGCGGCCGGCATGGGAGTGACCTGCGCGGATGCGAACGGGGACGGAATCCTCGATCTGTATGTGACCAACATGTTTTCGGCGGCCGGTCGGCGTGTCACCGCGGCGCCGCGTTTCGCAACCCCGCGGGGCATGCGGGCCGGGGACTACCAGCGGCACACCCGCGGCAATTCCCTCTTGATCGGGCGTGGGGACGGAGTCTTCCTCGACGGTACCGAGCCGGGGGGCAACGGAC
>JALWOP010000128.1 GCA_027083445.1 Planctomycetota bacterium | reverse complement strand
CCCCCTCCCCCGCGAAGGCCTCCTCCAATCGACCTCGCACGAAGGGCGCGGCCAGGCGAGGAATCAGGAAGAACGCGCCGACAGACAGGACGGCGAGCAGCAGAAGCGTGCGCCAAAGTCGGCGGCGGGTGGGACGGGGGGAAGGGTCCGGAGTGGTGGGCTGCATTGGGGGACCAATGTAGCCCCGCCTGCTGTTGAAACGAGCCCCCGAGGGAGAGCGGTCAGAAGAACAGGAACCAGAGCTGCGAGGAGATCATGAGAACGACGAGAAGCAGGAAGATCCGCTCGCTCCTGCGCAGCTCCTCGATGAGCAGCCGTGCACACTCCTCGGGGCTCTCGCGCTTGAAGCTCTGGATCAGGGAGTACTTCAAGCAGGGGCGCAGGAGGTTGATGGTCTGAATGCGACCCGCCTGGCGCAGTTCCGTCAAACCCCGGTAGCCCAGGATCCGGCGCAGGTAGTAGCCCCGCCCCAGGGCGTCGAAGGCCTGGTAGAAGGCCCTGCCGAAGGTGGCCCGCTCAGTCGCTTCCATCGCGCTCGAGGATACGTGGGGTTTCCGGGCTCATTCTCCTGGGTCCACACCTGACCCTCCCGTGCACGGAAAAGTTCAGCGGCGGACCCCGGCCACCGATGAATCAAGTAATCTGGATCCAACGATGCAATCGATAGCCGAGACCACCCGCTGTCTCAAGGCCCTGGGGGACGAGACCCGGCTGCGCATCCTGCACCTCCTCAGCCAGGGGGAGCTCTCGGTGAGCGAGCTGATGGAGATTCTCAATCTGGGACAGAGCCGCACCTCGACCCATCTGAACCTGCTCAAGGAGGTAGGGCTGGTGAAGGACCGCCGCGCGGGACGGCGCAGCTTCTACTCCCTCGCCCCCGGTGCGGCGCAGGGTCTGCTCGAAGAGATCCTGGCCGACCAGGAGGGAAGTCCCGAGTTCGTCGCCGATCTAGCCGGCCTGGAGGCCCTCGCGCGGCGCCGCCGGGAGGAGGCTCGCAGCTACTTCGACCGGGTGGCGGCGACCTTTGGGGAGCAGGCACTTCCCGGCCGCACCTGGGAGGGCTTCGCCCGGGCTGCCCTGCGACTCGTGCCGCGGGCGCGCTACGTCGACCTCGGTGTGGGTGACGGCCTCTTGACCCTGCTCCTGGCCGAGGTAGCCGAGGAGGTCACCGCCGTCGACCACTCCGCGGAAATGCTTTCCGCCCTGCGGGCGCGGGCCAAACGGCGGGGTATCGAAAACATCGTCACCACCCAGGCCCCGATCGAGGAACTGCCCCATGCGGATGCGAGCTTCGACGTAGCCCTACTCAGCCAGGCACTGCATCACGCCGATACCCCTTCGAAGGCCTTGCATGAAGCCCAGCGCGTCCTGGTTCCCGGCGGAAGACTCATCGTCCTCGATCTGCTCGCCCACGGCGAGGAGTGGGTGCGTGAACAGCTCCACGACCGGCACCTGGGCTTCACCGAGGCGGCTTTGGAGGAGCTACTCGAAGATGCCGGCTTCACCTCCGTCAAGGTCGAACGCGCTGCACGCGACCCCCAGCCTCCCCACTTCATGACTCTGCTCGCCATCGGAACCAAGGCATGACTCTTCCTTCCCCCACCGCCGACACCCCCGTCCGCGCGCGCCTCGAGGCGCTGCTCGCCCAACGCATCCTGATCCTGGATGGCGCCATGGGCACGATGATCCAGGGCGAGGGACTGGAGGAAGCGGACTTTCGCGGCGAACGGTTCGCGGGCCACGCGCATCCCCTCAAGGGCAACAACGATCTGCTCTCGATCACCCGCCCCGATGTGATTCGCGCCATCCATGAGCGCTTCTTCGAGGCCGGTGCCGACCTGATCGAAACCAACACCTTCACCGCGACATCCGTGGCCCAGGCCGACTATGGCCTGGAAGCGGCGGCCTACGACATCAATCTGGCAGCAGCGCGCATCGCCCGCGAGACGGCCGACGCCTGGACCGGTCGGACCCCCGACAAGCCGCGCTTCGTCGCCGGCGCCATCGGACCGACCTCGAAGACCCTTTCGCTCTCGCCCAAGGTTTCCGACCCGGGCTACCGCAGCCTCAGCTTCGATCAGCTCAAGGCGAGCTATACCGAGCAGGTGCGCGGTCTCTTGGACGGTGGGGTGGATGTCCTCTTGGTCGAAACGATCTTCGACACCCTGAACGCCAAGGCCGCCCTGCTAGCCATCCGCGAGCAGCTCGAGGAGCGCGGCCAAGACGTGCCCACGATGATCTCGGTGGCGATCACCGACGCCAGCGGACGCACCCTCTCGGGCCAAACGATCGATGCCTTCCTGCACTCGGTCGAGCACGTGGAGCCCCTCTCGATCGGGGTCAACTGCTCCCTGGGTGCCGAAGAGATGCGCCCCTACGTCGCGGAGCTGGCCGAGCGCGCGAGTTGCTTCGTCACCAGCTACCCCAACGCGGGCCTGCCGAACGCCTTCGGTGAATACGACGAGCGACCCGAAAGGACCGGTGCGCTCTTGCGCGAGTTCGCCGAGAGCGGACTCGTCAATGCTGTGGGAGGATGCTGTGGCACGACGCCCGAGCACATCGCCGCCATCAGCCGGGCCGTCGCAGACGCAAGCCCGCGCGAGCTCCCGACGAGCCGCGGCGGCCATGCGACCTTCTTCACCGGTCTCGAAACCCTTGCGGTAACCCCGGAATCGAACTTCCTGATGGTCGGTGAACGCACCAACGTCACCGGATCGGCTCGCTTCCGGCGGCTGATCAAGGAGGAGGATTTCGAAACGGCCATCGAGGTCGCCCTGGACCAGGTGCGCGGCGGCGCCAACATCCTCGACGTCAACATGGACGAGGCGATGCTCGATTCGGAAGCGTGCATGACACGTTTTCTGAACTTGATCGCCGCCGAGCCGGAGATCGCGCGCATCCCGATCATGATCGACAGCTCCAAGTGGAGCGTGATCGAGGCCGGTCTGAAGTGCCTGCAGGGCAAGGGCATCGTCAACTCGATCTCCCTCAAGGAGGGTGAGGAGCCGTTCCTGGAACGGGCAAGGGTCATCCAGCGCCACGGCGCCGGGGTTGTGGTGATGGCCTTCGACGAGGTGGGCCAGGCCGACACGACCGAGCGCAAGGTCGAGATCTGCCGCCGCGCCTATGGGCTCCTGACCGAAAAACTCGATTTCCCGCCCGCCGACATCATCTTCGATCCGGGCATCCTGGCCATCGGGACGGGTATCGAGGAGCACGCCGACTACGGCAAGGCCTTCATCGAAGCCACGCGCATCATCAAGGAGACCTGCCCCGGTGCCAAGGTATCGGGCGGCGTCTCCAACCTCTCCTTTGCCTTCCGCGGCAACAACGTGGTGCGTGAGGCCATCCACTCGGCCTTCCTCTACCACGCCATCCGGGCCGGGATGGACATGGGCATCGTCAACGCGGGCCAGCTCCAAGTCTACGAGGAGATCCCCGCGGAGCTGCTCGAGTGCGTGGAGGACCTGCTCTTCAACCGGCGCAGTGACGCCACCGAGCGCATGCTCGAGCTGGCGGAGCGCTTCAAGGGGGACGGCAAGAAGCGTGAGGTCGATCTCTCCTGGCGGGAGCAACCGGTAGGCAAGCGCCTCGAGTACGCCCTGGTTCACGGGGTGATCGACTACATCGAGGAGGACACCGAGGAGGCCCGTCTGGAGTGCGAACGGCCCCTGCACGTCATCGAGGGACCCTTGATGGACGGCATGCGCGTGGTCGGGGACCTCTTCGGCGCGGGCAAGATGTTCCTGCCCCAGGTGGTCAAGAGCGCACGGGCGATGAAGAAGGCGGTCTCCTTCCTCGAGCCCTACATGGAGGCGGAGAAGGCGGCCGGAGGTGATGTGAGCCACCAGGGCAAGGTCGTCTTGGCCACCGTCAAGGGCGACGTGCACGACATCGGCAAGAACATCGTGGGAGTCGTGCTCGGCTGCAACAACTACGAGGTCATCGACCTGGGTGTGATGGTGCCGACCGAGCACATCCTGCGGGTGGCCCGGGAGGAAGAGGCGGACATGATCGGCCTCTCCGGGCTGATCACTCCTTCGCTGGATGAGATGGTGCACGTGGCCCAGGAGCTGCAGCGCCAGGGGTTTGAGATTCCCCTTCTGATCGGGGGGGCGACCACCAGCGCTCAGCACACGGCGGTCAAGATCGCGCCGCATTACGAGTCGCCGGTCTTGCACGTCCACGACGCGTCCCGGGCAGTCAGCACCGTCTCGGACCTGCTCGACGAGGAGCGGGGTGATCAGCTCGACCGGTCCAACCGCACCGAACAGGAGCGCCTGCGGAAGACCTTTGCGGAGAAGCGCGCTCGGCCCCTGGTTCCCCTGGAGGTCGCCCGCGAGCGACGCACCCCCGTCACCTGGAACGCGGCCGATCTGCCGGCCCCCCCCTTCCTGGGCCGGCGTGTGATCGAGGATGTGCAACTCGACGATCTCGTTCCCTACATCGACTGGAGCTTTTTCTTCACCGCCTGGGAGTTGAAGGGGCGCTTCCCGGCCATCCTCGACCACGAGCGCTACGGCCCGGCCGCCCGAGAGCTCTACGACAATGGCCGCGAGCTACTCGGGCGCATCGTTTCCGAGAAGCTCTTCCAACCGCGGGGGGTCTACGGCTACTGGCGTGCGCAGTCCCAGGGGGACGACATCCAGCTCCTGGACGGCTCCGGGTCCGAACTCACGCGCTTTCCCATGCTGCGCCAGCAGGGGGAGTCCGAGCTTTGCCGCAGTCTGGCCGACTACATCGCCCCCGAGGAAACGGGCCTGCCCGACCATCTGGGGGCCTTCGCGGTGACGGCGGGCCATGGGGTGCAAGAACTCGTGACCCGCTTCGAGGCGGAGAACGACGACTACCAGGCGATCATGGCCAAGGCCCTGGCGGATCGCTTGGCGGAGGCTTTCGCGGAGTATCTGCACGAGCGGGTCCGGCGCGAGTGGTATGCGCCGGAGGAAGCGCTTTCCCCCGAGGAGCGCATCGCCGAGTCCTTCCGGGGCATCCGGCCCGCCTTCGGCTATCCCGCCTGTCCCGACCACGGCCCCAAGCGCGAGCTCTTCGCGCTCCTCGACGCCCCCGCGGTGGGCATCGACCTCACCGAGTCCCTGGCGATGACCCCCGCGGCATCGGTCAGCGGCCTCTACTTCGCCCACCCCTCGGCACAGTACTTCACCATCCGCCGCATCGGTCGAGACCAGGTCGAAGACTACGCCGCCCGTCGCTCCCAAACCCTCCACCAAGCCGAACGTGCTCTCGCCCCGATCCTGGGCTACGAGCCGGACGAGAAGGCATGAAGGGAGCCCGCGCCCTGTGAAGAGGGCCCGGGCTCGCGCGGTGGGAGCAGTACGGCTCAGGGGAGGCGCGGAACTTCGACATCGGTGATCGTTCCGGTCAGGGCCTCCTCCATGAAGCGGACCAGATCCTGCATCTCCTGCTCGGTGAGGTGGAGGGGGAAGATCTTGTCGGATAGATGGGGATTGCCGTCGCCCCCGAGGTTGTAGTGACGCACGACATCCATCAGGGTCGCCAGGGAGCCATCGTGCATGTAGGGGGCGGTGAGGGCGATATTGCGCAGGCTGGGTGTCTTGAAAGCGCCGGTGTCGGCGTCGTTGCCCGTAACTGCCGCGCGACCCGCGTCCTTGCCCGTGCCGATGCCGATGTTGTGGAACTCCTCGTCGGTCAGGTCTTGACCCACGTGGCAGGCACTGCAGGCCGCCTTACCGAAGAACAGATCCCGACCGCGTTCGGCCTGGAGGCTCATGCGGTGGGTCTCCTCGAGCAGCAGCACTTCGTTCATGTGGGCCAGGAACTCGGGATCCTCGTCCTCGCTGGGCTCGTAGTCGAAGAAGGGCAGGGCCTGTTCGTAGTAGTCGTTCTTGTTGGCACCCGAAACGATCGTGCGTTCGAAGGCCGCGATCGCCTTGCCGATCGAATCGATCGTCGCCGGACCATCGAAGACCGCCTGGAACTGGATTCGGTATCCGGGAATGGCGTTGATGCGCTCGACCGCCTCGTCGTGGGTGAAGCCCATCTCGATCGGGTTCTCGATCGGTCCGACCGCCTGCTCTTCCAGGCTGGCCGCACGACCGTCCCAGAACTGAGTCTTGCCCAGGATGCGGTTGATGACCGTCGGCGCCGAGCGCCCTCCCTTCTGGCCGCCGATGCCGGTGGAGACCGGAGAGTTGTCGGTCCAGCCCTTGGCGGGGTCGTGACAGGTGGCGCAGGAGACCGTCCCGTCGCGGCTGAGCCGCTTGTCGAAGTAGAGTTGGCGGCCCAGGTCGACCTTGGCGGGGGTGAGGGGGTTGTCCGCGGGGATGTGCTCCGCCAGGTCATCGGTGAGGCCCAGGGGCCTGTCGGGCACGAACACGGTGTGGGCGTCGCTCTCCGCCAGACGGGCCCGGATCTCCTCCAGGGAGAGGGTCCCGGGCACCGCGCGGTCGTCCCGCCGACCGCTGATCGGGTTCTGGGCGAAGAGGAGCATGGAAACGGCGACCGGTAGGGTCGCAAACAGGATGGAGCGCTTCATGGCCCGAGTCTGAGCCCTCCACCGGCATAACTCCAATCGATAAATCCGATGCTTGTGATAACCTGAGCCAATGCAACGCCCCAGCCTCCGTCAGCTCGAATACGCGGTGGCCCTTGCGGATCGGCGCAGCTTCCGACGTGCGGCGGAGGCCTGTTTCGTATCCCAGCCCGCCCTCAGTGCCCAGATCGCCCAGCTCGAGGAGCGGCTGGGTCTGCGCCTCTTCGAACGGGACCGGCGTGGTGTCCTGATCACCGCGGCGGGCAGCGCCCTCATCGAGCGGGCCCGAGTCATCCTGGAGGAGGTGAATGCACTGGTCGAGGCGGGCCGTGCCCTGGGAACGCCCCTTACCGGGGACCTGCGCATGGGCATCATCCCGACCCTGGCTCCCTATACCCTGCCCCGGGGCATGGCGGCCGTGCGCAAGCGCTTTCCGAAGCTGCGGCTGCTCCTGCGGGAGGATCAGACTGCGCACCTGGTCGACCTCCTGCACCGGGGAGAGCTGGACCTGCTCTTCCTGGCCCTGGAGGTGGAGCTCGGAGAGGTCGAAACCCGCCCGATCTACCGCGATCGCTTCGTGGTGGCAGTCCCCAGGGACCATCCCCTCGCCTCCCGCCACGTCATCCGTGAGAGCGACCTGGAAGATGAACGGGTGCTGATGCTGGATGACGGTCACTGTCTGCGGGACCAGACCCTGGCCATCTGCAAGCTGGCCGGCGCCCAGGAGGTCGGAGATTTCCGCGCCAGCACGCTGAACACCCTGGTGCGCATGGTCGCATCGGGGGTCGGCCTCGCCCTCCTGCCGGAGATGGCCATTCGCAGCGAGATCCACGCCCGGGACGGCCTGGCCATCCTGCCCCTGGTGCGGCGCATTCCCGGTCGCCTGATCGGTCTCGCCTGGCGCCGCACCTCGGCCCGGGGCGAGGAGTTCGAGCAGCTCGCCCAGGTGCTCCGGGACTGTGCGCCGACCAGCGTCGAGAAGCTCTCCTGAAAGGGACCGGCCGGGGTGTAGAGCCGAACAGTTTTTCTGAAATGGCCTGCAACCGACCTCACGCTGGATCGGTCCCCACGGAGAATGAATCCCAGGTATCGCCATCCCCGCCATCGTAATCACAGGGTCGCCCAGTCTCGATCCAGGGCCGGGCCCATGACCCTACCCGCGCTCACTTCCATTACCTAGAATCGGATTGGAGGGAACTTCATTCCCGTCTTCACTCCACTCGCAAACCCATTCTCACTCGCTCCTCTCTGAAAGGCTATCCATGGTTTCCCGCTTGCTGAGGAAAGTCCTCCCCTATCTCCTCCTACCCTTCGGACTCCTCTTTCTCGTTGGCGGTATCGACATCGCACTCGAAGATGCCCCCTCGGAGCCGAAGCCCTATTCGATCACTGAGCTGTTGCGCACACCTGCCGACGAGATGGGGCGGTGGGTGCAGGCAAACGGGGGCTTCCTGTATTGGCCTGCTGCGATCGAGGTCTACACCGAGGGCACGGGGGAGGAGGGTGCCGATGAGACGCAGAATGTCTACGTACCCCTAGTCGATGCGCAACTTGCCGAGGCCTTGGACAACGAATCGGTTTCCGACCTCTCCCCTCGACCGATCGGGATCCTGGTCGATCTCGATCTGGAGACACTGCAGGAGAGGTTCCCCGAGTACCTCTCCGATTCGGAAGAGGTCGCCATGCCGGTCGACCCATTCGAATTCTCATTCACCCCGAGAACTTCATTCCTGAAGCTCGGTATCACGGGGGAGGTACTCGATCAGTTCAAGGATATCGGCTTCGAGGAGTTCGTCGTCGCCGCGCCTGGAAGCGACCCCTACACCAAGAAGGAGGGCGGACTCATGGCCCTGGGCGGCGCCCTGCTCTCGGTCCTCTCGGTTCTGTGGATCGCGAGGAGGCGTAGCCGCCGCTGACGGGGATTGCCGGAGGGGTGCCCCCACCCCAGGGGTGCCCCCACCCCTCCGCGCGACCCGCAAGGGCAATACCGGGATGCGCTGCTCACGGAGTTCGATCAGGGCCCGTGGAGTTCGATCAACCCGTGGATGGCTTTGATACCTGGCTCCCACCGCCACCCTGGCGACCCGGTGCCGGTCATCGAAGGACAGACCATGCTCGATCAAACCATGCTCGATCCGATCTACCTGACCGTGCCGGTCCAGGCTTCCCTGCGGAGGAGCGTGCGGCGGCGGCTACCCCGCACCCTCGTCCCTCGGATGGATGAGGATGACAGGTGTCAAGGGACACCATCTTTCGCGCAGTTGGGGGACAGGTACTTTGACGCACCTCGGGGGTCATGGGTTGGGGTCAGAAGCGCCTCTGGAGCTCCATGGCGGGGGGTTCAGGGGCGAGGCCCCGGGAGGATGGGGGTTTGGAGTGGTGCCGGCCCATGGGCCTGAATGGGTCGGCCGGCGACTCGAAGCCGATCCAGCGCGGCCGCGCAGCTTGTCACAAGAGCGTGGAGTGCTCTGCCCCAGATCAATGCCCCAGATCAGTGGAGTTCCCACTCCACGGGGCCCGGCTCGCTGGGTAGAAGCAGGGGGTTTTCGAGTCCCTGTTGGTCGGTCGAGACGGTTGCTCCCGGGGGTAGCCCCCGCAGGAGGCGCTCACCGCCACTGGCCCGGGCCACCAGGGGAAGGGGCGATGATCCCAGGCGTTGATCTCGCACCCACACGATTTGAACCTCACCCGCCCCCAGGCGAAGCTCGATACCCGGCTCCAGAGCACCTGAAACCGCACTCTCTTCGAAGCGCTCCACCGGCAAGAAGGCGAAGAGGTTACGCACCTCATTACGGGCAAAGACTCGGTATCGACCCTCCTCGACCGGCAGGCTCCCCTGGTAGCGATCCAGGGATGCCTCCCAAAAGGCGTGCCGGGGCCCGGAGTCACAGGTCCCCCTCTCGACGTCGACCAGGAAGAGATCGCAGGAGCCGAATGGGTCCCCGGCTCCGCCGTACTCCGCCTCGGCAGCCGAAGAGGAGCCCTGCGGCACCGCAAGGGTGACCTCGAGCGTGCGGGTACGGGTCAAAGGCACTCGGAACTCCCCCTCGGATGTCTCGCTGAGATCGAATTCGACCAGCAGGTCGTTCTCGGCGATCCGATAACCCTGCGGAAGCCGACCGGTACCCATGTACATCACCTCCAACTTCCCACTCGCCCCTACCCCCCTGAGAACCGTAGGAATGCCGAAGGGGAGTGAGAAGATCTGGGACCACGCGCTGTGACGGGAACCCTCGAGGTACTGGGTGATGAGAACCCCCACGCTAGGATGCTCCGCGTGCTCGCCCCCCTCGGACGAGGAGAGCTGGATCGGTGTCCCTCCCCTGTCGACGGGAATGGCCGAGAGACTCAGGCTCTTTCGCCCTTCGGTGGTCAAGAGGCCCAGGTCGGTGACCTCACCGGCAGGTAGCTCCACGTCCCGCACCACGACCCCCATCCCCTCCTCATTCTGCCAGGTTGCGGTGACCTGCTTCGGTCCCGGCGCAAGCCCAAGGATCTCGAAGGCACCGCCCGCCCCCTCCACCTCGATGAAGCGTTCAGGGTCGTATCGCAGGACCATGCCGGACGGACCCTCGAGGTAGACGGACTGCACCAGGACGCGCGCCGACGCGGGGACCTCTCCCTTCCAATCGGCGAGCCTGCCCCGAATCCCCGTTTCGGTGTAGAGGATTCCGGTGAACCAGGTATCCGATCCCGGATTGACGCGGAAGGGACCCGAGCCGGCGTCGTCCTGAGAGGCTGCCCTGACCATCACCTTGCCCTCCCGGGTCGAGACCACATGCTCGGTCCTGTGCGGATCGAAGAGGACCGACCGCTCACCCATCGACTTGTCCAGGGCCCATGTCAGATCGCCCCCCGTGGGCAATGCATCCCAATGGGCTACACCGCCCTCGTCCGTTCGGGCTGACCCTGTCGAAGTGATCGCGACGGGGGGAGCGCCCTTCTCCAGGATTCGATCGGCCTCCTGGAAAAGCCGGCGACGGATCTCCACGGAAACCGTGTCCAGGGAGGTGTACCAGCGCGTGGGCCCACGCCGGCCCTCGACCCATTGCCGATCCGATCGACCCAGACGCGCAAGGGCCTCCCCCAAGCGATAGGCGAGCAGTCCCTCGCGGTCGGCGTGGGGATCCATCTCAGTCGAGCTGCGACTGACGCGGATCACTACATCCGGCTGGGGAACGCCCGACTCGTTCACGATGGCGATGCTCAGGCGACCGGCCCCGTCGAGCTGAATGGAAAACCGATCGGCTGCGGTGGGGCCCGACTCCATCGATTCCAAGCCGGATATCTGCGGATCCAGCATCGCCAGCGTGGGAAGGTGGCCCTCGGCCACGACCACGAGGAGCCGGGGCGAGTCCAGCGCGATCGCGAGACGCCCAGCAGAGTCCGTTCGCCCCGACTCCAGCTCCCCCGTGGATGAAACGCTCTGCACCTCGGCATCGGCGAGAGCCAGACCCTGCCAGTCGAGGATTCCGAGCGTTACCTCGCGGGACTCTCCCGGATTCGCACTCTCCGCTGCGCTCCGGCCGGCAACCTCGGCCGGGTCGCCCGCTCTCACCTGCGCTCCATTCGGCGCCGCAAGACCGGAATCATCCAGGGAAGATCGGACATCAGAGCTGGACGGTGCGGCCAGGGAACCTCCACTGTGGGAGGCCAACCATCCCGCAAGGAGTGCCAGGGCAACAAGGGGAATCGCGATTCGAAGAGCGCGTCTGGGATTCAGTGATTGGAGCATTCTTTCTCCGTAAGGTCCGACAGGACGACTTCGCCTGTCGCTCTCACCCAAGCCTTGACCTCGCCGAGGGAGAGATCGCCCGGTAGCTCATTGTTCTCCGGATTGACGAGGACTTGGATCTCCGATTCGAAATAGTAGATGAACGTACGGCAGCACTTCCATTCCGGAAAAACCGCATTCCCAAAGCCTTCCTTGAAAAAGGGACCCGCATCCGAGGTCTGGACCTTGATCGGATAGCCGGCGGTAAACCAGCCGGATCCTCGGAACAGACCGTCGCCGCGCGACCGGCGCCGAATCCATGGGACCAGTCCGCCTCGGCCAGAATGTCCGCGCTCCATCCCAGGTCACCCCCGGCGAGGTTGTCGCTCACCGAGGGACAGCCGCCATCCCAGTGGTCGTCCAGAAGAGGAGGCGACGGCGGCTCCACCGGGATGCCCCTCTGCTCCCAGCATGCGGCTGCCCGGGCGAAGGGATCGGAAAGATTGGGCGGAGGGTCGAAGAAGTCATCCTCGGATGATGAGGGGATGGAGAGGGAGCGAGGAGCAGCGGCTGCGGAAACAGCACCACCCACCGCGACGAGTAGGGTCAAGGTCTGGATGATCTTCATGGGTGCGAGCCTTCGATCGGGGAAAAGAGTCTTGGCGAATAGGAAAGCGAGGACGGGACCGCCCTCTCCCTAGACCGGGTCCTCATCCTCCCAGTGTCACGGCAGGGGCTCCCTGTCCGGACGAATCCGAAAAGCCGGCCGATTCCCCTCCTGACGAAGGGTGTCAGGGGGCCGGCCGCCCATCGGGCTAGGATGGACGGGTGGTCCTCGATGCCCTACACCCCACCCTCGCGCGCTGGTTTCGCCGGCGCTTCGAGGAGCCGACCGAGCCCCAGGCGCGGGCTTGGCCGGTCCTGCGCCGGGGGGAACACCTGGTACTCGCGGCACCGACCGGCTCGGGCAAGACCCTGGCGGGATTCGTCTCCGCCATCGACGAACTCCTGCGCGAGCCCTCCCTCCCCGACGAGTGCCGCATCCTCTACGTCTCGCCCCTCAAGGCCCTCGGTAACGACGTTCAAAAAAACCTCGTCGCCCCCCTCGAGGAGCTGGCGGCCATGGACGGCGAGCTGCCCGAGCTGCGCGTCCTGGTCCGCAGCGGAGACACCCCCCAGCGGGAACGGGCGCGCATGGTGCGCCGGCCACCCCACATCCTGATCACCACCCCCGAGAGCCTCTACATCCTGCTCACCTCCGAGGGGGGGCGGAGCATCCTGCGCACCGTTCGCACCGTCATCGTCGACGAGATCCACGCCCTCTGCGCCGACAAGCGCGGTGCCCACCTGGCCCTCTCCCTCGAACGGCTGGAAGCCCTCTGCGAGAGGCCCGTGCAGCGGGTCGGCCTCTCCGCCACCCAGAGCCCGATCGAGAACGTCGGCCGCTTCCTCGTAGGGGTCGGACGGGAGTGCACCCTGATCGACATCGGCCACAACCGACCGATGGAGCTGCGCGTCGAGATCCCCCCCTCACCCCTCGAAGCGGTCTGCAGCCACGAGATCTGGGAGGAGATCTACGCGCGCATCGCCGAGCGGGTGAGCGAACACACCAGCACCCTGATCTTCGTCTCCACCCGCAAACTGGCCGAGCGGGTCAGCGCCAGGCTCGCCGACCACCTGGGCAGCGAGCGCGTGCGCTGTCACCACTCCAGCCTCTCACTCGAGCGCAGGTTGGAGGCGGAAGAGGCACTCAAGCAGGGCCGCCTCGCCGCCCTCGTCGCGACCGCTTCCCTGGAGCTGGGCATCGACATCGGCGGCGTGGACCTCGTCATCCAAATCGGCGCGGCGCGGACCATCGCCACCCTCTTGCAGCGGGCCGGACGGGCGGGCCACGGGGTGGGACGCACGCCGCGCGCCGACCTCTTTCCCCTCTCTCCCGATGACCTGGTCGAGCACGCAGCCCTCCTGCTCGCCGTGCGGCGCGGCGCCCTCGACCGACTCGGCCAGGCCCGGGGCGCCCGGGATGTCCTGGCTCAACAGGTCATCGCCGAGTGCGTTCCAAAGCCCCAGGGGATCGAAGCGCTCTGGAAGCGTTTCAAGAGGGCCTGGCCCTATCGCAACCTGAAGCGGCAAGAACTCGACGCACTGATCGAACTCGTCGCCACCGGTCGAGGCGCGCTGCTGCACCGCGACATCACCCTCGACCGGCTGCGAGCCACCCGCCGCGCCCCCCTGGTCGCCTGGACCTCGGGGGGCGCGATTCCCGACAACGCCGCTTATCAAGTCGTGCTCGAACCCGAGGGCACGGTCATCGGCAGCGTCGAGGAGGATTTCGCGGTCGAAGCCAGCGGCGGCGACGTGTTCCAACTCGGCAACGCCTCCTGGCGCGTGCTGCGCCACGAAGCGGGAGTCCTGCGCGTGGCCGACGCCGAGGGAGCGCCACCCTCCCTGCCCTTCTGGTTCGGCGAGGCACCCGCCCGCAGCAGGGAGCTGAACGCCCTGCTCTGGGAGGTGCGCGAGAAGGGGCACAATCCCGCCTGGTCCCGCCGAACCTGCGGACTCTCCGCCGCCGCAGCGGAGGAGTTGGCACGCTATCTCAACGAGGGGCGGGAAGCCCTGGGCGCCGTCCCCACCGGCAAGCGCCTGATCGCCGAGCGCTTCTTCGATGAGAGCGGCGGCATGCAGCTCGTCCTTCACTCCCCCCTCGGCGGGCGCATCAACCGTGCCCTGGGGCTGGCCCTGCGCAAGCGCTTCTGCCGCGGGATGGGATTCGAACTCCAGGCCGCCGCCAACGAGGAGGCGATCGTCCTCTCCCTCGGTCCCCAGCACAGCTTCCCCCTGGAGGAGGTCTTCGATTTCCTCGCACCCGACGAGGCCGAGCGCGTCCTGATCCAAGCCATCCTGCCCACGCCCCTCTTCGCCACCCGCTGGCGCTGGACCGTCTCCCGCGCCCTGCTCGTCCCGCGGCGACGGGGCGGCGGCCGCCTTCCCGCTCCCCTGGTGCGCATGCGCGCCGACGATCTGCTCGTCGAGGCCTTTCCGCAGGTGATGGCCTGCCCGGAAAACCTCCCTTCGGGGGACCTTCCCGTTCCCCGCGACCATCCCCTGGTGGCCGAGACGATCGAGGACTGTCTGCACGACGCCCTCGACCTCGAAGGGCTGCTCGCACTGCTCGAGGGCCTGCGCGATGGGACGATCGAGCGCCTCGCCGTCGACACGCCCCGGCCCTCGGCCTTCGCCCTGGGCGCCCTGGCGATCGGACCCTACGGATTCCTCGACGACGCTCCCCTCGAAGAGCGTCGCACCCAGGCGGTCCTGCGGCGCCACGCCCTCTCGCCCGGGGATGCAGGGACGATCGGAGCCCTGGACGAGGCCGCGGTCGAGCGGGTGCGGGAGGAGGCCTGGCCCGATCCGCGCAACGCCGAGGAGCTCCACGAAGCGCTGCAGTGGATGGGCTACCTCGAGAGCGATGAGGCCGGCCCGTGGAACGCTTGGCTCGTGGAATTGGCGGCCGCGGGACGGGTGGTCGAAGAGGAGGGGCGCTGGTATGCGGCGGAAACCGGCCGTGACCCCAAGGAGCTCTGGCGCGGACGACTGGCGGCTCTGGGTCCGATCCACAGCGATGACCCCCTGCTCTTCGAACTCGAAGCGGAGGGAAGCGTGCTGCGCACCCAGTGGCGCGGCAAGAGCGCCTGGTGTGACCGCCGACTCCTGGCGCGCATCCAGCGCTATACCCTGGAAGAACTGCGTCGCCGAATCCGGCCCGTGCCCACCGGAGCCCTGCTGCGTTTCCTCGCGGAGTGGCAGCACCTGACCCCCGAGAGCCGGGTCGAGGGTCCCGCCGGAGTCTTGGAGGTGATCGGTCAGCTCGCGGGCTTCGAGATCCCCGTCGCCCTCTGGGAGAGGGAGATTCTTCCCGCCCGGGTACGCGGCTATCGACCGAGTTGGCTGGACGAGCTGGGGCTCGCCGGGCGGGTGGCCTGGGGGCGGCTTTTCGGCTCCTCGAAGGCCGCCCTGCGCAGCGTACCGATCAGCCTCTTTCCCCGGGAGGAGCTCTCCCTGTGGTGCGCCCTGGCCCCAGCGGTCCGGACGGACGAACTCTCCTGGTACGCACGCGCGGTCCATGCCGCGTTGGAAGCGCGGGGCGCCTCGTTCCAGGCGGACCTCGAAGCCCTTCCGGGGCTCTTGCCGACCCACGTCGAACAGGGCCTCGAGGAGCTGGTCGCCCTGGGTCTGGTCACCAGCGACTCCTTTGCCTCCCTGCGCCAACACCTGATCCCCGCCTCACGCCGTCGCGCGCCCCTCTTCAGCACGGGGCGCTGGTCTCTGTTGCTACGGGGCGACGGCGAGGCCCCCGAAGCGCGGCATATCGCGGGGGTATTGCTGCGACGCTACGGAGTGCTGTTCCGCGCCCTCCTCGCCCGGGAACGCATCCCGATCCCCTGGCGAGAGCTCCTGCCGGCCCTGCGTCATCTGGAGCTCACCGGGGAGGTGCGTGGCGGCCGGTTCGTCGCCGGCTACAGCGGCGAGCAATTCGCCCTGCCGGAGGCGGTGCGCCACCTGCGAAGGGTCGCCGCTCGAGCGGATCCGGACCCAGGCGCGCAACCGCGCATCTGTCCCGCCGACTGCCTCAACCTACGCGGCGTCCTGACGCCGGGGGCTCGCATTCCTTCCACGGCACGGGGTGCGGTGGGGCTTTATGAGCAATGTTGACCTTGCCCCCAAGGTAGGACCACCCAGATGTCGTCGATCTCTGCCTAGAGGGCTGCCACGAACATGCGCCGGGCACCATCGCGAAGAATCTCAGTGATCGCCTCCT
Organism: Planctomycetota bacterium; assembly: GCA_027083445.1. GTDB lineage: Bacteria > Planctomycetota > UBA1135 > UBA1135 > JALWOP01. The sequence goes on along the minus strand of JALWOP010000128.1, from coordinate 8,461 downwards.
CCGAGGTCAGGGCTGGCGTGACTTGGAGCGAAGACGTAGCTTTCTGCATGTGACCTATCCTTCCCCCGTGTCGGGGGCTTGGGTGTCGAGTTGTACAGTCGTGCGAAATCCCAAGGTCTTGAGCCTAGTGACAGGGGCCTCCATGGTCTTGGTGGCCTCGCTGTTGCTGTTCTCCCGGACGGGTGACGAGCAGAATGAGAGCATCAGCGGCGCAGATGGAGGTGCGGGCAAGGAGCCCGCCGGCTTCTCTCTGAGTGGCCTGGGACGGTCCGATTCCCGTGAGTCGCTGTTGCCTGGGGTGTCATGGATCATCGTCGATGAAAGAACCGGTGCTCTGGTTGAGGGGGCTAGAGTCAAGGCGTTCGCGCGCAATGCCATGGGGCGTGCCATGCCGGTGGAGGTCATCACCAGCTCGCTCTCCGTTACCGTCCTCGTGATGGCAGAAGGCTACCTTCCCATGGTGCGGCGGATGGAGATCAGGGAAGCGGAGCCGATCATTCTTGAACTTCGACGTGAGGGGCGCGTTCACCTTGACCTGGTGGGTGGCCCCGCGCCCAACGGTTTCGCGGCTACCCTAATCGGCCCGGGTATCTCTAGTCCTGCGGAGGCACAGGCACTCAGCGCCGACTACGACTCTCTCGTGCGGGAGCTGGCTTGGGCCGCCTCCTCGGGAGAGCCGGGCGCGCGATTGGAATCCATCCTCGTGCGACTTCCGGTGGGGCCGCACATTCAGGCCTACTATGGTCACGCGCGGACAGAGGAAGGGCAGCTCCGTTTCGGAGGACTCGCCGCAGGCTCCTACCGGTACTATATCGAGGAGCCGCGGTTCGCGCGCTGCAATCCACCGCCACCCGAGGTTGAGAGGAGCCGCGAGCCAGTTTTTGGCTCCGAACTCGGTGTTGCAGCATCCGGAGAGTTTGACGTTTCTGATGGACAGGTAGTCAGGCTCGTATGCTCGATGGAACATCTGGCGGTCTTAGAGGGAAGTATCGGAGATCTGCCTGCGGGAATCCAGAGTGCAGGCGTGGCACGTGCCACTCTTAGAGCGCTGCAGCGTAGGAATGGAAAGAGAATCTCCTCCCCGATAGAGCAGCAGATGGACCTGGGCAATTCCCGTTCGTTCCGCTTCGTGAACGTTCTTCCCGGCGAAAAGAGTATCGTGATCACGCGCCACGCAAATGCCGGTGGAAATGCAGTCGCGATCTGGTCGGCATACCTGCCTCTGGTCGAGGGCGGTCACTATGACCTCGGCGTGCTGCCGATGCAGGGGGAGACCTACCGAGTGGAGTTCTCCATGGATGGAGAAGATGCCGGAGCGGGCTGGAGGCGGCTTGGTTTAGAAGCGGATCCACCGCGGGTCCCTCTTACAGTCTCTGCCTGGGGGGATGGCAGGGTACCGACATTGTCCCGCACGATGTTCATGGACGTCACGCGCCCGTTCGTGCTGTATGGCTGTCCTTCGTCCCTCGTGGACATTACCGGGCCAGAGGATTCGTTGTACTCTACGACAGGGGCCGTTCTACGTTGCGATCCTGGCGGCACCAGCAAGCAGGTCAGAGGCCAGAATGGAGGCACGATTGCGGTTGAGATCCGGGGCGGCCGATGGCTCCGAAGCGGTTCCATCGACATTGTGGCGCCGAGCCGGGATCGGTGGCGGTTGCAGGGAGGTTACTACTCCGGAGATGGCCGAAGATTGGCGGCTCTGGGGAATGTGGACGGAGAATGGGCGCGCGCCGAACTCGAAGTGCCCTCTGATGTTCCGTTTGGGGAGAATATTCTTGTTGTGGCGATCGCCACCTCTTCATCCGGAGAGGTGGTTTGCGGGTGGACTCAGGAGTGGGCAGACATTCAGCTCGGCGGGGATGCGTGTTGCGATATCATTCTCGTTGGGGAGCCGAATAAGGGCGAATACCGTTCCGTGTCCTTGGATTTGCAGCTACCGAGTATCTCTGCCAAGTGGTTGAACCATGTTCTGACCCTCTCGTCCAAGAAGGAGCGAGCCAAGTGGCGGGTGCGCGGACTGCCGATGGGCGCCTTGTTGCGAGGCCCGGACGGCACCACCTACCCCGTCAATTCCGGCGTGCCGTCTCACATCGTTTCAGTGGATCAGGGCGCTGAGATCGTCCGCTAGGCGGTAACGGTCGCGTGCCTCCACCTTAGTAACCCTCGGCTCTGGCGACGACCCTGGTGCCATGAGAGCGGGTGTGCGAGGAGGCCTGTGGTCCGATCCGAGCAACGTCGAACGGGGCCCGGAGGAGCAATTCGCCCTGCCGGAGGCGGTGCGCCACCTGCGAAGGGTCGCCGCTCGAGCGGATCCGGACCCAGGCGCGCAACCGCGCATCTGTCCCGCCGACTGCCTCAACCTACGCGGCGTCCTGACGCCGGGGGCTCGCATTCCTTCCACGGCACGGGGTGCGGTGGGGCTTTATGAGCAGCGCTGAGGGCTAGCCGAGGGCTCGGCGCAGGGCGCGCACGCGCTCCGGATCGACCGGGGCGTGGACGTCGCCCCCCTCCTTGAGCGCCGTGCCGACGATGGCGCCGTCGGCGGCGCTGCAGAGTTCGGCCGCGTTGTCCTCGTCGACACCCGAGGCGACCAGCAGGGGGACCCGGGGACCGATCGCCTCACGCACACAAGCCACCCGCTCGGGATCGGGGGGAGTGCCGGTCGCCGCGCCGGTGACCAGGAGTGCGTCCGCCAGGGCGCGTTCGACCAATTCCCGGGCCGCCTCGGCCAGATCGCTCGCGCCGAGAGGAGAGGCGTGCTTGACCTGCACATCGGCCAGGATGGCGGCGGCCGATCCGAGGGCGGCGCGCATGCGCAGGGTCTGGTCCGCTCGACCCTCGATCAATCCCTGGTCGGTGACGGCGGCCCCCGCGTGGACGTTGACGCGCAGGAAGCTCGCTCCGGTCGCCACGCAGAGCCCCAAGGCGCTGCGGGCGTCGTTGCGCAGGACATTGACCCCCACCGGCATCGGCGTCGGCAGGGCGCGACGAACCTCGGCCAGGACCAGGGCCATGGCCGCCACGGTTTCGGGGGCGACCCGGCCGGGCAGGAAGGGGGTATCGCCGAAGTTCTCGACCAGGAGGGCATCCGAGCCCCCCTCCGCCAGGGCACGCGCGTCGCGCAGGGCGGCCTCGATCACCCCCTCCAGCGCTCCGCCGTAGAGGGGTGCTCCGGGAAGGGGCAGAAGATGGACGACGCCGATCAGGATCGGTCGTTCGCCGAGGGGCAGGGGAAAGCGGGTGCTCATGACCGGGCGCGAGTGTAGTGGCTCTCGGGGGAGTGCGCTTCAGCCTATGCTTGGGTCATGCAGCCCCAATTCGACACCTCCGACCCCCTGGGCGCCCTGATGACCGAGTGGAAACGCGCCTCGGGCCTCTTCCCCCTTGGCGTCGCTGCCGCCGCCTTCCTGACCTTTACCAAGGCGGCCGGCATCGCCTGGGTCTTGGGCCTCTTGATGCTCGGCATGCTCCTGATCCTGCTCGGCCAAACGGTGGTCATCGTCGGCAACGAACTGCGCAAGGCGAAGCGCGTCCTGCCCGAGCCCTTCGACGATGCTCAGTAGAAGAGGCGGGTCAAGTCGATGGCGACGACCCACAGGCCACGCCCTACCTCAACGGCGCCGGGGCAGGCGCGCTCCCAGGGCCTCGAGTTCGGCCAGGAGTTCCGCCTTCAAGGCCGCGGCCCGGCTGGGACGCTGCGCCGCCAGGTCGTGGGCCTCACCGATGTCGCGGGCCAGGTCGTAGAGTTCCACCTTTTCGTCTTCCCACCACAGGATCAGTTTCTCGTCCCCCCTGCGCAGCACGCTGAAGGGGCCGATCGCCTGGGAACGGTAGTGGGGAAAGTGCCAAACCAGGGTGCGAATCGGCGGCTCTGCCGTACTCTCCGCGAGACAGTGGGGCCACAGTGAGAGACCATCGAGGGGTCGTCGACCCCTGCGCTTCACGCCGCAGGCTTCCAGCAGGGTGGGCAGGAGGTCCATGGCTATGGTAGGCCGTTCGCTGCGTCCGACCCGCACGTGGCCGGGCCAGCGCAGGATGAGCGGTACGCGCAGCCCCCCCTCAAAGGGATAGCCCTTTCCCTCCCGCAGGGGCCGATTGTCGGTCGGGCCGAGCAGCCCTCCGTTGTCCGAGGTGAACACCACCAGGGTCTCGCGCGTGAGACCGTACTCCTCCAAGGCCGCCAGGATGCGTCCAACCCCCTGATCGACCGAATCGATCATCGCTGCATAGACCGGGTTGTCTTGGTGGGTGGCGGGGCGCTCGCGGTACTTGGCGACCAGGTCCGCCTTGGCCTGGAGGGGCATGTGGACCGCGTAGGGAGCCCAGTAGAGCAGGAAGGGTCCCTGCCTGGCCCGACCCAGGAAGTCGAGGCACTCGTCGACCTCACGGTCGGTCAGGTACTCCCCCTTGCGCCGCGCCGGGAGCCCGGGAATCCCCTCGCACGCGCCCCGGACATAGGGGTCGAAGTAGCCCGGAGGCTGGCCGTAGTCACAGCCCCCGTGATTCTCGTCGAAGCCCTGGTGCTGGGGGTAGTAGGGATCCATCCCCAGGTGCCACTTGCCGACGAAGCAACTGCGGTAGCCCGCCGCCCCGAGCTCTTCGGCCAGGGTGTTCTCCTCGAGTTCCATCCAGAGGGGATTGCGCGGAAGTTCCAGGGGCTTGCCCTGCGGGTGAACGTAGCCGGAAGGATTCTTGCCATCCTCGGGCATCGCTCCCCCTTGGAAGCGGGCCCGGATCCAGTCGGTCAGCCCCAACCGTGCCGGACTACGTCCGGTCAGGAGTGCGGCCCGTGAGGGGGAGCAGACGGCAGCGGCTGCGTAGGCCTGTTCAAAGGCGAGCCCCTCCCCGGCCAGGCGATCGATGTTGGGGGTCAGGTAGAACTCCGACCCCATGCAGCCCAGATCGGTCCAGCCCAGATCGTCGACCAGGATCACGACCACGTTCGGGTGTCGCTCCTGGCCCCGAACCGCCGGAGCAAGGAGCAGGCCCGCGAGGAAGAAGAGGATCAACATCGCTCCAACCTACCTGCCGCTACCGCAGGAGGTAGTCTGGGATGGGAATCGAGAGAGTATGGTCCGTTCCTGACCCTGGCCGAGAAGAGAACGCATCGCTGAAGAGTTCTTCACCGAACGCAAAGCCCAGAGACAACGAAGCCGCCGGCGTCTCCCCAGAGGCTCGAGAGGTTTCATCAAGATCACCTGAAGGTGACGGCCACGGCGCTCGTGAAGTTGGAGGTGGGGGTCGGGTTTTGATCCCGGTACCACCCTTGGAAGTACCAGGTCTGGCCCGGCTGGATCGTGGCGGGGGGCGGTAGGGGTAGGGAGGTCGTGTCGACCACGTAGTGCATCTCGCCTGCCGAACCCGTGCCTGTCAGGCTGCCCCTGAAGCGGCCCACCAGGCCTCCCAGGCAGAGGTTGCCCTGGCTCCCACCGGGATTCGCCACGAAGCCCGGCGCACTGCCGATCATGAACAGCCCCACTTGGCCCGCAGGCAGGTCTCCCGCCCAAAGCTCCACCGCTTCGCTGCTCGCGGCCAGGCTGCCCGTCACCCACAGGTCTCCCGCGGCACCCGTCGAGTTGACGATCCCCGGGCAGCTCTCCTCTCCCAGGGGCAGCTCGTAGACGTAGGCCGCTCCGGATCGGATTCCCGGGACGCTGCCCTCCGCGAACGGGTCTCCGATCAGGGCGTAACTGGAGCAAAGGGAAACCGCACGTCCAAAACCGCCGTAGGGCGCATCATCCGCCTCCGGAGCGAAGATCTTCGTCTCGACCCATGCGCCACCCGCATCCCGCTCCAGAAGGTAGGCCGTTCCGAGCAGAAGGTTGCCCTTACGCCCGAATGGCGCGCCCACCAGGAGCTTCCCCTCGTGGAAGTCGAGGGCCATTCCGTATTCGTCCCCTCCCCAGTTGTTCAGCTTGGCATTGGATGCGTGCAATTCCTGGGTCAGCACCCAGTTCCCCGGCGGACTCCCCTGGCGCTCGAAGATGAAGACCGAACCCACACGATACTCCATGTTACCGATCGGAACCGGCTCGCCCACCGCGATCACGTCGTCGTCTACAGCCAGGCCCAAACCGAAGTTGTCCTCATTGTGGGGTGTCGGGTCGAAGAGGGCGGCTGTCTGTTTCCACTTTCCGTTCACCTTCTCGAACACGAAGACCATACCTGCGAAAGTAGTATGAGGCGGCCCCCAGCCACTTGCCCCTGCTCCGAGAACCGCCACGTCACCGTACAGGGCAATGGTGTTGGAAGCTGCTGCCCAAGACCACCGATTCCAGTGAGGCACCAGCTTCTGCTCCAAGACCAGTTCCCGTCCCTCCCTGCGATAGACATAGGCCGCCCCCTGGCCGTCGTCATCTCCCCGGGCGCTGATCAAGACGCGGTTCCCATCGATCGCGATGCGCTCGCCGAAGATGTAGTTGCGCACGCCGTGGGGTGGCAAGAGTTTCTGGTGTTCCACCCACTCTCCTTGATCCTCCAGAAGGAGACGTACGGATCCCTCCCGGGCCAAGTGGCTGCTATCCCAGGGTGCCCCTACCACGGCAAAACCATCCCCCCAGTCAAGGCCATATCCGAAGATTTCACTGTAGTGGGGATCCTTGGGCTGCAGGTTTTCGCTGAGCTTCCACCCATCCGCAGTTCGCTCAAATCCAAAGATGGCGCCTTCACCGCGGAGCAGGCCGTGATCATTCCACTCCCCCAACCACGCCTGTCCATCGGTGGCCGCTATGGCCGCGGCCAGGTACTCCTGGAACTGGATGTCATCCGCCGTCGGAGGCACCACCAGCTTGGCCGTCTCGGTGATCTGAGCCTCACCCAGTCCACCCAGGAGGCACAGGGCCGTCCACCAACGCAGGGTCTGCCTTCCCACTCGCATCATCTCCGTCACGCCTTCTGCTTGCTCTACTTGGATCTTGGGTTCTCGTTCACGCTCCGGGAGGGGCGACCCACACCAGGGTGGGCCGCCCCCGTGGGACTACTGCTGGGAGCTACTGCCGTTCGTGGCAACCCATGTCGTTGATGGCGCCGGGCACGGCCCCACCATCGTTACCACCGTTGGAGGAGCCGGTACTGTCCCGCTCGCGTCGCAGCCCCTTGACCAGGTCGAAGGGCGTGATCGTCGTTGCGGGATTGTTGTCGAGGTCCAGGACATCGGGTGGGATGCCCGGCTCACCGGCCGGTCCCGGATCGGCGTCATTGCCCGCATCCAGACAGGGAGAAGTGGCCATGAGGTTGTAGTCGTTGTTTCCCGGTGAGACGAATTCGGGATCATCCAGGATATTACCGTTGCCGGGCCAGGGGCCGGTAGGAGGAATCGTGCTGGTGTCCAGCTCGATGTCCGAATAGGTCACCGCCACGGCGTTGACATCGGCATTCGTCGCGCCTTCGATGCTACTGACCGTCTGAATGGTGCCCGGATCGGTGCGGTTATACCAGAAGATGGAGTTGAAGATGCGTTGGGTAGCGAGGCTTGGATTGAGGAAGTCCACGTAGAATCCACCGCCCTTGCCTGGTGCACCGCCAGTGGCGGAGAAGGTCTCGTTGTCGACGACGGTACTGTTGCCCCAGTCGCCCCCGAGGTCGGTGTTCGCCACGTAGACGGCCCCACCCTGGTGGGCGCGATTCAGCCGCATTTCGCAGTTGTAGAAGAGAACCTCGTCGTGGTTATCGACCAGGGAGACGGCCCCCCCGTAGTACCCGCGATTGTTGGTGAAGAGTGTGCAGAAGACACGCACGGCCCCCGGCGTCTCCAGACAGAGCCCGCCCCCATTCAAGAGCTGGGCGCGGTTGTTGCGCAGGACGCAGAACTTCATGTCCAATTCGGCATGGTCGGCATAAATGCCGCCGCCCTTCTGGTTGGCATAGTTGTCGCGGATGCGAACTTCGGAAAGAAGCACCCCGTTGATCGGCCCACTCGAACCATCCATCAGGATGCCGGCCCCGTTCTCGCCATTGGCGGGGTCGTCGGCGTATCCGGCGCGGATGGTGAGGCCGTCGAGTCGGAGCTCGGTGATTCCCGGCGGAATGGTGACCACGTGGTTGCAGTCACCGATCGAAGCTCCGGCCACCCCGTCGATGTCCCCCGAAAGGATCGTCCCCACCGGGGGATCGGGACGAGCACCCAGGCTCGATTCGAAACCAAGGAATCCGCCGTAGAGATGTAGCTTGTCCTTCATGGTGAAGGTGCTCGTCTGGAGAACCCCCGGCGTATAGGTCCCCTTGGCGATCCAGATATCGTCGTTCGGTTGCGCTACCGCCAGGGCCGACTGAAGGCTTTGGAAGGCCTGGCCCCAAGACTGACCAGTGCCCCCCGATGGTGCGCTCGCATCCACGTACAGGATGTTGGCACCAGCGCTCGTCATCGTGGCCAGGGCGACCGCCGCGAACCAGGTGCTCCGCAGGGAGCGACGCGGGTGAGGTCCTTTCAGCCGACGGGAGGAATCAGGGGACCTCAGGC
>JALWOP010000127.1 GCA_027083445.1 Planctomycetota bacterium | reverse complement strand
GGATAGGGCTGGGGATGGGACCGGGGGGCGCGATGACGCCGCCCGCGCCCTGGCCCAGGACTCGCCCTTCTGAGGCGCTTCCAAGAAGGGGCTCGCTAGCGGGGGCGGGCGGGCCGCCGATCGCCCGCGTGAACTTGCCGGTCCCGATTGACCCGCTGCCGGTGGGGCGCGAGGCTCTTGCCCGTGGATCCCTCGTCCCAGCTCCGTGACCGGCTCCTCCAGGCTGCCCGCGCAGCGCGCCGGCTGGCCTACTGCCCCTACTCGCACCTGGCGGTGGGCGCCGCCCTCGCCTGCGAGGGCGGCTCGATCGTCACGGCCGCCAACGTCGAGAATGGGAGCTATGGGCTGACCCTCTGCGCCGAGCGGGCGGTCGTGGCCCGTGCCCTGGCCGAGGGGCAGAGGGGTTTCGTCGCCCTGGCGATCGTCTCGTCCGCGGCTCGACCGGTGCCTCCCTGTGGGGCCTGCCGTCAGGTCTTGCACGAGTTCGCTCCCGGCTTGACCCTCTACCTGCAGGGAGAGGAAGGCGCGGCGCGAGAGACCACCCTCGCGGCCCTCTTGCCCGATCCCTTCGAGTTGGGAGATCAGCCATGCTGAGGCGCTCGCTTTGGGGGCTGATCGTGCCGGGAATCGCCATCATCCTGGTCCTGGCTGCCCGCGCAGCGGTCGACGAGACCTTTGGAGCGGGCTACGCGGAGCTGCACCGCTGGCCCTCCTCCGCTGCGCTCATGGTGGCCGGTCTGCTGGTCACCATCCTGGGCGGGACCCTCCTGCGGGACCTGGGCGAAGAGTCGCAGGAGGGGGGCGCGCGCTTTCTTGCCCTCCCGATCGCGCTGTGGGGAGCGGTGCTCTTTCTCGGTGGACTGCTCTACCTCATCCTGTGACCCGGGGAGCGTCGCCACCCCCCGTTCGACCCCCAAGGACCTCCGGGCCATGTCCGCCAAAGACCGCATCACCGAACTCAGAGGGCTCATCGAGAGCTACAACCGCGCCTACTACGTCGAGGGTCGTTCAGAGGTCAGCGATGCTGAGTATGACCGTCTCTTTCGGGAGCTGGTCGCCCTCGAAGAGGCCCATCCCGAGTTGGCCACCGTGGACAGCCCGACCCAGCGCGTCGGGGCGCCGCTACCCGAAGGTCAGGGCTTCGAGCGCGTACCCCACGCGGTGCCGATGCTCTCGATCGAGAGCCTGTTCACGCGCGAAGAGGTGCTCGAGTTCGTCGAGAAGGTGCACCGCTTCCTCGGGCTCGAAGCCGGCGAACCCCTTTCTTGGTATGCCGAGCCCAAGTACGACGGGGTCAGTGCGGCGCTGATCTACGAGGATGGGCTTCTCGTACAGGGACTCACCCGCGGCGACGGTCGCGTGGGGGAGGACGTCACGGCCAATCTGCGCACCGTGCGCAACATTCCCCTGCGCCTGCGCGAGGGAAAGGGCTCCCTGCCCCGGCTGCTCGAGGTGCGCGGAGAGGTCCTGATCGCCACGCGCCACTTCGAGGCGTTCAACCAGAGACGAGAGTCAGAGGGGCTACCGCGCCTCGCCAACCCGCGCAACGCCACCGCCGGGGCCATCCGGCGCAACGACCCGGCTGAAGTCGCCCGCTATCCGCTCGAGTTTCATGCCTACTACGTCGCGCGCCTGGAGGGAGGCTCCTTCGAAACCCATCACGAGCTCATCGAGGCGCTCCGGGGGTGGGGTTTCGAGGATTCGCGCTACGGTGAGCGTGTCATAGGAGTCGAAGCAGCGCTCGCCTATCACGATCGAATGGAGGAGCGGCGCGACGAGGTGCCCTATGAGGTCGATGGTGTGGTCTGCAAGCTCGACAAGCTCGAGCTGCGTGAGAGGCTCGGGGTCACCGCCCGGGCGACACGCTGGCAGTACGCCCACAAGTTCAGCGCGGCTCTGGCGGTCAGCACCCTGCGTGCCATCGAGGTCCAGGTCGGCGCCAACGGACGCCTGACCCCACGCGCCTTCGTCGATCCGGTCGAGCTCCTCGGGGTGACCATTCGCCACGCCACCCTGCACAACGCCGACCATGTCCGTGAACTCGGGATACGGGTTGGGGACCGCGTTTTCCTGAAGCGCGCAGGCGACGTCATTCCCCAGGTCACAGGGGTCTCCGCGCCGGCCGAGGGGCGTGAGCCCGCGGACTGGAAGGAACGCCGCCCCCCCGCGCTCCTTGAAGATGGTTCACCACGACCCGGCGTCATGGTTGGTTGGCGAGAAGAGTTCCGCATGCCGGAGCAGTGTCCCGCCTGCGGCAGCGCCGTCGTCCAGGAGGGCAAGTATTACCGCTGTCCCAACGCCTACGGTTGTCGTCCGCAGCTCATCGGGCGCACTCTGCAACTCAGCGCGCGCAGCGGTTTCAACATCGAGTCGATCGGCGAGAAGATGATCGAGCAGCTCTACGAGACGCAGCTCCTGAAGCAGCCGGCGGATCTGTTCGTTCTCGACCAGGTGGGACGCGAGCGCCTGATCGAGCTGGAGCGCTGGGGGGAGAAGAGTGTCGACAACCTCTTGAGCGAGATCGAGCAGGCGCGCGACGTCCCCCTGGATCGCTTCTTGGGGGCGCTAGGCATTCCCGAGGTGGGACCGGCGACCGGTCTGCTGCTCGCACGCCACTTCGGCGACCTGGAGAGTTTGCGGGAGGCCTCCACCGAGGCCCTGGAGGCGGTCGACGGGATCGGACCACGAGTCGCGCAGCAGATTCGCTCCTGGTTCGCGGACCCGCGCAACCAGGAGATGTTGCGCCGACTCCTCGAGGAGGGACGCGTGCGGCCCAAGCCCCTAGAAGAGACCGGCAGGGGGGCCTTTGCCGGCAAGTCGGTCGTCTTCACCGGAACTCTCGCGGCGATGACCCGTGCCGAGGCCAAGCGGCGGGTGGAGCGGGAGGGAGGACGCGTCTCGAGTTCGATCTCCCGCAAGACCGACTACCTGGTGGTCGGGGGGAAACCCGGAAGCAAGGCCCAGAAGGCGGCCGAACTCGGCGTGACGGTACTCCTCGAGGAGGACTTCCTCACCCGCTTGGAGGGCGAGTAGAATCTGCTCTATGTCCGATGAGAGTCGTCCCGTCGATGAGACCGCCGAGTTGGTGGCCAGGGCCCAGCAGGGAGACGTCGATGCCCTCGACACTCTTTTCCGGCGCTACCACCAGACGATGGTCGAAGTGGCCCGGCGCAAACTTGGGCCCAGGCTGCGTCTCAAGGAGGATCCCGACGACTTGGCGCAGACGACTTTCCGCGAGGCGACCCGGGACTTTTCCCAGTACCGCTACCAGGGCGAGGGGTCGCTGCTGCGCTGGCTGATCCAGATTCTGCAGAACAAGATCCGCGACAAGGCCGAGTTCTATTCGGCCGGCAAGCGCGACCTCTCCAGGGAGCGGGCCGTCGAGACCAAGCCCGATGGGGACGGAGGCGAGCGCGGACCGATGGAGTTTCCCAGTGCGGACCTCTCGGTAACCCAGGTGGTCGCCCGAGAAGAGAACTTTCAGATCCTGCGCGAGGCGCTGGTCGACCTCTCCGAGGAGCACCGCAAGGCGATCACCCTGGTCTTCTTCGAGGGCCTCTCCCTGCGCGAAGCGGGCAAGCGCATGGGGGGGCGCAGCGAGGACGCCGTGCGCATGATGCTGCGGCGGGCGGAGGCGAAGCTCGGGGAGCGGCTACAGCGCACATTGGGGAGGGATATGGGGGGCAGGGATCTTGGAGGCAAGAGCTCCGATCGCGGTCCGCGGGAGGATGCCTAGGTCGGCGCCGGCTGCGGGCCGAACCGGCCGGCGGGTCTTGTCTTCCCTCCCGGGGGGATCTACACTTCCGCGCCACAGCGTGGGCCATTAACTCAATTGGTAGAGTGCCATGTTCACAGCGTGGAAGTTACTGGTTCGAGTCCAGTATGGCCCACCACTCACCGACTCCACCACTCACCGACTTCGGTGGTAGGGAAGCCGACGATGGACAAGCTCACGGCCGGAAGATGTCCGGGGGGAGGAAGATGTTCGGCGGGGGGCGGACGGCGCCGGAGATGACTCAACTGGCCTGGATCGAGGCGCTCGCCGCCGAGCAACGCGCGGGACGCCCCTGTGTTCTGGTCACCGTTTCCCAGATCGAAGGCAGTGCCCCCTGTGCCCTCGGTGCGCGCATGCTGGTCGGGAGACAGGGTCAGCTCGGCGGCGAAAGGCTTTGGGGCACGATCGGGGGTGGCCGCCTCGAGCTTCTCGCTCTCGAGCACGCGGGGCGACTCCTCGCCGCGGAAGAGACTTGCAGTACCAGTCTGCAGGTCCCCCTGGCTGAGCGCGCCGGTCAGTGCTGTGGCGGAAGGGTCACCCTGCTCATCGAATCCTTCGCAGCTCGTCGTCCCGTCATCGCTGTCTTCGGAGCGGGACATGTCGGCCAGGCCCTTGGCGGACTGGCACCCTGGCTGGACGCGCGCCTCGTGCTGATCGACTCGCGGGAACGGGGGGAGCTGGGACCGGAGCCGCCCGCCGATCCGGCCTTCGAGCTGCGCTCGGGCGTCGACCCCGAGGAGGAGCTCGCGGCTCTACCCCCCGGGAGCCTGGTCGTCATCATGACCCACGACCATGCCCAGGATCAGGAGTTGGTGGCGGCGGCCTTGGCCCACCCCGATCTTCCCTTCATCGGCCTCATCGGGTCGGAGCGCAAGTGGGCCCGCTTTCGAGCACGTCTGGAGCGGCGGGGCCTTGGCCCCGGGAAGCTGGATCGTGTCGTCTGTCCCATCGGTCTCGGGCCCAGGTCCAAGGAGCCGCGGGCGATCGCCCTCTCCGTAGCGGCCCAGCTCGCAGGAATCCTCTGCGCCAAGGACCCTTCGGAGGCGAGCAGGGGGGCGTAGACTTCCAGCCGATGGCTAGAAGTCACGATACATGCTGGCGCCGGGAGTTTCTGCTCTGGTTGCTTCTCCTGGCGCTCTGGCGTTCCCTTTCGATTCTGGCCCTGGCGGACGTGAGCTTTTGGGGCGAGGAACTCGAGAAGGGAGCAGCAGCCAAGGCGATGTTGGACGGCCTCTCCCTCCCCCACTTCAAGTTGGCCTACCACTACTACGAAGGCGGGGGGTTCGCGATCAGCCATCTCAAGGCGCTCTTCTTCCTCTTGGTGGGCGAAAACCTCCTCGCCCAGCGGCTGGGAGGGCTTCTCTCCTGCCTACTCGTCTTCGCTGCCTACTGGCGCCTGCTCGATCACCACTTCGGCCGGCGCGCGGCGCGCATCGGAGCCCTGCTCTTCCTCTTGGGTCCCGAGAGTTTTCAGCGCTACTCCCTGCTCTCCCTGGGGATTCACTTCGAGGCGATGGCCTTCGGCCTCTTCGTGCTCGACGAAGGATTGAGGCTCCTTCTCGACGATCCCTCGGCCCGGACTCCACGGGGTGACATCCTGCTCGGGGTCGTCGCTGGATTGGGCCTCTTCTTCAGCTATCAGAACGCCTTGGTGATCGGGTTTGCGGGACTAGGGGTCTTGCTCCTTCGCCGTCGCTGGCTCCTCGGTTCCGGCGGGATGCTAGCCCTGGGCGGCTTCTTGCTGGGATTGGGCCCGCTCTTCTATATGGCCTCACGGGTTGGAGGGGCACTGCTCGACATTCATGGAGAGAAATTGGTCGCGGTCGGAGGGTTGGATCGTGTCGAGGCCTTCTTTACGGCGACCTACGGGGGTCTCGGCCCATGGGGGTGGGTTTCACGCCTGGGCTATCCCCTCGCGGCGCTCGTGGCGCTGACTTTGGGCTGGCGAAGCTTGAGAGATCGTCGCCGCGGGGCCTTCATGGGGCTCGCGGCGTTCGCTCTCTTCTGGTCGATCGTCTGGGCGAGCAGTCCTTTCGTCGACACGGACCTGGTGAGCTGGTTCAGTTGGCTTCGGTTGGCACCCCTCACCCTGGTGCTCATGGTGCTCGCCTCCGCCGGCCTGGCTGGCCGTTGGGGTTGGGGCGCGCGGGTTCTCCTGGGTGCCGTCTCTCTCTTGGGCCTTTCGAATACCGCAGTGATTCTCTCCGGCGGCCGGCCGACCCACCCGCTTGCCAACTGGGACCTTCTGATCCATACCAAGGGCTACGACTATCGCGGCTATCTGCCCATGCTCTTGGGTCACCTCGATAGCCGCGATATGGAGGAGGTAGCACCGCTGCTCGCCTACGACGAGCCGGATCCCGAATTTCTCCAATACTCATTCGCGATAGCTTTCTTCGAGAACCGCCGTCGCGCGATCGATCTGGCCACCCAGATCGACACCCTCGAGAAACTGATGCCCGGAGGGGAGAGGGGTTACCTGCTCGGGCTGGGGCCCTCACTCCTCATCAAGAAAGGCGGCGACACTCGCGCCGCCCTCGAGTATCTGGCGCAGCTCGGAACCTCCCGGGCGGAGAGGCTGGCCGAGGGGCTGGGTTTCTTCCCCGGTTATCGCTTCGAGCCCCGCGAGCAACTCCTCGCCGATCTCTCCGCCTACGGCCGCGGTCCGATGGGTGAGGCGTACACCCGGGGCCTGGGGATGCGCGCCTACCGCAACCTGGTCATGTCGACCCTGGGGGGCGAGCAGCCGCTGCACGAAGAGCGCATTCGGGCTTTTCTGGCCGACCAGGACGAGGATCTGGCCCCGCTACTTCTGCAGGGTTTCGAAGAGGAGCGCGAGCGCTGGAAGTTGTACTGATGGGCGACAGCCTCTGAGTGTCCATTTCGAATCCACTGCGGCGGCTCCTCCCCTGGGGGGCTTCCCAATGCGCGGGTTATGGGCTTGGATATTCTTCATGCAGTTTCCCGGATCGTCGTACGCAGCACGGCTCGGTTGCGCGCTTCTCGCATGCCTGATCGGACCGGATTTCGCCCTGGCACAGAGCCCGCGTTCGCCCCAGCCGGTGCCGGGGGAATGGCAGTCGAGGGGGCCGGGCGGAGGAGGCGCGTTCGCCACCTTGGCTGTCGGTAGCAATGGGATGATCGTTGCGGCCAGTGATCTATCAGGGGCCTATCGAAGCGAAGATCGGGGAGTGCACTGGGATGTGATCGGTCCCACCCAAGGCCTGACCGCCACCCACGTCAGTGGCGTGGCTTTCGATCCCCTCGATCCTGGGCGCATCTACCTCGGCACGGATGAGGGCATCTTTCGCTCGACCGATGGGGGGGCCCTGTTCGATCACCCCCTTGGAAACGGCTTCGTTACCGATCTCTTCTTCTCCTCTCAGACCCAGGGGGTGGGCTACGCCGCCGTCCACCCGGCTTGGAACAGCAAGAAAGGACAGGTCTGGCGCAGCCTCGACGGCGGGGCGACATGGCAGCGCAGGGACGTGGATCTGCCGACGAATCTGCGCATCCTGGAGATTCTCATCGCTCCCAACGACGACGATGCCGTCTTCATCCTCTCGGGAGAGGGACGCTTCGCCTCGGGACCCAAGGTCGTCTACCGCAGTCTGGACGGGGGCGTCCACTGGGTGCGCATCGCCCAGGGGCTGGGGGCGCGGGTGATCGATATGGCCTTGGACCCCTTCGACGACCAGGGGCTCTACCTGTCGATCGACGACGTCGATCCCGATGCTCCGGGTCATCTCTACCACAGCTCCGATCAGGGCACGACTTTCAGTCACCTCGCCCAGCGGGGCGGAGTGATTTGGCCGGACCGCCTGGATGCAAACCGTCTGCGCATGGTCGAGCTGCGCTACTCCTTTCCCTGGGATTCCCGCGAGGGGATCTGGGAATCGACCGACGGGGGTGCCTCCTTCACCCGCACCAGTAGTGTGGTGGATTGGGACAGTGGGTGGAGCCAAGTCTTCTGGGCGTTCACCGAGTCCTATTCCGGTCCCTCCCTCTCGGTGGCCGAGGATCCAACCGACCCCGAGGCGTTCTTCTGGGTCAACAGTCAGTTCGCCTACGCCTCCTTCGATCGCGGCCGGACGGTGCAGCAACTCTTTACCAGCGAACTCTTTCCTGGCAGGTGGCGTTCGACCGGTTTCGACAACGTCGTCCCCGTCGCCCTCGCGGTCAGCCCGGCGGATCCGCGCGATCTCTACGCGGCCTACCTCGACCTCGGGCTTTGGTGCAGTCGGGACGGTGGCATGACCTGGAGCTCTTGCAACGAGGCTGCCTACACCGGGGAGTGGGGCGAAAGCGGCGGGAACACCTGGACCGTGCTCGCCGACCCGGACCTTGCCGGCCGGGTCTGGGCTCCACAGGCACAGGATGCAGAAGGTCCGTCGACACTGCTGCGCAGCGACGACGGAGCGCTCACTTGGCAGGCTGTCGGCGCAGGGTTGCCGGCTGCGCCGCTCCTCGGTCTTTCCCTCGATGCCGGCAGTCCCCTGGATGCGCGGCGTCTCCTGGTCACCGGCGGGGGAGACGTCTACGGAAGCAGCGATGGTGGCTTGACCTTCTCCGCGCTACTCGTCGGCCAGGGGCTGCGCTTCACGGCGGTGGACCCCTTCGACGGCAACGTCGTCTACGCCGGTGGCGAGGGGGGGCTGTGGCGTTCCGATGCCGCGGGCAGTCCGGGATCGTGGCAGGAGGTGGGCACGACGGCCATGCGCGGTTCGATCCCCGGGCTTCCCTGGGGGGGCTGGGAAGGTGTGGCTTGGATCGAGCCCGACCCCCATACCCCCGGCACCCTCTACGTGGCGGTCAGTGGCCCGGGCGGCGGTCTCTACCGCAGCCCGGACCGGGGTGACACCTGGGAGGCGCGTCTGTTGGCGGATGACTACCTGCGCAGCGTCGAGGTGGACGAGATCGATCCCGACACCCTCTACCTCGCCTCGACGAGCGCCTTCGAGGCGGGGGGGTACGACCCCGCCTCGGCGGGAGTTCGGGTCAGCAGGGACCGCGGCCTCACCTGGCAGTCGATGAACGAGGGGTTGGCCTGGCCCTTTGCCATTCACGTTCTCTCGGCGGGGGGGTCGGGTCGCCTCTATCTGGCTTCGCCCGGGACCGGAATCGGGGTCCGGCTACCGCGGCGCTGAACCGGGGTCAGTGCTCCTCCTTCGAAGGGTCCGAATTCAGACGGTCCAGTGCCTCGCGTGTGGCCTTTCGGATGCCGGGATCGGGGTCGCGTACGAGGGGGATCAGGGTGGGCAGGGCTTCGAGGGCTTGCAGGCTGCCGAGTCCGCGGATGGCCTCGATGCGGATTTCCGTCTCCTTTTCATCGAGTAGCTCCAGGAGTCGGGCGACCGCCCGGGTGCGGGTCTGCTTGCCCAGGCGACGGGCGGCCCAGCGTTCGCGTGCCTCCTGGTAGGTGCGGATCGACTCCACCGCCGCCAGGCATGCGTCGCGGCCACCCCGGTAGCGGGTCTGGCCGGCTACATCCAGCAGGGTCTCCGCCGCCTCGTCGGAAAGATAGGAGGTGACGGCCTCGAGAGCGGCCAGGAAGAGGCGGTCCTTGGCGCTTCGATCCCGCAGGAAGCCGGCCAGATCCTCGAGAGCGCTGGGGTCGTGGCGTTGGCCCAGAGCCGATATGGCCGAAGCCGTGAGCCAGGGCTTGTCGAGCCATGAGCGCAACTCGTCGATGTCGGCCAGTTCGGGATGCCGGCCGGCGCTCTCGACCGCTAGATCGATTCCGGTGGAGTCACTGGGCTGGGCGGTGGTGAAGCGCTCGATCAGGTTGCGACTGATCGCGAGGGCCAGGGGCGCTTTCACATCGTAGGCGCTCGTGATCCGTGACAGAATCGGTTCAGGAAAGGCGTCTTCCTGGAGGAGGGAGAGGAGGACGCGGTTGACCGGTTCTCCATCGAAAATGTGCCAGTGGTTGATCGAGTTGTAGAGGGGGCTCGCATCGGACTGGAAGGCTTCCGCCAGAGAGGGGTTCTCCAGCAGGATCGAGGTCATCAACTTGGACCAACCGGGCTCCCCGTAGGAATAGAGCACCAGCAGGTAGCGCAGCTCAGGGGGCAGTTCCCTATCCGTCGCGGCCTGCATCGCCCGGCGGGCCTTCTCGGCATCGAGAGCGGGATCCCTGGGATAGGCCTCTGTGGCGAGTCGCCGGTCTAGATCGAAGGGGTCTTCGTGGAAGAGGCGCACGACGAAGGGGGGATAGAGTTCGGATGGGATGCGCCCCAGGAAGCTGCCCGGGTCCTTGTCGTCCCGGATCGGGGCTACGAGTGCATCCGGGCCCGCAGCGAGTGCCCAGCGCAGATAGGCCTCCTGCGTCTGGGGTGTGGTGTTGAAATGCCTGGCGAGGTTTCTCTTCCGATCGATCTCCTGGGCGATCCGGCTGCTGGGATCGGAGAGCAGGGCCGCATAGACCCCAAGCCACCCCTGGGGATCCTCCTCGACGTCGGCGGAAACCAGGAGACTCTCGACCGTATCGCGCAGGGCCGGGTCGCGCAGGGCGACCTCACAGATCGGAATCGCGTACTCGGGCGGCAGTGAAGAGGCGAACTCCGCCACGCGTCTGCGTACCCGAGGGTCCTCATCGGCGGCCAGCTGCTTCCAGCGCTCCAGGGCCAGGGTCGAGTTTCCCCGGGGAAGGATGAACAGGGACTCGAGCCGGACATCTGCGTCCTCGTCGGCCAGCAACTGCTCGAGGACATCCCACTCC
Source organism: Planctomycetota bacterium (assembly GCA_027083445.1). GTDB lineage: Bacteria > Planctomycetota > UBA1135 > UBA1135 > JALWOP01. The sequence continues at coordinate 14,024 of JALWOP010000127.1, read as the reverse complement.
CGCCGGCTCAGGGGTCTCGTACCGGAATCGGGTAGGGCAACCGCTCGCCGAAGACCCTGCGCGACGAGCTTGCGTACCTCGGGGTCGGGGTCACCCGCGTAGGCCAGGGGATCCGCACCTTCGATGCGCTGCAAGGAGGCCAGGGCTGCAAGCCGAAGGGCGGAATCACCCTGTCCCATCGCGCGTTCGAGGAGTGGGAGCAACCTGGGATCGGAGCTTTTCGACTCATCGATGGCAGTCATCACCTCCCGCGCTGCGGCGCGATCGGCGCCCATGACGATGGTCTGGAGGGCGGCAATGAGATTTGGGGTCGCGCGCTTCCGCCTCAGGGCGAGTCGGACGACGTCCAAGCAATCAGTGCGCATCTCATCGTCGGCGACGAAGCGGGCCAGGACGTCGAGCCAGGAAGGAGCGAGAGGATGGCTGTCATCCAAGTCGTCTCCCCGAAAGAAGTAATGCGAGCCGGTGAGCAGTATTCCCAGGACTCTGCGGCGCCAGATGTAGCCTCCATCCTGCCAGTGGCGAAGTGCAAGCCGACCTACTCGTTCCGGAGCGAGTTGGCTCAGGAAGGAAAGGGGGTCATCGGTGACTTGGGTGTAGACGGCAGAGGTGTGCTGATCCACCCATTCAAAGACCGGCGGAACCGCGCGGGGGCCCAGGGCGTTCAGCAGGGCCATGTCCTTCTGTTCCAGGGCCGTTCGGATCGTGAGTGCCAGCCCCGCATCGGGCGGACGCTGTTCCAGGCGCCGGCGTAGGGTGTCGTAGCGCGACCGCAGCTCGGGGTTCTCTCGTAGGAGTTTCGCACAGGCGGCGTGGCGCGGGGTCTCGGCTCCCCCGCGCTGCTGGGCGAGGCCGGAGAGAAACTCCAGGGCTTCGCGCTCGCGGCCCAGGGTCACCAGGAGATCGACCTTGAGCAGGAGAAGCTGCGCGAGCCGCTCGAGCGGCAACTCGGCCTTCTGCGTGGGTTTCAGATCCCGTTCCACCTCCTCGAGGGCCCGCTGTAGCGCCCCAGTGTCCGCGCTGGTTTCGATCAAGAGGCGCACCTCTTCGATCTTCACCTGGGGTGCGGGGGAGTCGGAATCCTGGGCGGATACCTTGGCGGTGATGGCCAGGGCCACCAGAAGAGGGATCAGGCCCAGGCGATAACCGAGGGGAAAGCGAGTCGTGTTCTGCATGATTGAAGAGTTCCGTTCGGGGGCACCATCGCCGCCTCGAGCCTGGTTGTAGGACGCGGGCCGATCCGGTTTGTCAGCACCAGGCGCATCGACGGTCAACGGTTTGTCACCCGCGCAACTGGAAGCGGTAGCCGACGCCGTGCACGGTGATGAGGTGGCGCGGGTTCTCCGGTTCCGGCTCGATTTTCTTGCGCAGCTTGAGCACGTGTTGGTCGATCGTGCGCGTCGTCGGGGACTCGTCGGGACCCCAAACATCCTCGAGTAGGCGCAGGCGATCGAGGGCTTCGTTCTCGTGGGCCAAGAAGTAGCGCAGGAGGTCGAGTTCACGGCGAGAGAGACCCGTGCGCGTTCCATCCCGTTCGATGCTGTAGGCAGCGAAGTCCACGGTAGCCGCGCCGATCCGGATGCGACCGCCACCTTCGGCCACCCCCGGGGCCCGTCCTGCCCGACGTGTCAGGACGGCTCGCACGCGCATCAGGAGCTCCCGCATCGAGAAGGGCTTGACCAGGTAGTCGTCCGCGCCGTATTCGAAACCCTGCACCCGGTCCCACTCCTCTCCCCGGGCCGAGAGGATCAATACGGCCGCCTCGAGCCGATCCTCGCGTAGGGCCCGCAGGACGCTGAAGCCGTCCAGGCCCGGCAGCATCAGGTCGAGCAGGATCACGTCGGGACCCTCGCGCAGGGCCAGCTCCAGACCGTTGCGCCCATCCGCTGCCTCCAGGACTTCGAAGCCCTCGGCGACCAGGGCGTCAACCAGTGCCAGCCGTAGGGATTCCTCGTCTTCGATGACGAGGACGCGCAGACCGGCTCCTTCCAGATCAACCATCCCAAGCCTCCTCGATCGACAGGGTCAGGACGAAGCGCGCTCCGCTTCCTTCCCCGGGCTCCTCGGCCCGGACGTCACCTCCATGGGCTCGCGCCAGGGCGCGTACGATCGACAGGCCCAGGCCCGAGCCTGCCCGGGAGCCGCTGTCGAGCTGTAGGTGGGGCTGGAAGATCGCTTGGCGCTTGCCCGGGGGGATGCCGCGGCCGCGGTCGGTGACCTCGACGGTGAGCCGGTGCCCGTCGCCGTGGGCCGCCAGCTCCACGATCGCGCTGCCGCTGTGATGCAGGGCATTCTCCACCAGGTTCCAGAGCATTCGGCGCAGGGCGTTCCCATCGAGCATCCCTTCCAGGGGAAGCTCCCCCCACTCGACGCGCAGTTCGATCCCCGCGCGCTCGCAGTGCCGGCGCAGCTCCTCGGCGCACTCCGCGAGCAGCGGGCCGAGTTCGACCGCCTCGCGGGAGACGCCGAGGCTCGCACCCCTCTCGATGCGGGCGAAATCGAGTACGTCGTCGACCATGCGTCCTAGTCGCTCTGCTTCGCGCCGGAGTCGGCGGTGGTACTCCCGCGCGCGATCCCCCCTCACGCGGCCACTCTCCAGGTTCTCCGCCAAGAGGAGGATGCCCGCCAGGGGGGTGCGCAGATCGTGGGAGACCCCGGCGATGAAGGCGGTCTTCAACTCGCCCAGGCGCCGGCTGCGACCGAGGGCGGTCGCCATGGCGCTGGAAGCGAGGGCCACCAGGGCGGCGAGCAGGAGCAGCGTGCCCCTCAGGAGCCAACCGCGCCGCTCCGCGGGTCGGCGCAGGGAGGCGGGATCCCCGTGGACCAGGGTATAGGTCAGCGCGCCGCTCTCCGCCTGCGTCCAGGGTAGGGGCCGAGGGGAGCGCAGCGCATTCCCGCCGGCAAGGGGCTGCGCCTTTTCCGCGAAGATGATCGAGAAGCCCTCGGGCAGCTCCGCGATGCGGCGTAGCTCCTCCTCGAATATCGGACGAGCTACGACGAAGGCCCGCCCCTGCGTCTGCGAGTCGCGTCGCGCCAACCAGCAGTAATCCGCCCCGATCCAAGCCCGCCAGGAACCGAGGACCTGCGGGAAGCCGGAGCTGCCGACGAACCGGCGATAGGCATTCAGGCGAAGACGTGCCCCCTCGGCCTGGAGCTGTGGCGGCCACTCGCTCCGGGGGAGGAGTGCTTCGAGGGCGCTCAGCCAGGTGGCGCGGCGGGGATCGGGTCGGTGGACGAGTCGGATCGGCTCCCCCTCGCGGATGATCTCGTCCCGGAATCCCAAGGGACCCAGGGCGCCTTCGGCCCAGGCCCGCACGACCAGCCGGCCGGCGTCGCGGCGTTCGGTGGGGGAGAGTGCGGGCGCGGCCGCCAGGGCACAGAGCAGGAGGTAGGGTCGACCCTCGCGTTGCAGGCGGGGGTCGAGTTCCCCGGCTACCTGCCGCCAGGTCGAGCGGACCAGGGGCTCGCGGTCCAGTCGGTTCCCCAGACGCAGGATTCGCAGCCAGGCCTCGGGCTGCTCGGGATCTTCCGGAGAGAGGCGCTCGCCTTCCTGAACCAGTCGCAGCGCCTCCTCGTAGTCCCCCTCCCGTTCGAGGCTGGCGGCTTCGTCGAGCAGGAGGGAGAGGGATGAGGGGGGGGCCGGCGATCCAGCGCTCCTTGGCTCCTCTAACTGGGCCTCTTCGGCCCGAGGAGCAGCCGGCGCTTCCTCAGCTTCCTCGCGCCAGGGAAGCGAGGGACTCGCGGGCGTGAAGGGCAGCTCCCATCTTTCGAGGGCGGCGCGCCAGTTGACCTCGGCCAGGGCTGCCACCTCCCCGGCGATGCGTAGCTGGGCCAGCTCCCCCAGGCTGCGGGCGTCGGCAGTACCCCTGAGCCCAGCCCAGGCGAGCGTGCCGGCCAGGAGCCACCCCGCCGCATGGACCCAGAGCTCCCGCGGGCGGCGCCCGTTGGGGGAGTGGATCGTCTGCGCAGGGAGCTCCATTCAAGCTTCAGTCTAGGTCCGCGGGGTCGCTTCCCTGTCAACAGAAGGTCACCGCCGCTCTGCTCCCGCCCCGCGAGTCCAAGGGGCTCCGGACGACGCGGTCCTGGGGTCGGGCAAATGCAACTTCTTAGACGGGGCCTCGCCGGTCCGCCTCGATCCCACCGCCACGGCCACGCTCCGGCCATGAGCTCTCGTTACTGCGCTCCCCGGAAGGCCGTCTTCCCCTTGCCCCTCTTGCTCGCGCTGCTCCTCTCGGTACCCCGGACCCAGGCTTTCGCTCCTTTCGATGTGGCTCAGGCCGAGCGGAATATCGATGTCGCCGGGAAAGCGCTCGTCGGTTCCAGTGGCGCGGGTCTAGCCGAGGCCCAGGCACGCTACGATGCCGCGTTCAAGCTCCACGACGAGCTGGAAGCCATCCTGACGAGCACTCCACCAAGACCGGAGCCGAACCGAGCCGGTACCAGCGCCGGCACCCGAGGCTTCCAAGAAGGTCGAGCCGGCGAAGAGGGCCGATCCGCTGACGATTCCTATCGCACAACCTCCGGCACCCTGGCCGCGAGCGCTGAGACCCGTCGGTAAGCTGGGTTCGTCGAACGGGGTTTGCCCCAGCTCCCCCCGAACCCCCGGAACAAGCGTCACTCCGAATCGCCGATATCGACGAGCGTGGGGAGTCCCTCCCCGACCCTGGGCTTCGACGAGGCCTTGCAGCCAAACGCATACCTCTGATCGTGTCCACTCACGGCTGCGATGGGGGGCCGTAAGGGGTTAGGATCCCCGCCCCGCCATGCTGCGCCCGCTCCACCTGTGTCTGATGCTGCTCTGTGCCTGTTCCGGCGGGAAGGGGCCCTCGCCGGTCGATGCCGGGGCGGCCGAACAGGCCTTCCAGCGCGGTCGCGCGCAGCAGCTCCAGCACGCCGGCAACCCCTCGAACGAGAGGCTGAACGCCGCGATCGAATACTTGGAGGAGGCTTGTCGCCTCGATGAGACCCGCGCCGACTACGCCTACTTCGCGGGAAGGGCCCGTGAGGAGCACGGCGACCTGCTCGAGGCTCGTGCTCACTATGAAGCAGCCCTGGCCCTGGACGGCAGCCACCGGGGAGCCCACTGGCGACTGGGGGGACTGCTACATCAGGAGGGGGAACTGGAGGCTGCCCGCTCCCATCTGGAAGCAGCGCAGCCCGAAGAGCTGGGAGAGAACGCAGCCCAGGCTCTCTTCGATCTGGGTTGGGTGCTCGAGGAGCTCGGCGAACTCGAATCCGCACGCGACCACTACCGGCGGGCGGTCGAACTGCGCGTAGGGCTGACCCAGGCCTGGTATCGCCTCTCCCGGGTCTTGGAGGATCTGGGCGATCCGGCTGGAGCCCGGCAAGCCGAGCAGCGCTACCAGGAGGTCTTTGCCCAGGATCAGGAATTGGCCTCGGCTCGTCACGCGGCGCGCAGCAACCCTTCCGATGGTGCCGCCTGGTGGACCGTGGCCCGCCTGGCTGCGGATCTGGGCCGGACCGGCGAGGCACGGGCGGCCCTGCAGGCCCTGCTCGCCCTCGAGCCCAAGAACGCACGGGCCCGCAGCCTGCTCGATGAGCTGGAGGATGAACGATGACGACTCTGCGTAGGGGAGCAGCCATTCTGCTCGCCTGCTCGGCGGGCTGCGGAGGCGATACCCCTCCCGGGGCGCCGCAACCTTCAGCGCTCTCCTTCTCCGATGCCACGGCCGCCTCCGGCCTCGACGCCTTCCACCACTCCAACGGCACACCGGAGAATCGCACGATCGACGAGTCCTTCGGAGCCGGCGTCGCCCTCTTCGATGCCGATGGCGATGGGGACTTGGACGCCTTCTTTGCCAGCGGCGACGGTCCGGATGCCTTCTTCGAGAACGACGGCCGAGGTGTGTTCCACGATCGCACCCAGGAGAGTGGCCTCTCGGACGATACCTGGAGCTACGGTGCGCTCGCGCGGGACTTCGACGGCGACGGAGACATCGATCTCTACCTGACCAATCGCGGTCCCAACCGTCTCTTCGAGAATCGGGGGGGGAGCTTCGTCGACATCGCCGCGGAGCGAGGGGTCGCCGATCCACGTTGGTCGAGCGGGGCCTGCTTCTTCGATTACGACCGCGACGGGGACCTGGATCTCTACGTCGCCAACCACATCGATCTGGACAAGGAGGCCGCCGCCACCAAGAGCCAGGACTTTTTCGGCGCCCAGGTCTATTACGGTCCCCTGGGACTCGAAGCCGAGCCGGACGCCCTCTATCGCCAGGAGGCGGACGGAACCTTCACCGATGTTTCGAGCGCCATGGGCATCGATGCCGTGGCTTACTACGCCTTCCACGTGGTCGCCTTCGACTGGGACGGTGACGGCTGGCAGGATCTCTACGTAGCCAATGATTCGACTCCCAACATCCTCTGGCACAACGAAGAGGGTCGACGCTTCGTCGATGTCGGCGGCAGGAGTGGGGTCTCCCTGAGCGCCTCGGGTAGCCCTCAGGCTGGAATGGGTGTCGCTCTGGGGGATTGCGACGGCGATGGCGACGCGGATCTCTACGTGACCAACTTCTCCGAGGACTACTTCACCCTCTACCAGGCCCAGGCCGGGGGTCGCTTTCGTGACGCGACCGCACCGGCGGGGCTCTATCGGGTCACCCTGGCCAGTCTGGGGTGGGGGACCGTCTTCGAGGACTTCGACGCGGATGGGGACCTGGACCTGTTCGTCGCCAATGGACACGTCTTTCCCCAGGTCGATCAGCTCGGACGCCAGACCCACTACCGGCAGCCGAACCAGCTCTTCGAGAACGACGGCCAGGGCCACTTTCGCATTCCCGAGGGTGGTGGCGGCCCAGGACTCGCGCTGGCCGCGGCCAGTCGCGGCGTCGCCGTGGGGGACGTCGACGGCGATGGGGACCGGGACATTCTGGTGGGGAACCTCGACGGTCCGCCGACCCTCCTGCGCAACGACTCTCGCGCCGGGAATGCCATCGTCCTGCAACTGGTTGGAGGCGAGCGCAACAGCCAGGCGCTGGGAGCGCGGGTCCGGGCCCAGGTCGGAGAGCGGGTCCTGACCCGCACGGTCGGGGATGGCAGTGGATTCCTCTCGACCAGCAGTACGCGTGTTCACCTGGGGCTGGGCCCGGCGACCAGCGCCCGGATCGAGGTGCGCTGGACGGATGGGAGAACTCTGGACCTGGGCGACTTGGCTGCGGGTCGACGCTACACGATCACCGCGGGAGAGGGTGTGAGCGCGGAGGCGCCCCTCGGACGGTGAAACCCATGCGCGATCACCGGCTCTGGGCACTGCTCGCGGTGGGACTCGTCGTGCACGCGCTCATCGCCTGGGGCAACCTCGCCGATCCCTATGGGCGCACACCGATCAACGACGCGCTCTACTACTGGCAGTGGAGCGGCCGGATCGCAGACGGGGCCTGGGTGGGCACCGAGCCCTTCTTCTCGGCTCCGCTCTATCCCTATCTCCTGGCTCTCCTGCGCCTCGCGGGGCTGGGGATCGAGGGGGTGGCCATCCTGCAACTGGTGGTGCACATCGCGACCGCGGGCCTACTCGCTCGCGTGGGGAGGCTTCTGTTCGATCGGCGCGCGGGTCTGTTGGCGGCGGCCCTGTGGCTCGGTTGCACCGACGCCGCCGCGGCCCATGGACGGCTCTTGGCAGGGACCCTGCAGACTTTCCTGGTCACCCTGGTGCTCGAAGGCTGCGTCGTTTTCTGGCAACGGCGCGGCCGAAGGGGTGCGTTGCGACTGGGGCTCTCGATCGGCTTGGCGGCTCTGGCCTGGCCCGCCCTCTTGCCCGCGGCGGTGCTGCTTGCCGGGTGGGCCCTGTGGCTCGGTGCGCGAGCCAGGGGGGCGGCGCTCATCCTGTCGGGAGCAGCGCTCGGCATCGCACCGGCGACGCTCCACAACTACCTGGCCGCGGACGCGTTCATTCCGATCAGTGCCCACGCCGGTATCACCTTCTGGCACGGCAACAATCCCACGGCCAACGGAGTCTTCGCCCCCTACGAGGTGTCGTCGGTCAAGTCCAAGCATGCGGAGGATGCCCTGGCGCGCACGCGCATCGCCCTCGGGAACGGGGCGGGCTGGGGGGATGTCAGTGGTTACTTCCTGCGGCGTGGACTCGCCTGGTGGCGGGCAGAGCCCCTACGTGCCCTGCGTCTCGGCCTGCTCAAGGCTTGGCTTTTCCTCTCGGCTCGCAATTACGGAGACATGTACCTGCCCGGCCTCGAGCGCAGGGCAGGCCTTTGGCCGGCGCTCTATCTGGCACCCCTGCCGGTGGCTTGGCTCGCCCTGCCCGCTCTGGTAGCCGCTTGGCTGCTCCTGCGGCGGGATCCGAGGCGCCACGCTCCGGTCGTCTTGCTGCTCCTCTTGCCCTTCGCCATCTGTACGGTCTTTTGGTACTCGCCCCGCTATCGCTTGCCGGCGGTTCCCGCGATGTGCCTCGTCTTGGGTTGGGCTCTACCGACTCTCTGGGCGCAGCGTGGTCGGCCGCTCCTCTTGGCGGGAGGGCTCGCCCTGGCTCTCCTCTCCGGGTTCATCAACCGTGCAGTGGGGGTGGATGCAAGTGGGGAACTTCTGACCGAGGTCGAGGCGCGGGCGGCGGTGCTCGCTCTCGGCCAGGGAGAGCCGGCTCGGGCGGCGGATCTTTGGGAGCGAGTACTCGCGCGCGACCCTTTCCACCCGGTGCGGGAGCAACTTGCTTGGATGCGCGCGACCCATCCCGATGCCGCCCTGAGGGACGGAACGCGAGCCCTCGAACTGGCGCGGGCGATGGACGACGAAAGCGGGGGAAAGGACCCACGCCGACTCGGTCTGCTCGCCGCCGCTCTCGCCGAGACCGGGGATTTTGCCGCAGCCCATGACGCGGCCATGCGCGCATCCATCCTCGCGCGCTCGGTGGGCAACTCCGGCGCAGCGGCTACCTATGCGGACTGGGCCGATCAGTTCGCCCGCCGCGAACCCCTGCGGGTCGCTCCGAGGGTCGAGCCTGCGGAGTGAAAGGCCGTAGGCTCACGTTCGCCTGCGCTCGACGTAGGATGCCCTGCGTGAAACCTCGCTGGCTCTCCCTCCTCTTGCCCTTGGCGGCCTGTGGCGGCCCCGCTCCGCCTACCGGACCGCACGTGATCCTGGTCTCGATCGATACCCTGCGGCGGGATCACGTGGGCTGCTACGGCTACGAGCGGGAGACGACTCCGAACCTGGACCGCTTCGCCCGGGAAGGGGTGCGCTTCGACCAAGAGATCTCGAGCACCTCCTGGACCCTACCCGCCCATGCGGCGATCTTCACTTCGGTGCCCGACGCGGTGCATGGCGTCGTCGATGCGACGGGGACCGCCCTCAGCCCGGCCTTCGTCACCCTGGCCGAACGCTTCCAAGCCGCCGGTTATGCGACGGGCGGCTTCTATGGGGGTCCCTATCTCGACGGTGCCTTCGGTCTGGGGCAGGGATTCGATACTTACGTCTACGCCGTTCGTGGACAACGGGAACGCTTCGCTCCCGACAAGGTCGAGGTCTGGGCCAACAACCCACTCAGTCACGCCGCCAGCCACCATGGTGTGACCAATGACGCGGTCTATGGCGAGGCGCGGGCTTGGATGGAGGAGCACAAGGAGCAGGCCTCCTTCACCTTCATTCACTTCTGGGACGTTCACTACGACTTCACTCCGCCGCCCCCCTGGGACACCCGCTTCGATCCAGGCTATGAAGGTCCGATCGACGGTCGCGGGTTCGTGAAGGACAACGTGCGCTATCGGCCGGACATGTCCAAGCGGGACTTCGAACACCTCCTCGCCCTCTACGACGGGGAGATCGGCTGGACCGACACCTTCCTGGGGAAGCTGCGGGCGGACCTGGAGAGTTGGGGGATCGCTGACGACACGATCCTGATCATCACCTCGGACCATGGGACTGAGTTTTTCGATCACGGGCACAAGGGACATCGCCAGACCCTCTTCGACGAGGTCGTGCGCGTGCCTCTCGTCCTGTGGGCACCTGGGCGCGTGCCGGAGGGAAGTGTCGTGACACACCAGACGCGCAGCATCGATCTGGGTCCGACCCTGCTCGAACTGGCGAACCTCGCTCCACCCGAGGGGGTCTTGGGTCGCAGTCTGATGCCCCTGGTCGAGGGCGCCGCACCCGAGGCCGAACGGGCGGCAGTGTGCGAACTCCACACCCTGGGCTTCGAACTGCAGGCGCTGCGTCTGCCGGACGGAAAGTTCCTGCGGGACGAGGCCCGTGACTCCTCGGTATGGTTCGACCTCGAAGCCGATCCAGGGGAGCACGCGCCCCAACGGGAGTTGGATAGCGGGCGGGGCGCTCGGCTGCGAGACTCCTACACCCACGCTCTGGCGGAACTGGCCCGTGCGATCGAGGAGAGACCCGAGGGGGCTGTAGCGACCGACCTCTCCGATGAGCTGCGCGATGAGCTGCGCGCGAACGGCTACATCGGCGAGGACGAGTGACGCTAGAAGGCCGGGTCATTCATGAGCCAGCACGAGAGGATGCGGTAGGTCAAGCCCCAGATCCTCCTCCCCTCGAAATCCCAGGCGGGGTGACTCGTCCCCTCGGCGGTGTGGTGGCGGCTGTCGAGTGCGCCGCTGCGCGCCTGCTCCAGGGGAAACCAAAAAGCCTCGCGGGCTTCGGGACCGAGGCTCGGGGTGGGCGGCTCTTCGAGGGGGAAGACCAGGGGCAGGATCGTCGTCTCCAGGGGCCGGCCCGCGGCAACCGCCTGCAGGGGGGGCAGGGCTCCCAGCAGTGCGCTGGGGGGGAGCTCGATCCCCACCTCTTCGTAGGTTTCACGACAGGCGGTCGCGCACAGGTCGCGGTCCGTCCTCTCCATGTGGCCTCCCGGCAGGCTGATCTGTCCCGACCAGCGGTCGCCTTCGCGTTCGGCGCGGCGCATGAGAAGTACCGAGGCCCGCGCGGCATCCTCGCCCATGAGGAGCAGCGCCACCGCCGCCCGGCAGTGGCCGGGCGGGATGCGCGCGGCGGCCTCCTCCAGCGCGAGCAGGTTGCCCGGCTGGAGATTCATCGGACCCTCCCCGGAAAGGAGAACACCCGCGGAGGCTCAGCTCTGGGACTTGATGGCGCGCACCGCTTCGGTCAACTGCGGTACCACCTCGAAGGCGTCCGCCACCAGACCGTAGTCGGCCACCTTGAAGATCGGGGCGTCGGGGTCCTTGTTGATCGCCACGATCGTGCCCGAGGTGCGCATGCCCGCCAGGTGTTGGATGGCGCCGGAGATGCCGATGGCGATGTAGAGCTGGGGGGAGACCACCTTTCCGGTCTGACCGACCTGCTCGGAGTGGGGGCGCCAACCGGCATCGACCACTGCCCGGGAGGCTCCGACCGCGGCGTTGCCGAAGGCGTCGGCGAGCGCTTCGACGATCTGGAACCCCTCGGGGCTGCCTAGGCCCCGTCCTCCAGCGACGACCACGGGCGCTTCGGCCACGTCGAGCTTGGCTTCGCCCGCGGCTTCGATGGCGGTTACCCGCACCCGGGCCTCGCCGCCGAGGGGGTGCTCGCCAACCTCGGTGCAGCTCCCTTCGGCGGCGGGGAAGACGTTCAGGCGCGTCGTGGCGCAGAAGAATTCACCCGTGGGGGTCAGGGTGGCGATCACCTTGCCCGCGAGCCACGAGCGCGTGACGCGCAGCTCATCGCCTTCGGTCGTGATGGCGGTGCAGTCGGAGAAGAGGGTGGCGTCGAGGTGGGCGGCGACGCGGGGGGCGAGGTCGCGGCCCAGGGACGAGGCGGCAGCGAGGAAGCCGCCGGCCCCCTGGGCGCGCACGACCTCGGCCACGCCGGCGGCGACCTGGTCGGGGCTGTAGGCTTCGCCGCCGGTGAGGATGACCGCCTTGGCAGCGGGGATGTTGCCCGCTACGCCGTCGGCGCCGGGTCCGGTCAGGACGGCGATGCAGGTGGCCCCAGCAGCCTGAGCAGCACCAAGGGCTTCGAGGGACGAGCGCCGCGCGCTGCCGCCCGTGTGTTCGATGAAGACGACGAGGGTGGTCATGGGATCGCTTTCTACTGGCAGGGGCGGCTAGAGGACCTGAGCTTCATTGCGCAGGGCGTCGATCAACTCATTCACATCCGACACGAGGCGTCCTTCCTTGCGGGGGGGCGGGGGAGCCAGGCTGGCGACCATGGCCTGGTTCGCCTCGAGTTCGGGCGTCTTCTCCTCGAGGGGCTTCTTCTTGGCGGCCATGATCCCCTTCAGCCCCGCATAGCGCGGCTCGTTGAGGCCCTTGCCGGTGGTGATGACCGCGGGCAGGGAGAACTCCAGGGTCTCGAGTCCCGCCTCGGTCTCGACCTTGGCCGTGCCACCGCCCTCTCCGAGTTCGAGGGCGACCACGTCCGTGACACAAGCCCAGCCCAGGTAGGTGGCGACCATCGGACCGACCGAAGCGTTGTCGCGGTCGGTGGCTACCTTGCCCATGAAGACGACGTCGGCTCCCTGGGCTTCGATCTCGGCCACCAGGGCCTTGGCCGTGGCGCGCGCATCGCGCGTCATCCACTCGTCATCGGTGAGTACGACGGCCTTGTCGCCGCCCTTGGCCAGGCACTCGCGGATCTCCTTGGAGCCCGACGCGGGTCCCAGGGAGAGGACGGTGACCTCGCCTCCCAGGGCCTCCTTGGTCTGCACCGCCTGTTCGAGGGCGATCTCGTCGTAGAACGAGATCATGTACGGCAAGCCGTCGGTGACGAGTCCCTTGCCGTCGGGGGTCACTGAGACCGCCGCGTCGGTAGTCGGGACCCGCTTGACGCAGGCGATGATTTGCATCGGAAACGCTCCAGAAGTGGGTCGAAACGGGATTTTGAGGGCAAGCAGGATAGCGATGGGGGGGGCGCCCCTCAACCGCACTAGGGCCCAGCCCTACTCGATCAGCTCCCGCTCCTCCCGGGCCGAGACACCCCTCAGGGGAGCGTCGAATTGGGTGCCGAGGTAGACCTCGCGCACCTTGGGGTCGCTGACGATCTCCTCGGGGGTGCCCTCGCGCAGGATGTGCCCCTCCTGGATGATGTAGGTGCGATCGGTACTCTGCAGGGTCTCGCGCACGTTGTGGTCGGTGATCAGGATGCCGATTCCTTGGTCTCGAAGCTGGCGGACCAGGCCCTGGATCTCCTCGACATTGATCGGGTCGACCCCTGCAAAGGGTTCGTCGAGCAGGAGGATGCGCGGGCGCGTGGCCAGGGCCCGGGCCAGCTCGAGGCGTCGGCGTTCCCCCCCCGAGAGGGTGTCGGCCTGGCTGCGGGCCAGGCGCTCGAGTTCGAGTTCCCCCAGGAGCCGGTGGGCTTCGGCCAGCCGCTCGGAGCGGCGCAGGGGCATCGTCTCCAGTACGGCCAGCAGGTTGTCGAGCACGCTCATCTGCCGGAAGACGCTCGCTTCCTGGGGCAGATAACCCATGCCGAGCCTTGCGCGGCGGAACATCGGCCGTCGGGTGACATCCCGGCCCCCCAGCCGGACCACGCCGGCATCCGGAGTCACCAGGCCGACCGTCATGCGGAAGCTGGTCGTCTTACCCGCACCGTTGGGGCCCAGCAGGCCGACGATCTCCCCGGCCTGCACCTGGAAGGCGACCCCGTCGACCACCCGGCGGCGGCGATAGGACTTGACCAGGCCCTCGACTTCGAGCAGGGGTGTTTCTTCGACCATTGGCGGGAGTCTAGCGGTCCGGAGGCGGGCTCCCAGCTCCTTTCACCCTCCTGTGGAGAAAGCGTGGAGGAGAGGGCTTGGCGAATCGGGCCCTGGGAGGGCTAGAAGGTTCCATTCTCGAATCGACCCAGGGGCCAGGGGGAGGCTCCAGGCCCGTCTCTGGAACCCTGTCGTTCATAACCTATGTTTGGAAAGGGGTTTACAGGAATCGATCGCCCCTGTGATCCCCCGCCTCCTCCCGGGTCTGCACCGGGAATCAGCTTCCTTCATAGACCCGGGAAAACCCCTATCTGGCGGCTGGGGAGCATCGTTGGGGAGCTGTGGATAACTCTGGGGAGGTGCTGGAAAGCAGCTCCGTCGGCCGCCCCAATCCGCCCCCCCCCGCCTTAGT